>JABHAA010000019.1 GCA_018674495.1 Rhodospirillaceae bacterium | reverse complement strand
GTGCCGAAAAAGACACCAAGCACGCCGATCATCAGCGAGCGCGGCCATTCCGGCATCCAGATATTGACGCCTGAGAGAGCCGCGATAGTGACCCCAAACAACGGGCCCAGCATCCAAGGAAGCGGCATGCGCAGCCAGCCAAATATGAGGGCACCGGCGAGCGCGATGAACAACGTTAGCGCCAGCTCCCACTTGTGCTGGCGCACTTCATTTACATGGAATGATAGCTTTGCCAATGGGCCTGGCCGGGCCCTAGAACAACCCTTCGATCTGGCCCGTCTCGTTGACGCTGATATTGTTCGCCGCCGGAACTCTTGGCAGGCCGGGCATGGTCATGATATCGCCGCATATTGCCACCAGGAACCCGGCCCCGGCGGACAGCCGCACTTCGCGGATATGTACTTCGTGGCCGTCCGGCGCGCCCAGCAGTTTCGGATCGGCCGACAGGCTGAGCGGCGTCTTCGCCATGCAGATGGGAAGATCGCCATAACCGGCATCCTGATAGGCTTTGATCTGCTGATGCACCCGATCGACGGCGGTAACGTCCGCGGCTCGGTAAATGCGCTTGGCAATTGTCTCGATCTTCTCCCAAAGGGGCAGATCATCCTCGTAAAGGAATTTGAACGAGCCCGGATTGCTTTCGATGTTATCGACAACGCGGGCGGCCAGCGCTTCGGTGCCGGCGCCGCCATCGGCCCAATGGGTGCACTCGACGGCATCGATGCCGTTCTCGGTGGCGGTTTTGAGCACCAGCGCAATCTCGGCGTCGGTATCGCTGGAAAAACGGTTGAGCGCCACGGTCACCGGAATGCCGAACTGCTGCAGGTTCTCGATATGGCGGGTCAGGTTGGTAAGACCATCGCCGAGCGCGCCCAAATCCTCGGCGCCAAGCTGGTCACGGGCCACGCCGCCATGCATTTTCAAGGCGCGGATTGTGGCCACCAGGACCACCGCATCGGGCGCCAACCCGGCTTTGCGGCATTTAATATCAAAGAATTTTTCGGCGCCCAAGTCAGAGCCGAAGCCGGCCTCAGTTATCGTATAGTCCGCCGTTTTCATGCCGGCGCGGGTGGCGATCACCGAATTGCAGCCATGGGCGATATTGGCGAACGGTCCGCCATGGACAAAGGCCGGGTTGCCTTCCAGGGTCTGCACCAGGTTCGGCATCAGCGCATCTTTCAAGAGCGCGGTCATCGAGCCGGATGCCTCAAGCTGGCGCGCTGTCACCGGCTCGCGGTCCCGGGTCTCGCCAACCTGGATGTTGCCAAGACGATCCCCCAAATCGGCAAGATCGCGGGCCAGGCAAAAGATGGCCATCACCTCGGACGCGACGGTGATGTCGAAATGATCCTCGCGCGGATAGCCGTTGGCGACGCCGCCGAGAGAACCTGTGATGGTACGCAAGGCGCGGTCGTTCAGATCAACAACCCGGCGCCAGCTTATACGGCGCGAATCGATGCCCAGCGCATTGCCCCAATAGATATGGTTGTCGAGCATCGCCGACAACAGATTGTGGGCCGAGCCGATGGCGTGAAAATCGCCGGTGAAATGGAGGTTGATGTCTTCCATCGGAATGACCTGGGCGTAACCGCCGCCGGCGGCGCCGCCTTTCATTCCGAAGCAAGGCCCCAGGCTAGGCTCGCGGAGGCAGATCGCGGTTTTCTTGCCCATCCGATTGAGCGCATCGCCGAGACCGACGGTGGTCGTGGTCTTGCCTTCGCCGGCGGGCGTCGGCGTCATGCCGGTTACCAGTACCAGTTTGCCGTCGGGCCGGTCGTTCAGGCTCGCCAAATATTCGAGATCGATTTTCGCCTTGGCGCGTCCGTAGGGAAGCACGGCTGCCTGATCCAGCCCCAATTTGTCGGCGATTTCCTGAATGGGCGCCGGCGTCGCGTCGCGGGCAATTTCCAGATCGCTAGGTACCGATTTCGCGTTCATTCTGTATGTAACTCCTAATTTCGCGGCCATTTACGCCATGGGCGGGGGCACGTGCAATACATTTTCCCATTTATTTGGATAAAAAATAATTGGGATAAATCCCACAAACTCGAATATTACCGTATGGAAATTAGGGTCAAGCGGGAGCAGGCATCCGGTCCCAACGCACGTTGTCCCATGTCCCACATGGCGCGGTCCGCCGCCGCCGCCGTTTTATCCCAATTATTTTCTATTCGGCGGCAAGCAGCCGGCCGGTCGGATCTTTGGAGCCTTGCATCTGCTGGTCATACACGTCCCGCCACTCGGCCTCTTTCGGGGCGACGAAATCACCGCCCCTTGCTTTTAGAAAGACATCGGGATTTGTCACGCAAGGTGGCGGCGCGCCGGTCTTGGCGAATTCGCGGGCCGCAACCACCAGGCGGCGGCGGGTCTGGGTGATCATCTCGTCGCTGGGGGAAAGATGCTCGAAGCCATGATCGGTAATCGCACCCATGCTTTCGGTGATCGCCTGATCCTGCAAATGGATGCCGGTGATGCCGGTATAGTTTCCGTTTCGCTGGGCCGCGCGGTCCAATAGATAATCGTTGCCGGCGTTGGCCTTGGTGCGGAACCGCCCTAGCCAATCGGTGGTATTGGGCAGCTTTTCCATGCCGATAGACATGCCCGGCAGGGGAACGCCGGCCTTGTCGGTGCGCAGGCCCGGCTTGTTATTCATCCACGATATATGGACGAACATGGTGTGGGTGTCATCCATCGGCACCCAGGCGCGGGCGATGATGTGATCGGCAAAGTCGCCATCCGGCGGCATGGTCCAGAACGGGAAGAAAAATTGGGCAAAGCGCCAATAGGTTTGATCTGGCCCGGCTGGGCGGTGGGCGCCATACATGGTTCCCCAATCAGTGTCGGCGACGTGATATTCGGGCTGCGGATGGACAATGTTGTAATGGGCGATCTCGTCCCGTGAAATGTCTTCAACATTGACCCCGCCGGCATGTAGAAAGCTGAAATGAGAGGTGTCGATATCGCCTTCCAGTGCCTGCATATAGTTGCATTCGCGCTGCACGAACATGATGCGCACTTCGTTTTCGGGTAATAAGTTAGGCTCGATATCGGGCAAGGCCGGGACGCTCGATTGATCACCCATGAACACCCAGACCAGACCGTTGCGCTCGGCAGTCTTGTAGGCTTTGGCTTTGATTTTTTGCTTGAAGTCTTGGTGCGGTGGTACGTTGGCCATATCGAGACAATTACCCTCCACGTCGAACTTCCAACCGTGATAGACGCAGCGGATGCCGTCCTCTTCGTTGCGCCCGAAAAAGAACGATGCGCAGCGGTGCGGGCAGCGATGATCCATGATGCCGACGCGCCCGGAGGAATCCCGAAAGGCAATCAATTCCTCGCCCAGCAACTTGATCCGCACCGGATCGCCATCGGCAGTGATTTCCGATGAGGCGGCTGCTGGTATCCAATATTGGCGCATCAGGTCGCCCATCGCCGTGCCCGGCCCGGTCTGTGTCAGGAATTCGGATTCTGCCTGGGTGGTCATGACGCGTTACCTCCACTGGTGTCGGGAATGGGTTACTGTTTGACCCTTCGTTTGATCTGCGGCGAGCTTGCCGCATATCGGTGCGCCCGGAAAACCCAATTCTGTTCATGGCCGTAAAGCGGGCTCGGGCCCACGTAGGGATTGTTGTACTCCCAAACGGTTTCGCCTTCGGGCGTGACCTCGAAGAAGCGTCCGTAGGCACCCTCGCAGATAAATGTGTTGCCGTTGGGAAGCCGCTCGGCGCCGCTGATAAAGCCGCTCCAAAAGTTCATGACCTGAGGGTCGCGGTACTCCCACACGGTTTTTTTTGTCCGCGTATTGATTTCGAGAACCCGGGAAAACGGATGCGCCGCCGAGGTTAATTGGCCGTTGGCGAACAGCATCAGATTCTTGTTTGGCAGGATGTGCGGGTCATGCTGGCCGCCCCAGCTATCGTCGCGCATTTCCCATTTTATTTTTTTGGTCTTGCGATCAACGATGGCGACCGTATTGATGACCCGAAAGCCAATCAAGTAATCGCCATTGGCCAGCGGCACCAGTGTGTTGGCGTGGCCAAACTCTTCGCGTGGATATTGCGCCGTGATCGGATAATTCTCGACCTTCATATGTTCCCAGCAGCGCCATTCCCAAACCACGTCTCCGGCCGGGTTCACTTCGCGGATCACGTCGCCATAGATGCGCCCGTCTGGCGCGGCGGTGCCGGGCAGCCCACCCTTAATGCGCTTTTGGATTTTTTTCGGGATCGCGTGCCAGGCGATATAGGCAGTATTGCCGTTGGCCAGGCGGCGGGCATCGTGGTGATGCGTATTGTCCACATGATCCCAGACCACATTGCCGTCCCAATCATATTCCCGGATGCGGCCACCGCGCGCCATTGGGATCGGGGATTCTTCGGGCCCCCGCTCGCCGATGAATAAATTGCCGTTTTCCAACAGGAGCGCGTGATTGATGGCGCCTTCGTTTATTTCCCAACGATGCACCTCCTCACCATTCATGTTGATCAGATAGGCGAATTTGGAGCGGGTAGGTGCGAAGACCGTGAAACCCTTGAAGGTTTTCGATTTCTTATGGATGGAAACACCCGGCTGGGGGACATGAGGCATGACGACTCCTGGGCTACGTTTGCGAAAGGGGTATTGCTACGGGTTTAAATTAATAGGCTATACGGATAGAATAAAGCGTCGATCGCTATAGCCATGCGCACCGCCCGGCGGAGCGAATTATGATCGGAAGTTGCATGGGCGATACTAAGCTCGAAATTCCGAGGCGAAGACCGAAGACAGCCAAGGTGCTGTATATGCTTTCCACTTGGCTATACATGTTCTTCGTCGGCTTTCTGATCATGATTTTCCTCGAAGTATGGAAAGGAGTGGAACTGCTCGCCTTCATCAACGATTACTGGTTTTCGTTTGGCGGTGTGCGTGAAGTTGTGGCAACCGCGATCCTTTGTGTGGTGGCGGGACGAATATTGGACATTTATGCCAAGCGCCTCAATCCGCACCTCAAGAATACTTGGCGCGGCTGGCACTACCCGGAATAAATTAGGACTTGCAATAGCTCAGCCGCGGGCGGTCTGCTTATCGCTTTGGCTCAAACCCTCCATAATGAAATCGATCTCCGCCAAGGCGCCGAAAAGCGTGGCGTTTTGCGCATCGTCGAGGGCCATCAGCGGGGGGCGCACCACCGACCAAGCTGGATCACCCGAGAAATGCGCAACCGCCGATTTGAGCGCCGGGATCATCGGCACCTTCATGAAGCGGTCGCGGACCGCATCCAAGGCAGCCTGCTTGGCGGCTGCGTCCGGGCTCTGCCAGTTTTCGAACAAATCCTTAATCGCCGCCGGATTAACATTGGCGGTGGCCGAAATGCAGCCGGCGCCGCCGTTCTGCATATTCGCCAGCAGGAACGATTCGGCGCCGACGAATACCCTGAAATCATCCCAGCCCTGATCGAGCATGGATTTGGTATTGGACCAATCACCACCGGAGTCTTTAACGCCGACCACGGTTTCCGGATAGGCCCTTATCAGCCGCTCGATCAATCCAACCGACAGCGGTACCTGGGACATTGGCGGAATATGATAAAGATAAATCCGCAAATTTTCATCGCCAATGCGTTCGATCACTTCGGCGAAGGCGGCAAACAAGCCATCGTCGCTGACGCCCTTGTAAAAGAATGGCGGCAGCATCAGCACGCCGCCGCAGCCGGCTTTCACCGCATGGTCGGTCAGGCACACGGTATCGGTAATCGCGCAAGTGCCGGTTCCCGGCATCATGCGGCTGGCATCGATGCCGGCTTCCACTAGCTTGTCGATCAAATCCAGTTTTTCGTCCGTGGACAAGGAGTTGGCCTCGCTGTTGGTGCCGAACACCGCCAATCCCACGTCCTGCGCCAACAGCCAGCGGCACTGGGCGATCAGGCTTTCCGCATCGGGCATCAGGTCTTGGCCGAACGGGGTGACAACCGGTGTCAGGACGCCGGAAATTCTATCGGGTGCGCTCATCGGGGAACCTCCTGGTTGCCGAGGCTGAAGAATATTTGCCCGGCCGGGATCATTGCTTACGGGGTCGGCGGAATATTGTCTATGGTATGACCGCTCAAATGGCAATAAAACTAGGTTTCCACCCGCGCCGGGTTTTTGGCGCCCTATAATTATCTTCAATCCTAGTATCAGAGGATCAGACTATGTTGCATTGGATTGGCGCCGGTGGCCGGTAAAGAGCTTGTCCGCGAAGTCGGGCCGCCGGTGATTGACGGGGAATTCTACGCCCATGCCCGCCATGACGTGCGCTCGCCATTGACCGCTATCCTCGGCTTTTCGGAATCTATGAGCGAAGCCATTTTTGGACCGTTAGGGCATGAAAAATATACTGAATATGTGACCGCCATCCACCAGTCCGGCCAGGGTCTGGAACATATCCTGACCGCCATAATGGCGATCCTTTCACTCAATGCCGACGCCATTATCCTTAGCGACGATACGATAAAGGCCGAACAGGTATTGCAGGAACTGGAATCAAGCTGGTCTGACCGGGCATCGGACTGGGGCGTGGCATTGACATTCAAACTGGACACGGATTCGCGCGCGTTGACCGCCGACAAACGCCGTCTGGTACAAGCGCTGGATTGCATATTGGAAAATGCGCTGAACTACACCGATGCCGGCGGACGGGTGACGGTTTCGAGTGGCGAAAACGGTGGCGGCGGGCTTGTGTTTGTGGTGGAGGATACCGGTCCTGGCATGACCGGCCCGGATCTGGATATTGCGCTGGCGCCTTTTGGCCGCGTCCCGGACGCACCGGCCCACGGTCGGCCAGGAGCCGGGCTCGGAATCAATCTCGCGGCGGGCATCATGGCGTTGCATCAAGGGGCGTTGTCAATCACCTGCGCACTGGGCCAAGGCACGAAAGTCGAACTGACACTGCCCAAGGCACGTTTAAATTTGTAAGAATTGGTTGCCAGCCATACTCGAGTTGTATACTAATCCGCCGGTTTTCAACGGTGCCTCCCTGGCGCCGGCAAATTGAACTAGAAACCGTAACACGGAAAATTAAGGAAAGAGGAATTCGATTTCATGGCCATCGAACGGACGTTGTCCATTATTAAACCAGATGCTACGCGCCGGAATTTGACCGGTCAGATCAATGCCAGGTTGGAGGAGGCGGGGCTCAGCTTCGTTGCGCAAAAGCGCGTACGCCTGACCCCTGAACAGGCAGAGGCATTCTACGATGTGCATAAGGAACGCGCATTTTTCGAGGATCTTTGTAATTTCATGATCACCGGCCCGGTTGTCGTCCAGGTCCTCGAAGGTGAAGACGCCATTGCCAAGAACCGCGAAATCATGGGCGCCACCAATCCGGCCAACGCCGACGCGGGAACCATCCGCAAGGATTTCGCGGAAAGCATCGAAGCCAATTCGGTGCATGGCTCGGACGCGCCGGATACGGCGGCCCGCGAAATCGCCTTCTTCTTCTCCGAATTGGAACTCGTCGGCTAAAGTCAGCCAGGCGGGTTTATCACCGCCTCCATGGCCGCATCGGCGCCGTCGATGATCACCCTTGCACCGTCAACGGTGGCGCGCTCCTCGGCAATCAGGCGGAGCGCGAGGGGGTAGATTTTGTGCTCTTCGGCCAAAACCCGTTCGCCAAGGCTTGCCGGCGTGTCGCCGCTTAAGATGGGCACCGCCGCCTGCACGATGATCGGACCTTCATCCATGGTCGGGCGGACGAAATGGACAGTGCACCCGGCGAAGCGAACGCCTGCCTCAATGGCGCGGGCGTGCGTATCCAGGCCCTTGAAGGCGGGCAGCAGGGACGGATGGATATTGATAAGCCGGTCCTGCCATTTGTTCACAAAGCCATCGGTCAATAGACGCATAAAGCCTGCCAGGCACAAAAATTCTACGTCGGCGTCAAGGAGCGCAGCGCTGAGGGCGTCTTCAAAGGGCGCGCGCCCATCGAATTTCTTATGATCGACGACATTGCTGGTAATGCCCGCCGCTTTGGCCCGCTCGAGGCCCGGCGCGCCGGCGACGTTGGAAATCACGGATACCAATTCGACCGGGAGCGATCCGGCGTCTCTGGCATCGATCAGCGATTGCAGATTGCTGCCGCGCCCTGATATCAAGACGCCGACGCGCATCATTCCCAAACCGCTACCTGATCGTGGATGACCACGCTTGCGTCATCCGGCGCTCGGGCGACCACCTCGCCAATGGGAGTGACGTTTTCGCCGGCATCGGTGAGTATTTTGGCGACATCGGCCGCATGGTCGGGGGCAGCGATAACCACCATGCCAATGCCGCAATTGAAGGTGCGCGCCATTTCCGCTTCGGTGACGCCGCCGGCGGTTTTGATCCAGCGAAAGACCGGCGGTATATCCCAGGCCTTGGCGTACAAATCGATGCCGAGGCCATCAGGTAATATGCGCGGCAGATTGTCCACCAGCCCACCGCCGGTTATGTGGGCGAGGGCTTTGACGTTGCCCTCCCGGATGGTGCCTAGGCAGCTTTTAACGTAGATGCGCGTCGGCGCGAGGAGCGCATCCCCCAGGCTTTGCGCGCTATCAAATGGCGCCGCATCGCCGTAGCCGGCGCTCGTATGCTCGACCACCCGGCGTACCAGGGAAAATCCGTTGGAATGAACCCCGTCCGAGGCGAGCCCGAGAACCACGTCCGACGGTGCGATATCCGCGCGCGGCAACAAAGTGCCGCGTTCTGCGGCACCGACCGCAAAGCCGGCAAGGTCGTAATCGCCGGGCGCGTAAATGCCCGGAAGCTCTGCCGTCTCGCCGCCGATCAGCGCGCATCCGGCCAGGCGGCAGCCTTCGGCAATGCCGGCAACGATATCGGTATCGGCGTCTGCATCGAGCTTCGAGGTTGCGAAATAGTCGAGGAAGAACAGCGGCTCTGCACCTTGCACCACCAGATCGTTGACGCACATGGCGACCAGATCTATGCCGATACCGTCATGGCGCCCGGTGGCGGCGGCGATTTTCAGCTTGGTGCCAACCCCGTCGGTAGCGGCCACCAAGATTGGATCGGTGAAGCCGGCGGCCTTGGTATCGAACAGGCCGCCAAATCCGCCGATGCCGGAGACCACGCCGGTGCGGTTGGTGGCGGCGGCTAGGGGTTTGATATTATCGACAAAACGTTCCCCGGCGTCGATGTCGACGCCCGCGCCGCGATAAGACAGGCCGTTGGCTTCCTTTTCAGAGGAGATGGCGGAAATCCTTTTACCAGTGTACCGTGGTGCTAATTTAACGGACCCCGGAAGCCAAGACCAGAATTGATGCGATGCTGACCAGAATGAGCTCATGGCTGCCCCTACGCCTGAACCGCGTCCGAAAATTCGCCGGATATGTGAGGGTTATGCGGGTTTGGACTGTGCTGCCAGCCATGTTGGCATTGGCCCTTATTGGGAGCCAGGCAGGCGCCCAATCGCTGGGCGTGTTCACCGTTTCCGGTGTTGCCGTCGATGAGGTGGCCGAATCGGCTGAAGTTGCGCGCAAAAAGGCTCTTGCCAACGGCGAGCGCAAAGCTTTTGAGCGGCTGTTCAAACGCCTGACTGTACGCGTCGATCACGTCCGTGCCGGCGATGCGCTGCCTGAGGATATTTCGGCCCTGGTCCAGGATATCCAGGTGGCCGATCAAAAAAATTCGCAAATTCGATATTTAGCGAAATTGACCTTCCGGTTCAAACCCACCGCGGTGCGAGAGTTTTTGCGCGATATGGCAGTTGATTTCGCCGAAACGCGCTCCAAGCCGGTTCTGGTTCTGCCGGTCTATGAATCCGCCGGCGCGGTATCCCTGTGGGACGATTCCAACATCTGGCGCGATGCCTTCGCGGCTATCGATATTGCCGATGGCCTGGTGCCCATGCAGCTCCCGCGTGGAGATTTGAGCGATATCCGGGCGCTTGGCGGCGGCGAACTGGCGATCCAGGGCGACGCGCCCAGGCTGACATCGATTGCCAAAAACTACGGCGTCTCGGCGGTGATCGTGGCCCATGCCCAACTGACGGCGACGCGGCGCGGCGTACCGGCGATTAAAATCAGCGCCAAAACCCATGGCTCGGCGGAGCGCTATCAATCCATCAACACAAGCGTATCGACCGGCAAGGGCGAGACCGTCAAGGCCATGCTGGCGCGCGGTGCCGCCGAGGCGGTTGGGCTGATCGAAGATCAATGGAAGCTCGATAATCTGCTGCAATTTGGCCTAAGCGCGGTTTTGGCCACGGCCCTGCCGATTACCGGACTTTCCGATTGGGTCGAGGCGCAAAGACGGTTAAAAAAGGTCGCCGTGATCGAGCGTGTTGATTTAATTCTTTTGTCACGCAATGAGGCGCGCATTAATTTGTTTTACCTGGGCGATCCGGATCAATTGAAGTTGGCTCTTGCCCAGGCCGATCTAAGTTTGGTGGAGGAAGAAGGCAGTTGGTCCCTGGCCCTGACTAAATAGGGCCGTTTCCGCCCTTCGTTTCAAACCGGAGTACACAATTGAAATACCAAACCTTGAAGCTGAATATTCCCAATCTCATCAGCCTTGGGCGCCTGATATCGATTCCGTTTACCGTGTGGCTGATACTGAACGGCTCCATGTTGTTGGCGTTTTGGGTGTTTGTTGCCGCCGGCTTCAGCGACGCCCTTGATGGGTATATCGCCAAACGGTTCAACCTGCGCTCCGAAATCGGCGCCTTTCTCGACCCCATCGCCGATAAGGCTTTGCTAGTCTGCGTCTTCATTACCCTTGGCGCCGCCGGCTATATCGAGGTTTGGCTGGTCATTTTGGTTGTGTTCCGAGATGGCTTGATTGTCGCCGGCGCATCGGTCTACCAGATATTATTTCAAAATCTGACCATGCACCCGCTCATCATCTCGAAGATTAATACGACGTTCCAGTTTCTTATGGTCATGCTCGTGATGGGGGCGGCGGGATTCTCTATTGAGGCCGAATTGGCAATTCAAATCGCCGGCATGGCGGTTGCCGTCACTTCGATCCTGTCGGGCGCGACCTATGTGATTATTTGGAGCCGCCGGGCGGCCGCCATGGAGCCCGGCGAGTGAGCCGGGAGCGCCAGTTCTGGGTTTGGACGGCGGTTCTGGCCGCCGCAATCGTGCTCGTGGTATTGGTCGGCAGCGTCCTGTTTCCCTTTATCGCCGGCTTGGCGGTCGCCTATTTCCTCGATCCGGTCGTCGATTGGATGGAAAAAAAGGGCGGCTCCAGACTTGCCGCGACGCTGGCGGTCTGCATTCTGTTTTTTGCCGCGATGATTGCCTTGGTAATTGTTATCGCGCCGCTGCTGCAGAGCCAAGTCGTCGGATTGTTCGCCAAAGTCCCAGCCATAATTGATACCGTTACCGTTTGGCTGGAACCGGCCAAGGCGGCGCTTCAGGAAAAATTTCCCGGTCGGCCATTGGACGAGATTGGCGCCACCTCCAAAAATTTCGGTGCGGCGGCGGCGGCTTGGTTGATCCGGGTGCTAGGCGGCATTTGGCAGGGTGGCTTGGCCTTGTTCAATGCGATTTCCCTGGTGGTGATTACGCCGGTGGTCAGTTTCTATCTCTTGCGGGATTGGGACGATATCGTTACTCGGATCGATAGCTGGCTGCCGCGGGGCTCGGCGCAGAACTTGCGCGCCATCTTTGCCGATATCGACAGTGTCATCGCCGGATTTGTGCGCGGCCAGATGATCGTCGGGCTGTGCCTCGCCGTCATCTACGGCGTTGGTCTGACGCTGGTCGGCTTGGATTTTGGTCTGCTGATCGGCATCGCCGCCGGCTTGATGTCGTTCGTTCCCTATTTCGGCATGCTGATCGGCTTGGCGATTGCGGTTGCCATCGCCGTGGTTCAGTTCGGCGCTTGGCAGCCGGTGCTGTTGGTTTTGGCGGTTTTCGCGGTCGGGCAATTATTGGAATCCATATTCCTTACGCCAAAATTTGTCGGCGATAAGGTCCGCTTGCATGCGGTATGGGTCATCTTTGCGCTCATGGTCGGCGGCGCCTTGTTCGGCTTTACCGGAATTCTGCTGGCCATTCCAGTGGCGGCAACCATTGGCGTCGTGGTTCGTTTCGTGATCGATCAATATCTGGACAGCGCGCTCTACAAAAATTCCGACGGCGATCCTTCGTGAGCGGGACGGGTCAGCTCACCTTTAGCTTTGACCACCGTCCGGCCCTGTCGGGAGAGGATTTTCTGGTGTCGGACTGCAACCGGGATGCGGTTGCCTGGCTCGACCGATGGCCCGACTGGCCGGCGCCGGCGCTGGTTATTTATGGGCCCGCCGGCTGCGGCAAATCCCATCTGCTGCAAGTCTTTTCAAGCCGCGCCGGCGCCCGCTCGTTGAACGGCGCCAAAAACGAAGAGGCGGCGTTGGCGTGCATTGATAGCAGCGCCGCCGCCTACACCGCCGACGACGCCGATACGGAATTCGGTGAGGAAACGCTACTGCATATCTATAATGCAGTCGCGGCAACGGGCGGGCAAATATTGTTGACGTCCTCCAAGGCTCCCAAAATCTGGAACCCGGATTTGCGGGATTTGTCGTCGCGATTGCTTGGCGCACCAGCCTGCGCCATCGGCCGGCCCGACGATACGGTGATCAAGGGCGTGCTGGTCAAATTGTTCTCGGATCGGCAATTGTCCATCGACGGGACGGTGATCGATTTTATGGTGCCGCGTATCGAGCGGTCTCTGGATGCGGCGCGCGATTTGGTTGATCGTATCGACCGGGCCGCCCTGGCGCGCCGCCGGGAGATCACCTTGCCATTCGTGCGCGGTATTCTCACCGAGTTGTAGATGCGGGATCTCAGCCTTAAGGCTCAGCGTTACGCCTCGCCACTCCGGGATCGATCCTCACCGCCGCTGCGTCCCATACCGCGATTAGCCGGTTGCGGAATTTTTGAACGTAATCGGGCGCCCGGTCCTTTTTGATGCGGTCGTGGTAGGAAACGATCTTCGCATTCGGATGGTCTTTCAAAAATTGCATAATTTCGCCGTCACCGGTTTCGACCAGCGGTTTTCTCAGGCGACCGAGAAAGTTAAACTGGCCGTGATACTTGCCGTAATTGGCGATGACGTAGCCCTCTGCCTGAGCTGCGGACAGGCGCTTGGCCAGCGGCGCCAGATCGTACGCCTGGTTGAGCCTGGGCTGGGCAATTCCCTGTAGCGAGATCAGCAGAATGGCGCTAAGCCCGCCGATGGCCAGGATGCGGGCGTGGGCGGCGGCGGGTGGCACGATCATCAGCAATGCGGCGGCGGCCAGCAAGGGCAGCGCCCACAAGACCGGTACCGTGCCGGTCAGCGCCTCCAATTCCAGCCTGGCATCGATTTGCGGCGCTGCCAAAACCAAAAGGCCGAGCAGCCCGGCGATCGCCGCCGCCGGCGCCATGTCCAAGCGGCGGCCAATTAGATCTCCGGCGCTCAGGCGGGCGATCAGAACAGCCCCGGCGATGGCGATGGCCGGAAACGCCGGCAACAAATAATGCGGTCGCTTACCGCTGATAAAGGACAACAGAACGAAGGCTGCCAGGATCCATACGGCGGCCAGGCGCAAGCCGGCGTCGGGCCGGCCCCCGCCGCCGGGGCGAAACCTGCCGCGCGCCGCCCGCCAGACAGCCGCCAAAAGGCTCGGCCAGACAATCCACGGCAGTAGCAATCCCGGCAGGATCGCTAGATACCACCAGACGGGCTGTTGATGGGCGAAGGAGCTGACCAGCCTTCCCGCGGACTGGCCCCAGAATATGGCGTTGCGGTATGCCTCGCCGCCGGCAATCCCCGCCGGTAACGCCCAGCCGAGGGCAATGGCGGCGCCCAGAATAAGCCCGAGGGCCGCGCCCAGATACCAATTGCCAAGGCGTAGCTTGGGTCCGCCCACCGCCCAATAGGGCGCAAATAGCGCCGCCGGAATAAGAAACAAAAATATCACCGGTCCCTTGCTTAAAATCCCAAGACCGATGGCGATCCCGAACAGGCTCCAGCCGCGCAAAGCCCGGCCCTGCCAGGCGTCGATCAGGCCATGAATACCGGCGAGTGCCCAGAACGCGGTCATAAGATCGAACATGGTCAGCGTCGTATAAAGGCCCCAATAAAAGCAGCCCAGCAGGAGAAATGGAGCCACCAGATAGGCTTGGCTGGCCGGCCAAAGCCGTTTCGCTAATGCCGATGTCAGGAACAGCGAGCCGAGGCCGAACAACGGCGCAATCAGACGCGGCGTCCAGTCGTTGAGGCCGAGCACGAACCAGCCGGCATTGATCAGCCAAAACAAAAGCGGCGGCTTATGGCTGTATGCGGCATCGTTGAGGTGCGGGACCAGATAGTCACCGTTCAGCCACATATCCCAGGCGACACTCACATAGCGGGTTTCATCGACCGGCAACAGCGGCCTGAGGATGAGCGCGCCGGTTACCAGCGCCAGCCAGATAAAGCACCAAATCCATGGCGAAAATTTGCCGAATTGCGTCACCGGTGGATCACTCCATTCACCGCTCGAGGTACATCCCATACTTACAATGGAATAGCGTTAATATTGAAATAAAATTGGCGTGGGGGTCAGGTGTTCTTGGAAATAAACTTGGTCGCATCGCTGACTTCCAAGGGGCGCGAGAAGAAGTAGCCTTGTGCAAAATCGCAACCGAGCTTCTTCAATTGTTCGAGTGCGCCGCGGGTTTCGACACCCTCGGCGACGGTCTTCAATTTTAGATTGTGGGCGAGCGCGATGATGGTGCGGACAATTTCCATATTCTCGTCCGATTCGCCCATCGAAATGACAAACGAGCGGTCCACTTTAAGCGCATCGATGGGAAACCGATGCAGATGGCTGAGTGATGAATAGCCGGTACCGAAATCATCGACGTGAAGTTGGACGCCCATTTCGCGAATTTGGTTCAGACGTTGGGTCACCTCATGGGGATTTTCCATGATTGCGCTTTCGGTAATCTCGACCTTTAGGCGCTGCCCAGGAAGCTTCGTTTCTGCCAGCGCATCACGGATATCGTCGATCAAATTGGGATCGGTGAATTGTTGCGGGGCGATGTTGACGCTGACATTCAGCTCCTGCTTTGGAAAGGCGCGCTGCCAGATGCGCGCCTGTTTGGCGGCTTCGCGAATGACCCACCGGCCAATCGGAATGATCAATTTGGTTTCCTCGGCGATGGCAATAAAATCACCCGGTGGCACAAAGCCCCGGCGCGGATGTTGCCATCGTATCAGCGCCTCAAATCCTGATATTTTTTCGTTCTCCGCATTCATAACAGGCTGATAATAAAGTAAAAATTCGTCGTTCTCGATGGCTTGTCTAAGGTCGGTCTCAATCTCAAGCTGGGTAACTGCGAGCACATGCATGCCCTTATCAAACACGATATGGCGCGCCCGTCCTTGAGATTTCGCCTGGTACATTGCGATATCCGCGTCGCGAATCATTTCCTCGGGATGGCTGTAACCGAGCGACGAAAAGGCGATGCCAATGCTGGCATTGGAGACAATATCCTTATCGGCAAGCCGGAACGGACCGCCCAAAAGTTTGTTGATGCGCCGCGCCACCTCTTCGGCCTCGTCCTCGGCGTCGATATCTTCCAGGAGTATCGCAAACTCGTCGCCGCCGAGCCGAGCAACCGTGTCGATCTCGCGGACGCAGTCTCGCAAACGGTAGCTGATTTCGATTAACATCTGGTCGCCGTAGGAATGGCCAAGTGAGTCATTGACCATCTTGAACCGGTCAAAATCTAAGAACATGACGGCAAACAGGAAGTCTGAATTGCGCATTGTCCGCGAAATGGCCTGAGTCACACGGTCGGTGAACAGTGCCCGGTTGGGCAATCCAGTGAGCGAATCGTGGAGCGCATCTTTCAGCAACTGATGTTCGGTATGCTTGTTTTCGTTGATGTCGCTGAGCGATCCGGCGATGCGGGTCGCCTTGCCGGCCGTATCGCGGACCGCGAGCCCGCGTGCCAGCATCCACCGATAGGTGCCGTCGTGGTGCAGCATCCGGTGCTCGCAGATAAAATACGGGGCTTCCCCTGAAAGATGGGATTTGAGGGCCGAGCGGAATAATTCCTGGTCCTCGGAATGGATGTTATCAATCCACGCCTCCATGTTATCAAAGCGCGACTTTTCGTCGAAGCCGATCATCGTTTTCCAGCGCGCCGAAATATAAGTGCGGTCGCGCTTGATGTCCCAGTCCCAAATGCCATCGTTGGAGCCTTTCACCGCCAGTTCAAAGCGGTATTCGCTTTCGCGGATGGCTTCTTCGGACAGCGCGCGCTCGACCGCGACGCCCAGCACATAGGCCATGGATTCCAGGAAATTGATATCGTCGGGGCCATGCTTGAGCTCGGCGCCGCCATGTACGGCAAGAATACCGTATGGCATTTCCCGCCCCGAGATGGCGGCAACCACCGATTGGCGCAACTTTTTGGCTCCGGCGAGCCCCTTGTTGCGGCCCGCCTCGGCGGCGCTGCGGCGGACGGTTTCGGTGTTCCCCGATGTCAGTACCCTGGATAATATCGAAGTGCGGCTGATCCGGGTTTCAAATTTTCCAAGTTGGCTTTTGTTCCATCCGGTTCCGGCGATAAGGCGGAGCCTGCCCCCGTTACCGGCCAGCTCTTCGATGCTGACATATTTGGCGTTCCACGCCGCCGCGACCATGCGCACGGCGTCATCGAACAATTCTTCCAGGTCGGCGCCGGCCAGCGCCCGGTGGCCCAGCTCGGCGATTGCCGATTGCTGGCTCATCCGGATCTGCAATTCGAGCTCGGATTGCTTGGAGACGGTTACATCGGTTTGGATGCCGAGGTAATAGTTCACGCGCCCATTGTCGCCGAGCACCGGGTTGAGGCGCAGCTCGTGCCAGGTCGGGCTGCCGCCATTTGCAAAACGGGGCAAAACGGCGCGCGCCAATTTTTGCCGTTTCACGTCTTTAAGCAGGTGCTTGAGCGCGCTGCGATCTTCGCGGTTTTGAAATAGAATTTGAAACGGTTTGCCGAGCAGGTTGTCACGGGAAATATTTGGCGGCGGAACGAAGGCCGGATTGACGAACACAATCGGGTTGTCCGGCATATTCGGATTGGTGATCACCACGCCGGAATCCATGGCTGAAATTGCGACGGCCATTTGCGCGTTGCGCTGTGCCAACCGCTGCGCTTCCAATTCATTTTGCTTGATACCGGTGACATTGAAGATCGAATTCATCACCTGACCGCTGGTGGTCCTGCGCGCGGTAACGATCCACCAACTACCGTCATCCAATTGGATGTCGATGATACTTGGCTTTCCGGACTTGCGCCGGTCCGGGAGCAAAAGGTTGCCCTGGCTTTTCCCTGGGAAAGAAATAACCCGGGATTTCAGCGCTGCGTCGGCTTCCGACAATTTGCTGCCGGCGGCGACTTGAAATTTTCTGCCCTGGTACAATTCCCGGAAATGATCGTTGAACTGCATAAGCCGACCGTCTTGGCCCCACAATGCAAGCGCGCTCGCCGAATTGGTAAACAATTCAGCTAGTTCGAAAGAAGCATCGGATGATTTGTTCTTGGACGGCATGGGAGATTTGGTGTCCTTCGACGCTGCCATTGTGGCGGCCAATACTGACCGTGACTGGAATCCCTCGCAAACGGACAAGGCCGGATTGGAAAAACTCCCAACGACCGCGCCGCAACTTATTAACGGTTTACCCGTTCCATTGTTATCATTAAAGCTAATCACTCACGAACAGTAGTTCAAGAGTTGCAATTCAAACCAACGAACGGGCGTAAAATGGCCTATTTCCGGGAAATCGATTTTCCCTTCAGGGTTATAGGGATGCAATTACATATGCCAACGGCCATTGCGCCGAAGGGTGCGCTGATCCTATAAGATAATCACGCAGGTGCCTGATTCAATGGCGAAATTTCCGTTTCCGAAATTTTTGTGGTAAAATACGGGAAATCCCGGGTTGATTGGGTGAATTTTTCCCATTTGCCGGCCCGGTACCTGGCGCCGCCAGCAACGAATGATCGGAAATTTTGTGGCCCTGAATGCGAATAATGACGCGGCTCCAATCGGCATTGATGCCAAGGAACGATTTCTGAACCGGGAATTATCGTGGTTGGAGTTTAACGCGCGCGTGCTTGAAGAGGCAGGAAACCAGGATTACCCGCTTCTGGAACGGATCCGTTTTCTTTCGATCTCGGCATCCAATCTGGATGAGTTCTTTATGGTTCGCATCGCCGGATTGAAGGGCCAGGTTGACGCCGGGTTTGCCGGCATGAGCCCGGACGGATTGACGCCGGCGGGACAATTGCAACGCGTGCGCGCCAGGGCCAGCCAATTGATGACAGATCAGCAAGAAACCTGGGCCACGTTGAAATCCGAGTTAGGCGGCGCCGGTATCCATATCGCCTCCAAGGATGCGCTTGGGCCAGAAGAATTGAAATGGCTGAAAACCTATTTCAATGAACAGGTCTTTTCGCTTTTGACGCCGGTTGCGGTTGATCCGGCGCATCCATTTCCGTTCATCCCAAATTTGGGGTTTTCCATGGCGCTGCAGTTGCGCAGCAAAAAAGACGGGCAAATCTTGAAGGCCCTGATTCCGCTTCCCAATATCATGGACCGCTTTATACAAATTCCGGTGCCGGACGATCGATCGGTCCGACTGATCCTGCTCGAAGACGTCATCGTTTTGTTTCTTTCCGAATTGTTTCCCGATTTTGAGGTTGAGGAGAGCGCCTGCTTCCGGATTATCCGCGATAGCGAGGTCGAGCTGGACGAAGAAGCCGAAGATTTGATGCGGACCTATCAATCGGCGTTGAAACGCCGCAGCCACGGCTCGGTCATCCATCTTTCGGTGGATGCGAAATTCACCGGCGGGCTGTATGCCGTGGTCGTTGAAGAGTCCCGAGTGTCGTCCGATGCGGTCATTCGCTCGGCGGAGATCGTCGGTCTCGCCGATACCGCCGAGTTGTGCAAACTTGACCGCCCGGATCTCATGTTCGATCCCTTCAACGCGCGCTTTCCCGAACGCGTGCGCGAGCTTGGCGGCGATTGCTTCGAGGCCATTCGGCAAAAAGATTTTATTGTCCATCACCCTTACGAAAGTTTCGACGTGGTGGTGCAATTTATTCGCCAGGCCGCGCGTGATCCCGATGTGGTTGCCGTTAAACAGACCCTGTACCGGACCAGCAACGATTCGCCCACCGTCGCCGCCCTGATCGAAGCCGCTGAAGCGGGGAAATCGGTCACCGCCATGGTCGAGTTAAAGGCGCGTTTTGACGAGGAGGCCAATATCCGCTGGGCGCGCGATTTGGAGCGAGCCGGCGCCAACGTGGTATTTGGTTTCCTGGACAAGAAGACACACGCCAAGATCAGCCTCGTGGTTCGCCGCGAAGGCGCCAAACTGCGTTCATATGCGCATTTCGGCACTGGCAATTATCATCCGGTTACGGCCAAGATATATACCGATCTTTCCTTTTTCACTTGTGATCCAAAACTGTGCCATGATGCCGCGCAGATATTCAATTTCATGACCGGATACACCGAACCCACGAATTTGGAAAAACTGTCGGTCTCGCCCCTGACCTTGCGCGAAACTTTGTTCGAAATGATCGAAGCCGAAATTGCCCATGCGGTCGCCGGTCGGTCGGCGACAATTTGGGTGAAAATGAATGCCCTTGTCGATCCAGGTATCATCGACGCTCTCTACCTTGCATCAGGCGCGGGCGTGCAGATTGAACTGATCATTCGCGGAATCTGCTGTTTGCGCCCGGGCGTGCCTGGCCTCTCGGAAAACATTCGGGTCAAGAGCATCGTCGGGCGGTTTTTGGAACACTCGCGCATTGTCGTGTTCGGCAATGGCGCCGAATTGCCGTCCCACTCGGCCAAAGTCTTTATATCCTCCGCCGATTGGATGCCCAGGAATTTGAATTGGCGGGTAGAAGTCATGGTGCCTATTGAAAATTCGACGGTTCATCAACAAGTACTTGAGCAGGTCATGGGAGCCGTTCTGCTGGATGGACGGCGGAGTTGGATTATGAATGCCGACGGCACCTATTCGCGCCCGACCAGGGGCAACGGCGATTTCAACGCGCATGAATTTTTCATGACCAATCCCAGCTTGTCGGGGCGCGGCAGCGCGTTGGAGCACCATCGCCCGGCTACGCCGCACTTGGTTTCCGACAGAAGCTAGACGTAGGCGCGCGCGTAGAAATGGTAGCCGAAATAACGCAACTGATTAGCGGTGATCGACAAGAGGGGGCGGTGAATACCGATGCCGGTGGCCGCATCGGTATTGTTGATATTGGCTCGAACACGGTGCGGCTCGTGGTCTTTGATGCGCCCGCCAGGCTTCCGGTGCCAATCTTCAACGAGCGCGTGACCTGCAGATTGGGGCGCGGAATTGGGCATACCGGTAAGCTCAACCCCGAAGGCGTTGAATTGGCCTTCAAAGCGTTGGCGAGATTCACCGGGATCGCCCGCGAAATTCCGGTTGAGCGATTTAAAATGGTGGCCACCGCTGCGGTGCGCGACGCCGCTGATGGCGCCGCCTTTACCAATGAGGTCGAAGCCCGTTTCAACTATCCTGTCGACGTGCTGAGCGGCGCCGAAGAGGCGCGCCTCAGCGCCGCCGGTATTTTGGGCGGCAACCCCGATGCCGATGGCGTTCTCGGCGATCTCGGCGGCGGTAGCCTGGATTTGGTGGATATGCAATCCGGCCAGTTCGGCGAAAGCGCGACGTTGCCGATCGGCCATTTGCGCTTGTCGGAAGATTCAGAAAAAAACATCAAGAGCGCTAAAAAATTGGCCGACGAGTTATTGCGATCGGTTTCGTGGCTGCGTGCCAGGCGAGGACGCAATCTGCATGCGGCCGGCGGTGCCTTGCGGGCCGTCGCCAGGATCTATATCGAGCAGGTCGATTATCCGCTTCATGTTCTCGACAATCTGACCATCGCCGCCGGGGATGCGCGCGAGCTTTGCCAAATTCTTGCCGGGCTCAGCCCCGCGTCATTGGAGAAAATGGCCGGCGTCGCCAGGCGGAGGGCCGATACCTTGCCGTTTGCCGCTTTGGCGCTCGACCGGTTGTTAAAAGAGGCAAAGCCAGAATCTCTGATTATCTCCGGCTACGGATTGCGCGAAGGGCTGTTTTTCGAAAGCCTCCAAAGCGATTTGAAAAGCCAAGATCCCTTGATCGCGGCGTGCGAGGGTTTCGCACTTCGTAGCGGCCGCTTTGCCGTGCATGGGGACGAGATATTTGAATGGATCGCGCCGTTGTTTCCCGGGATTGGTCCCGCCGATCTCCGAATATTCCGGGCGGCGTCGCTGCTCAGCGATATCGGTTGGACCGAGCACCCGGATTACCGCGCCTTACACGCCTTTATCCGGGTTCTTCGCTTTCCCATCGCCGGGCTTACACACCGGGAACGGGTGATGCTCGCGCTCGCAATATTCGTCCGCTATAACGGGCGGGGTACCCAATATGACGTCAAACGCGTGCTGCCGCTGATCACACCGGAAGATCGGCATCAGGCCACCGTGGTCGGCATGGCACTTCGGCTGGCGCATGTGTTTTCGGGCGGTATTCCGGGTCTGCTACCGCAATCGAAGTTGACCCATGTTAATGGCGAGCTGGACCTTCGCCTCGATGCCGCAGTCGATAGTTTTGCTGGAAGCGCGGCGCAAAGAGTGCTGAAGCAATTGTCGGATATTTTAAAATCGGAACCCGATAGCAGCGGATAAATCTGGCGGGCAGTCACTCTTCCTCGGCGAATTCTACCAGTTCCAATTCCTGGCCATTGGCCACCAGTGCCAGATCGCCGCGCATCAATTGCAAGGCGTCATCGCCAAAAATCTGGCGGCGCCAGCCTCGAAGCGCGGGCACGTCGGCATCGGCGCCAAAGGCAGCGATCACTTCCAATTGATCGGTTGTGGCGATCAATTTTTGCGCCACGTTGTTCTGTTCGCATTTCATCTTTAAGACGACTTTTAACAGATCCGTGATTGGTCCGATGCCGCGCGGTAGTTGCGGCTTCTTGGGCAACATCGGGCATTCGTCCTCGGGCACCGCCTGACCGGCGGCAACCGCCGCCAATAGGGCTTCGCCGGCTCTGCCTTCGGCCATTTTCTTGCCAAGCCCTCTGGTTCGGCCCAATTGTTCGACGTCCGCCGGAGCATGGTGGGCAATTTCCAGCAATGCCTCATCGCGGAGGACCCGGTTACGGGGCAGGTCCCGGCCCTTGGCCTCGCGATCGCGCCAAGCTGCAACTTCGCGCAATATGGCCAGGAAGCGAGGTGCCGGAGAGCGGCTTTTGAGTCGTTTCCAGGCATTTTCCGCTGGCTGATCGTAGGTTTCGTGACTGGTCAGAATGGCAATTTCTTCATCCAGCCACTCGCGGCGGCCATTCTGGCCCAGCATTCCGTCCAGCTTTTCATAGACGACGCGCAAATGGGTCACGTCCGATAAGGCATAGTCGATTTGTTTGTCGGTCAAGGGCCGCCGCGCCCAATCGGTGAAGCGCGATGATTTGTCGACGCTGGCGCCGGCCAATTTGCGGGCCAATGTCTCGTAGCCGGCTGAATCTCCGAAGCCACAGACCATGGCTGCCACTTGCGTGTCGAACAATGGCGCGGGCAAACTTCCATTGAGATGGAAGAATATCTCCAGATCCTGGCGCGCCGCATGAAAGACTTTGAGAATTTTTTCATCGCCCATCAATGCCATAAGCGGCGCCAGATCGAGGCCTTCGGCCAGGGCGTCGATGGCCTGCGCTTCGTCCTCGCCGCCCAGCTGCACGACGCAGAGCTGCGGCCAAAACGTGTTTTCACGCATAAACTCTGTGTCGACGGTGATGTAGCTGTTGTGGGATATGCGACCGCAAAAATCGGCGAGCGCCTGACTATCATTTATTATGGACATGGCAGGGTTTGTAGCGCGTTTTTATGGGTAGTTAAAGACATGTGCTTTGGCGCCGGGGCTTAGGCTCGGGGCCGCTCTTCAAACGGCATCCGGGGCGCGGGGAAGTTCGATCCAAAATTCCGACCCTTGGCCTTCGGTGCTTACAAATCCGATTCGGCCATTCATCTGCTCAATGATTTGCTTGGATATCGTCAGCCCGATCCCGGTTCCCTCGATTGCGCCAGATTCCCGGCCGAGGCGGTTGAACGGCTCGAATAATTGATCCCATTTTTCGGCTGGGATTCCCAATCCCGTATCGCGCACAATTATGCGTATTGCGGCGGCATCGGCGGCCTCCTCGGCCGAAAGCGTGACGATACCGCCGTCACGGTTATATTTGATCCCGTTGGAAATGAGATTGAGCACCACTTGGCGGGTTCGCGCCCGGTCCACCAAGGCCAGCGGCAAATCGGCCGCGCCAAGCTCGTTGATCAACTCGATCTTTCTCTCCTTGGCTTCGGCAGACATCATATCGACGCAGTCGCCAACGATTTCGGTGATCGAAACCGGCTCCGGTTGGAGTTGGAGGCGGCCGGTTTCCGCCTTGGAAAGTTCCAAAACGCGCTCGATAAGATCCAAAAGATGCCGTCCGCTTTTGACGATCTGGCCGGCAAATCTGAACTGCTTCTCCTGGGATACCTCTACCGCGGCGTCGGAAAGCAGCTGACCAAATCCTAAGATGGCGTTGAGCGGCGTGCGCAATTCATGGCTCATGGAAGACAGAAACTCGGTTTTTGCCCGGTTGGCCTGTTCCAGCCGCTTGATCAACAATGAGCGATCAACTTGCAGTTCAGCCATATGCTTGTAGGAATTGTTCGAGTTGCGAGCGATAACATAAACCGCCATCGTGAACAGCAGCAGAATGATACCCATGGCAACCGAAACCTCGCGCCCCTCGGTCATGAAACGGATGGCCAAGGGCACCACCGATGGTACCGTATGGGCATAAAACGCCGGCATCCACGCGGCGTAGTTTGCCGCTGCTCCCGCCGCCAATCCGCCGATCACGAAGGCCAGGAAAACTTGATATTCGGGCATATCCGGCGGAAAAAAAAGGACTCCGGCCAACCCCCAGAGTAGCCCGTTCAAGGCAACGGCGATCGTGTACCGATTGGCAAAATACAGTAAATTGCCATGATCGGATGGCCGGCCCGCGATGCGCGCAAAATAAATAAGCCGCGCAAAGTTCGATATATTTAGAACCACGAGCCATCCGGCGAGAAGATTCCAGTCTACGGCATTGCGCAAAAGCACAGCCACGATTACCGATAGGATCGAGCTGGTTATCAGCGGAATTCGGTATTTTTCCTTAAAAATCTCGATGAGATGGGTCTGCACCAGCTGGCCGCGCGGATGCAACGGATCGGCCTCCATTCCCGCCGCTTTGTCAGCATTTTGATCGTCGGTATTATTCAGCATATCAACCGGGTCTTCTTCATAAGCAAAGGCAGAGCACCTTTAGCACAATTCGGCTGCGGGCAAAACGCCGTGTCGCAGGCTTGATCAGGGTTTCTCGGCCCGGATGGCAACCGAATAAACCACGGAAAATTCCGTATGGTCTTGAATCGTGGCGCCGTGAAAGCCCGCGCTGGCCAGCGCGTCCAGCATGTCGCTTTCTTCAGGCACGCCGCCGAGCGAGGTGTTGTAGGACTGTGGATCGGTGAGTATCTCCGCCGGCAGCGGGCCGGCCCGGACGAGATCGCGGGCGATCAAGCGCCCGCCCGGCTCCAGGATACGGAATATCTCGTCAAGGGCGCGGCCTTTGTCGGCAGCGAGATTGAGCGATGCATTGGCAACTACCAGATCGGCGGAACCGGATTCCAGTGGCAAGCGTTCCAAATCTGATGCCATAAATTTGATCTTGGGCTCTGACATCCGGGCGGCGGCAGCGGCGGCGCGGGCCACCATGTCCGGCGCCAAATCGATGCCCAAAATCATGCCGATCCCCACATGGCGTCCGGCCAGATACAAGGCATCGAGCCCTGCTCCGCAGCCAAGATCGACCACGCGTCTTGCGATAAGCGCATCCAATCCGGCGAACGGGAATCCGCAACCGGAATAGGAAGCGGCCATTTCATCGGGGAGCCCGTTCACCCAATCGCCGGGGTATCCGGCGGCGCGCATCTTGTCGCCGCCGCCGGGGGGGAACGCCGCATCACGGGCCATAGCGCCATAGCGCCGCCCGATCTGGCGTTTTAGCTCGCGCTCCCAATCGCTGGGAGGCTCGGGCTCGGCCAACAGTTAGTGCGGCATATGGTCCGGGTTCCAGAAGGTGCCCGAACGGATCATGCCGGCAATGCGCTCGCCATGCTCTAGCCAGCAATTCTCGTTATATTTGGCCTGCTCTTCCGGATCGAAATCGACCCGCTCCGTGCGGGCTTCCCATTTGCCGTCGCCAAGATAATCCACCACCGCATAGGCCGGGCGCGGATCGCCATCCCAACTCATGCCGACGGCGGCGGCGCAGACCACGGTCTGTTTCTTGCCGTCCTTGTCGAGATTGCGGACCGAGGGGCCGTGAATATGGCCATGGGCCATAATATCGGCGTCAAATCCCTTGAGCTTATCGGCCAGTTCGTCGTCGGTCAGGCGGAAGGGAAAGGCGTCAGCATCTCCGATATCATAGGGCGTTGCGTGGTAGACATGAAAATCGTGGCCCTGCTCCGGCGTATAGGTGATGGAAAACGGCCGCTTCAACAGCCAATCGATCTGCGAATCGCTCAGCCGCCCGCGGGTCATGGCCGACATGCGGAACATCCCCTCCTGGTGCGGGCTTTTCGGGGTCATCGTTTCGTCCAGGCGTTGCGCCGCCCAAAGGTCCACATTGCCGGCGATAACGTCGATTTCCGGGCGGTCCATCATGCGCTGGACAATGACTTCCGGATCCGGCCCAAGCCCGACCAAATCGCCAATGACGATTGTTTTGTCCGGGTTTTCCTTGGCCACGGCTGCTTCAACAGCTTCCAATTGCGGTATTTGCCCGTGAATATCCGAATAAAGGCAATATCTCATTTTCATGGTGTTTTCCTTTCCTCTGCCCCGGCAGATCAAATTACAAACGGTCGGCGCCATTAAGGTGACGCCGCGTCCTGGCATGTTATATACCAAAATCGGGCTCGGCGCGGCAAACGCAAATATTGCCAATACCCCTTGTAAACGTGCCGATTAGGGGGTAAACGGCGGGCCGCACAATCCCCATAAACTTGAACGAACGGGCAGCCATGACCGGCGATAGCGAACTGCATCCTTACCGAACCAACACCTGCGGCGAATTGCGCCTCGAAGATGCCGGCCAGCGGGCGCGGCTTTCGGGCTGGGTGCACCGCAAGCGCGACCACGGCAATCTTCTGTTTCTGGATTTGCGCGATCATTACGGGCTTACCCAGTGCGTCATTGAGGCGACCGGGGCATTGTTCGCCCAAGTGGAAGCGGCGCGCCCGGAAAGCGTTATCACGGTGACCGGGCCGATCGAAAAGCGCTCCGACGATACTATAAATTCAGACCTGCCGACCGGCGCGGTGGAACTGCGCATCGAGGATTTTACCCTGGAATCCCAATCCGATGTTTTGCCCATCATGGTTTCAGGTGAGGCGGATTTCCCCGAAGATTTGCGTCTTCGCTACCGGTTCATCGATCTTCGCCGCGAAGAGGTGCATGCCAATATTCTCTTGCGCAGCCGGGTCATCTCGTCGATCCGGACGCGCATGACCGATCAGGGGTTTCAGGAAATCCAGACGCCGATCCTGACGGCGTCGTCACCGGAAGGGGCCAGGGATTTTCTGGTGCCGAGCCGCCTGCATCCGGGCAAGTTCTATGCATTGCCGCAGGCGCCGCAGATTTTTAAGCAACTGCTGATGGTCGGCGGCTTTGACAAATATTTCCAGATCGCACCCTGTTTCCGCGATGAAGACGCCCGCGCCGACCGCTCGCCGGGCGAGTTCTATCAATTGGACATGGAGATGTCCTATTGCACCCAGGACGATGTCTTCGATGCGCTGGAGCCGGTGCTGCACGGCGTGTTCGAGGAATTTGCCGGCGGCAAGGCAGTGACCGCGCTGCCTTTTCCGCGCATTCCTTATGCCGTTTCCATGCAGAAATACGGCTCCGACAAGCCCGACCTCCGCAATCCCATCGAAATGAGCGACGCAACCGATACCTTCCGGGGCTCGGACTTCAAAATATTCGCCGGCATGATCGACAAAAATCCAGAGGTTCGGGTGTGGGCGATCCCAGGTCCGGGCGGCGGTTCCAGAGCCTTTTGTGACCGGATGAATTCCTGGGCCCAGGGCGAGGGCCAGCCGGGGCTTGGCTATATTTTCTTCCGTGACGGCGAAGGCGCCGGGCCTGTTGCCAAAAACATCGGGCCGGAGCGCACCGAAGCCTTGCGCGACGAATTGGGTTTGAAGGACGGCGACGCGGTGTTTTTTGTCGCTGGCGTGCCGAGGGATTTCGCGCCTTTCGCGGCTGCGGCGCGGATCAAAGTTGGTGATGACCTGGAGCTTTGCGAAAAGGACGTGTTCCGATTCTGCTGGGTCAACGACTACCCCATGTTCGAAATGGACCAGGACACCGGCAAGATCGAATTCAGCCACAACCCGTTTTCCATGCCCCAAGGCGGGCTCGAAGCGTTGGACGGCGATGATCCGCTGGCCGTTCTTGCCTATCAATACGACATCGTTTGCAACGGCGTTGAGCTGTCTTCTGGCGCCATCCGAAACCACCGCCCCGATATTATGTACAAGGCCTTCGATATTGCCGGCTATGGGCGCGACGTGGTGGAGCGGGAATTTGGCGGCCTGCTCAACGCCTTTAAGTTCGGCGCCCCGCCCCATGGCGGCTCGGCGCCGGGGATCGACCGCATTGTCATGCTGTTGGCCGATGAGCCCAATATCCGCGAAGTGATCGCCTTTCCGATGAACCAGCAGGCCGAGGATTTGCTAATGAATGCGCCCTCGGAAATAACGCCGGAGCGGTATAAGGAACTGCACATCAAGGCTGATTTGCCGAAGGTAAAGACCAAAAAGGACGATATCGAATAGCGGCGAGCCCGAGATCGAGGCGTTCGTGGAAGATTAGTGCCGCCGGCTACAGGCTGTAGTTCTTGGCGCGGAGGCTCAGCGCCGGCAATTTGAACGGTGTCCGCCCCGGCTCCGGCGCGTCGTCCAATTCCGCCGGCAGATCGGGGATTTGCTCGATCGAATACAGCAATTTCAGGATCAATCGTGTCCGCTCGATTATTCTTGGATCATCGGATTTGTGGTCCATTTCGAATTTCAGGCGCTGGCGCCAGACCTTGGTGTAATCCCGGGCCCGGTCCGGGCGCGCCTTTTCACCGGTCAGGGCGCCGATGGTATCATCGAAGTTGGGCATCAACTCTGATTGAAAGGCCAACTGCGCATACTGATCGCGCGGCAAATAGCCGGCGAAATAGAGGTCAAAACTCAAATCCACCATTTCACGCGGGGATATCTGGTGCACATCGTAGGTCCGGGAAATCTCGTGAAGGCTGAGGCTGCGCCCGGCGGTGATTACGGCGTCGGGGTCCCTGAACCGGGGCTCCGTCCGCCCGCCGTCCGCGGCGTCCCTCTGATTGTTGCCTTCGCGCGCTTGCATGTCAGCCTGCCGCCCGCTTAACCCGCAGCTCGGGCCAGCGCGGCGGGTTCGCCATTTGTTAACGACCGCCGTTTGGGAACTTCGGGGACACCGCCGGAAACTTTGAGTTGCTTGATGGTGTACATCGCCTGATCGGCGCTGGCGATCAGGGTCGCCGCGTTATCGCCGCCCTGAAAGGCCTGGATGCCGAAGCTGGCGCTGATCTCGATCCTTTCGTTGTTCCACAGGACCGATGACTGGTTGAGTATTAGGTTCAAGGTTTCGGCGCGGGCAAGGCCATCTTCGCGGTTGGTGCCGGTCAAGAGGATCGCGAATTCGTCGCCGCCGAGGCGTCCAACCACGTCCATTTCCCGGGTATTTTCGCGCAATACCTTTGCCACCTGGCGCAGAACATCGTCACCCGCAGCGTGCCCGTGGGTATCGTTGACCGGTTTGAAATTGTCCAGGTCCACATAGACCAGCACGCCTTCCTCTTCCTGGCGCTCGGCCCGCGACAGGGTGCGATTAAGTTCTAGCTCGAACCCGCGGCGGTTGGCGAGCTTGGTTAACTCGTCGGTGGTCGCCAATTGCTCCAGATAGGCAATCCGGTCCGATTGCTCGCCGACCGTCGCCTTCAAAACTTCTGCTTCGGTCAAGATGATATCGATCGCATTCAGAAGTGTGCTCTGTCCGCCTTGTTCCGCGTTGGCGGCGCCGAGGCGTACTGGGATAAACGGAAGAAGCTCGCGTAATCGTGCGGAAATTTCGGCAAGGCTGATCGCCACGTTGGATTGGGCGCCCTTGGCCGCCATTGCTATTGTATTCACCTGGTGTTCCTTTCGAGCCGTAGGCCCAATTTTTTTGTTGGCTTCCTTAGTAAAGGAAAACATTTACAATCGCCTTAACGGAGCAAACATTGTGCCATTCATTAAAAATTATAAAACATAATAAAAACAATGGAATATGGATATTATTTAAATAGATAAATTAATAAAACTCTGGCAAAATTTGGGATGGCTCGGCAAATTAATCCACCCTTGTCAGCGGGCAGTATCCGAGAATTGATCGCTATAGTTCACCGTCCACGGCGCGCGCCCTATCATTGGCCGGAAAAATGAATAGGATGGCCACATGCAGCATGGGAAAAAAATATTCAGGCCATCGGCACTATTGGGCGTATCGGGTTGGGCGGCGCTTGCGCTCACCGTTGTGGCTGTCTCTGCCGTCCCAGCGGAGGCGCAGCGAAGCGGTAAGCTGACGCCGCACCGGGCCGTCTATGGGATGTTCCTGGCCGGCACGTCAAGCGCCCAGGCGCCGTCGGCGATCCGCGGCGTCATGTCCTATGAGTTTCGCGATAAGTGCGACGGCTGGCAGACCGATACCCAGGTGCTGCTGCGTACCGCCCACGGCTCCGGCCCTGAGGTCGAAAATGTGCGCATCATGAAATCCTGGGAGGCAAAGGACGGCCGTGGTTTTCGTTTCGGCTTCAGCGAAACCCATGGCGGGCGGGAGCGCGCGCGTATCAAGGGCGCCGCGGTGCTCGATGAAAATGGCGGCGTTGCCGAATACACCCAGCCGGTACCGCGCCGGATAACCTTGCCGCCGGGCACCTTGTTTCCGGCACACCATATTGCGGCGATGATCAAGCGCGCCGAGGCCGGCGGTGGTCATTTTGGCAAAGTTGTTTTCGATGGTACGGCGGACAACGAGCCTTATCAGGTGAGCGCCGTTATTGGCGCACTGCAAAAGCCGGAAGCGCGCCGGCCCGAATTGAAAAAAATTCTCCGGGGTGCCAAAAGCTGGAAGGCGCGGTTGGCCTATTTCCCGGCGGCGGCGGCAGCTAATACGCCGGAGTTCGCGCTCAATATTTTTTACCGCGAAGACGGCATCATCGAACGCATGTTGCAGGATTATGGCGACTATGTGGTCGAAGCGCGCCTCAACCAGATCGAGATGTTGCCGAAAGACGGTTGCCGGGTCCGCTAGAACTATAGCAGCGAGCGGCCTTTTTTGATCGCCGGCGCGCCGAATTTTTCGCGCACCGCGTTCATGGCGTTTTCCACCTTCGCATAGGTTTCGACGCGACGGTCTAAAAGATCAGGCATGTCGGCACTTTCCGTCTCGGCAAAACCACTGGCGCCGATGCCGATCAGGCGGAAGGAGCGGCCATCGGCCTCTTTATCCAGCAGCTGACGTGCCTGGCGGAATAAGACCTCCGCCAATTGGGTTGGCGCGGCGAGGCTGCGCGAGCGGGTCAGAATTTGAAATCCCGAAGTCTTTAACTTCAAGGTCACCGTTTTCGCCGCCAGATCGCGGGCCTTGAGGCGCCGCGCCACGGTCTCGCAAAGTGGCCAGAGCCTGCTGCTCAACGCTTTCGCATCCTTCATGTTTTTGGAGAACGTGGTTTCAGCCGATACGCTTTTGGCATTGCCGTGGGGATTGACGGCGCGCGTATCCAGCCCCTTGGACAGATGCGCTAGGCGCCTGCCAATGACCCCATATTGTTTGATCAGTTCCGCTTCTCCAATTTGCGCAAGCTGGCCGATGGTTTTGATGCCGCTCCGTTGCAGCTTGGCCTTCAGCATCTTGCCGACACCCCAAATGGCGCCTACCGGCATGGGTGCCAACAGCGCCAACGTCTCGGCCCGCCCGATCACCTGGAAGCCGCGCGGTTTGTCCATGTCGGAGGCCAGCTTGGCCAAAAACTTGTTGTGGCTGAGCCCGACCGATGCTGTCACCCCGATCTCATCTTCGATACGGGTAATCAGGCGTGTCAGGGTTTGCGCCGGGCTGCCGCCATGCAGCCGCTCGGTGCCGCTCAGATCCAGGAACGCCTCGTCGACCGATAGCGGCTCGACCAGCGGTGTTACGTCCAGCATCAGCTCCCGAATTTGTCCGCCGACGCGGCGGTACAACTCCATATCGGGCGGTATGACCACGGCATCGGGGCAGGCTTTTCGCGCCTGAAACATGGGCATCGCCGAGTGCACGCCTTTAAGGCGCGCGATGTAACAACAGGCGGCGACCACGCCCCGTTTTTGGCCGCCGACGATGACCGGCTTGTTGGCAAGTTCCGGGCGCTCACGTTTTTCGACGCTGGCATAAAAGGCGTCGCAATCGATATGGGCGATGGCCAGATCGTGCAATTCGGCATGTGCTAAAAGCCGGGGCGATGCGCAAACCTCGCAACGGTCCGGCTGAAGGCGCGGGCCGGATTGGCTGGCACCGCAATCTCTGCAAATGGCGCCTATCATGGCGCTTGTTTCCGTTCGGGCCAAAGCCATGCCGCGCCGCGCACGCCGCCGGAATCGCCATGCTGGTTGGCCACAAGGCGGGTATCGGTACGATCTGAAAACACCCATTCGCCCCATAGCTCCGGCACCAGCGCATACAATTGCCCGATGTTCGACAATCCGCCGCCAAGGACAATCACGTCCGGGTCGAGAATATTGATGACGTGTGCCAGGGACCGCGCCAGCAGGCTCGCATATTGCTCCAAGCTACGCGCCGCCGCGTCATCGCCGCCGGCCGCCAGGGCAGCGATTTCCTCGGCTGACTTGCCGCCCGGCGCGTTGGCTTCATAAATGCGCGCCAGCCCGGCCCCGGACAGATAGGTCTCGATACAGCCCGTCTTGCCGCAATAACAGCGATGCGCAGGAGGCGCATTGCCGCCGGGCCAGGGCAGGGGGTTATGGCCCCATTCACCGGCGATACCGTTTGCACCGGGCAAAATGGCGCCATCAATCACGATCCCTGCGCCGACCCCGGTGCCGAGGATGACCCCGAAAACCACATGCGCACCGGCGCCGGCGCCATCGATGGCTTCGGAAAGGGCGAAACAGTTGGCGTCGTTGGCGCAGCGAACGGGCCTTTCGATGCGGGCTTCCAAATCCCGGTCCAGGGGCTGGCCGATCAACCAAGTGGAATTGGCGTTCTTGACCAGTCCGGTGGCCGCCGAAATGGTGCCTGGAATACCGATGCCGACGCTGCTCGCGGGGCCCAGATCGCGCTCCGTATCAACGATCAACGCGGCGACGGCGTCCAGTGTCGCGCTGTAATCGCCGCTGGGCGCATTGATGCGCCGGCGCAGCATCTCGCCGCCGTCTTCGGCCAGGGCCGCGATTTCGATCTTGGTACCGCCGAGGTCGATGCCGATGCGCATAAAAGGGTTCCGTTCACTGCGATGCGGAATTGTTGCGCTGATTTGTTATCGGTGCAAGTGGGCTCGGCGGATTGGAATAGCAGAAAATTCAGCCCTGACAGAAGGAAGGATGCGGTGCCCCCAGGCTGAACCGCATCCTTCTTCCCCCGACATCCTCTCCGGCGGCATAGCGGCCGAGAGAGGGAGATCTGCCCCCCAGAGCAGATCTCTCAGTAAACCTCGTCTTGATGCATAACCGGTCGGAACTCGCCATTGATGAACCGGGCGCCAGGAAAACGGGTTTCGTCCTCCGGCGGTGTCAGTTCGGAAATCTTGTGGATCGTCGCATTAATGAACTGCATTTCCGCAATACGGAGCGCAATAGACCTGTTGGGCGCTGAAACCATCCCAATTCTTGGTTCGTCAGGAGCATCGTGCTCCGAATAATAGACCGTATACATACACACCCCCGTCTGACCCATTCCCCATTCGATTTCCCCTCGGTGGTGCCGGTATTTTCGGCTGTCTCAAATTTGTTTTTTACTTGACTCTGTATTGATCAAGCATTGCGAATATGTACGCTAAATCCTGTGGGGCGTCAATAAGTTATTAACAACATTTTGTATGAAATACTATATATTGTTGCAAAAATGAATCACTATAGAGTCTGATAATGTGATCGATATTAAAGATATATTTTCCTGTGTAGGAGAAAATTGTTCAAATTTTAATGATTAAGTGATTTTTTTCAATGGCTTATTTGATAATATTTAGCCTTATTATATGTTATTACTATTTGTATTTAGAAAAATCTCAGTATCTGGAAATATAAATCAGAGAATCAAAACCATCCGAGAATCAATCGTCCAATATTTCAATGTGTATTTAAACGCTGCTGGCAGCGTGCCGCGCATTTGTACTTGGTTATGATTCTGCGCTACCCGGAGGGTGGCGCAGATATTTCAAAATTAGATTCCATGGACAATTCGAATACTTGCGCAATTATTCCATCAGCCGGATTGGCCCATATTTCGCCGGTTTGCGCCTGAACCGGCGCCTATAAACATTTTGGCAATGTTTGCCGCTCATAGTCCTGTTAAAGGCGGAAAAACTCCCGCCGCAAAAAAATTCAAGTGCCGGCGCAATGCCGGTTCGGTGGTTTTGTAAGGGCGTAATCGATGACCAACAATCTTGGGTTCTCCCAGCAAGGGCTCGAACTGGCGCTGACTCTGCGCAACAAATACAATGATCATCAGCCTTTGTTGGCGCCGGGAGACGGTGAACGCCTCTTGATGCCGGAACATCTGCTGAATTCCAATATCGACCTGCAGGCCTATGACGATCCCCTGCCGTTAGCCATGGTGGCGACCCGTGATCCCGATTCGCCTATGTCCGTGGCGGCCGCAGTGCGCATGTCGCCGACTGCCGAGGCGACGCCGGTCACCCGCGAGGTGTTTTCCATGCTCGGCGGCATGTCCAAGCATCCGGTCGTCAAACAGATGGTGGATCTGGTCAGCGAAAGCCATTTCGATCCCGAGATCATCGGCAAGGTGCAGCTGAATGCCCGCAAGTTCGTTGCGCTTTCCCGCAAGCGCTATACCGAGGCATTGCGCAAAAATCTTAGAATGCTGCTGGAGGGCGATATCGATTCCCGCTTATTCGTGTCGCAGTTTTTCGAGCTGTCCGAATCGGGGAACCTGAGGGTCGATATCCGCAAAAGGCTGATCGTGGGTATCCTCACCTCGGAGACCATCCGCCCGTCCATTAAGTTTCTGTTTTTGGAGCAGTTGGACCGCTTGCCGTTGTCGGTGCAGCGCGAGATTATCACAGACGCCCTCGACGCCCCTGACAGGCCCAAGCTGGAAGCCATCAAGCAGGAGCTGGCCTGGATCCGGCTAGAGCTCAAGCCGGCAGCTGTGAATTGACGTAGTAACGCCGCCCGTTACTCGGCGCCGCTGTAACTGGTCAGGTCGATAATTTCCAAAACATTGCCGTCCGGGTCATGGAAATAGGCGCGCGGGCCGTTGACTACGCCGCCCTGGCGGTCTTCTTCAAAAAACACATCGACGCCGTTTTCGCGCAACTCCTCAACCGCGCCTGAATAGACCTCGTGATCGACGATGAAGGCGTGGTGGACATCTTCCAGGCGCGCTGTCGATGCTGTCTTATCGATGCGGGCCAGAATGACACAATCGCCGCCGGCGTCCAAAAATATCATGCCGCGCTCGTGCCCGCCGCCGAGAAATTTCATGCCGAGATGGCGCTCATAAAATTTCAGGCTTCGTTCGGTATCGGTTACCGGAATAGTGAAATGCGCCAAGCCTTTTGTTTGCACCATCGTCCGCAGCCCCCTTATCGCCAAATATTTATTGCGCGATAAACCGAATCGCTCTATCGCCAATACAAACGTCAAGTTCCTGCATTTAAAGGAAATAACTGGTGGTTGAGTTTATATTAGTTTCCGTTGTTGCGTTCGTTAGCTTGTTGGTGATCGCCTACATAATCCATGAATAACCGCTGGCGCCTGCTGCGGCCCTAGAAAAGCATTCTTGGCAGGAACGTCGCGATAACTGGGAAATTGATGATTAAGACCATGCCGATCAGCATGACGACCCAATAGGGCGTCGAGCTTTTGAAGATGGTCATCACGCTCATATCGGGATCGATGCCCTGGATGGCCGACTTGACCGTATAGACCAGCAACCCGAACGGCGGCGTCAGCAGGCCCGCCTCGATGGCGATGATGCCGATGATGGCGAAGGCGATAGGGTCATAGCCGAGCTTCTCGGCGATCGGCGAAAAGATCGCCACGGTGAGTAGCATGATGGAGATCGAATCGATTATCATGCCGAGGGCGAACCAGATTAGCACCATGACCGTGATAATCATCCAGGGCGACATGCCTGAATCCAGGAATAGGCTCTCGATGGCGTTGGCCATGCCGGTCATGGCCAGGGTTCTGGAATACAAAGCCGCCGTGACCAGCAACAAAAGGATCGGCGCCGAGGTGCGCCCAACGGACAGGATCGAATCAATAATATCTTGATAGCGCATGCCTTTGGTGAGGCCCAAAATCAGCCCGATAAATGCGCCCGCGCCGGCGCCCTCGGTCGGCGTGAAGACGCCGAACCAGATGCCGCCCAATACGGCAACGACCACCAGCATGATGCCGGCAAAGCTGGATATGAACTGCCCCGTTGAAACATCGGTTTCGGCATCCAAGGCGGCATTGTCGACCTGCGCCTCTTCGCCGGCGCCGACAAGCCTCGGATTAATGAGCGCCGCGAATAAGACGTAGATGATAAACAGCGATGTCAGCATCAGCCCCGGTAACACACCGGCGGCAAAAATCTGGCCAATGGATTTCTCGGTCAGGATGCCCCAGACGATCATCAGAACGCTGGGCGGGATCAGCATGCCGAGACAGCTGGACCCGGCGATCGAGCCGAGGGCAAATCCTTTGTCATAGTTGTAGCGCCGCATTTCCGGATAGGCGATGCGCGAGAACGCCGCCGCCGAGGCAATGGACACCCCAGTCACGAAGGAGAACAAGGCATTGCCCAGCACCGTCGCAATTGCCAGGCGCCCGGGTATTTTCCTGAGCCCCTTGTTGATCCCCCGATAGACATCGGTGATGGCGCCGGATTTGCCGATAAACTCCCCCATCAGCATAAACAGCGGGATAACCGCAAAGACATAATCGCGGATCGCCTCATAGGCAGTCGCGGCGAGCATCGCCTGAACCGTATGAAATGCATTCATATCGGCGCCGGTTACCATAAAAATACCCAAGGCGCTGGTCATGCCGAGCGCAATGGCGATGTGAACGCCAATGGCAACCAAGACAACCAATGTGACGACCAGCAAAACGGCAGTATTAACTTCAAACACGTTTATTTCCTCGATCCATGAGCTGATTGCCGTTAAATATTCGGCGCATTGGGATCCACCTCGGAATCCAAGGCTTCCGGATTAAAAACATCGAGATAGGCCATTACGCAGTAATTGACCAAGGCCAAGGCACTGCCGCCAAGGACGGTCCAGCGCGCCGGCCAGGCGGGCACCCGGAGCGCTCCCTCTCCCTCAAACTCATTTTCAACCCAGGAAAGAATACTTTCCTCCCAGCCGCCGGTTATAATCATCAGGAAAAAAGCGGCGCCGAGCAAATAGCCGATCGCCAGCAATACCTTTTGGACCGGTTTCGGGAATTTGACCACCAGGAATTCCGCCCGGAGCATGGAGCGGCTTCGGATCGCATAGCCGGCCTGCAAAAACACAATAATAACGATGGATGCGGTGACGATTTCGGCGGTCCCTTGAACCGGCTGATTGAAAGCACCGCGCCCGATAATATCGGCCAAAATAAGAAAGGTCAGCCCAAACGCCCAAGCCGCCGCCGCGACCATCAGAAATTTCGATATTTTATCACTGAGCGTAATGAGCGACATAGGCTTTGCCTTTTGATTCTTCGAACAAGGTTCTTAGAGTAAATAAAATTACCGGCTGAAAACAAAATACGGTTTTCAGCCGGTAAAATTATTGTGCGACGTACGCGTGGTTTCGGCGCTTATTTAACCACGTAGCGTACCGGCCACTTGTAGCCCAGATCTTCCGCCGCTTTCAGCGTGGCGTTCAAAACCGCCGCAGCCGGCAAACCTTCCTTTTTCAAGGAATTGGCGTGCTGTTGCGGCCAACCGGACAATTTCTTGGCCCAATTCAAGCGCGTATCGGCCGGCAGTTTGGTCACGGTTATATTTTTCCGCAACCAGGTCATATCTTTATCGTAATTTATTTTGTTGAAGACGCCGGTTTTGGTTTCGTATCGGGCGGCCACTTCCATGACGATGGGGCGAACCTCGGCGGGCAAACCTTTCCAGAAACGGTTGTTGGCGGTCAGCCCATGCCAAGTGATCGAGCCGAAACCGATTTCGGTATAATATTTACCGACTTCATGAAGTTTGAAAACATCAGCCCAGGCGCTCGGGAACATGATACCGCCTTCGGCAACGCCGGTTTTGAGTTTATTGTACCAACCGGGCAGACCATCAATGACTGGAACGACGCCGATGCCGGCCTTAGTAATCCAATTGGCGTTCAGGCCGGCCATGAGAATTTTGTGGCCCTTGAGGTCGTCCGCTTTTTTCCAGGGAAACTGGGTGCCCAGATTGTAGCCGCCGTCACCAATGCGCGCTAGCAAGGTCTGGCCAAACTTTTGGAACCGATTTCCGAGGCTCGGAAACTGCTTATAGACTTTGCCGGCGATGGCGACGCTCATAACCGGATCCATGGTGCCGAAGGGCAGCATGATCTGGAACGCATGCATCTTCAATTTCGATGCTTCAAAGCAATAGCAATAGCCGCCGATGTCAACGACGCCGTTTTGAACGCCTTCTAGCACGTCGAACACTTTAACGATCGAGCCCGAATAGCCTTCGATGAAGTTTACTTTGTGGCTAGTCTTGGCCTCGATGGCTTTTTTAAGCTCGGGCTGAAAAAAGTTTTTCATCAGACCGGCATAAACAACCGTCGGCGGATGGCCCGATGCGATACGAATGTTAAGCGTTTTGGCGTCTGCAGGCGCCACAGCAGCAAGGCTGCCCGCCAGCAAACCAACCGCAGCGGCACCAAGCATTGTTTTTGAAATGACACTCATGGAAAACCTCCCTCAGCTTCCAATGATACAATCGAAGACCAATTCTCCGATCAATTACCCAAATTTGTTAGCACATTTTCGAGGTCTTATAAAAGACTATAAGACCCGATTACGGTTTGCCTTTCATTAGATCAAACATCTCGGCTCCGTAGTCCGAACGCGCGTCATCCAGCATTGGCGCCACGGCGGCGGCGAAGGCAGCATGCTCCGCCTGGCTCAATTCGGCGATCTCGCCGCCCGCGTCTTCGATGGCGCGGCGCGCGTCCACCGCTTCGGCCTCGGCCAAATTGCGCTGAAAGCGGACAGCGTCCTGGGTTGCTTTGGCAAACGCGCATCGTAAATCTTTGGGCCAGCTTTCAAACTGGGTGCGGTTGGCGAACAGCGGGCGCGACAGATAAAAATGGCCGCTCATGGTGTGATAGGGGTGATGGTGATGGACCCCATAGGTCACCGTGTTGGCGAATGGATTTTCCTGCGCATCCAATGTCCCGCCAATGACACCGGCAATGGCTTCGGTTAAATCCATCTGTCTGGGCGCCGCGCCGAGCAGCTGGAACGTCTTTTCATGCACGGCGCTCGGCAAAACCCGGATTGTCATGCTGGCCAGATCGGCCGGGCTGCGGACGGCGCGGAGGCGATTGGAAATGTGGCGAAACCCGTTTTCGAAATAGCCCAATATTCGAAAATTCGTTCGCGCCTCGATTTTCGTCGTCAAATAATCGCCCAGCACGCCATCCATATTGGCCCGAGCGTGGCCGTTATTTTCGAACAGAAACGGCAGATCGATAAAGCCAAGCTCGGCAACCCGGTCCGTCAGATAGCTCGAAGACTGGTAACCGGCGCTCAACAGGCCGCTCTCCACCAGCCACAAAATATCCTTTCCCAGATAGCCGAGGTCCATAATGTTCCAGACATATTTGACGTCTACATCCGATCCAAAGTCGGCTTCCAGCCTGTCGCCGATAAATTTCAGCGCAGCGCTGAACGATGTCTCCGGCGGGCCATAGCCGCCGAGGCGGATCTGAATGGCCTCACTCATAGAATTTTCCGGTGGCGAAGGCGGATTTAATTTGCAGCCCGCCAACAGAGGCCCGCAAATACCATCCACGGCGATCACCGACGCCGGTATCTCTAATCCATACGTGTAATTGTTTGTAATTATCGTGCGACATATTTTTTTGCCCCCCTTACGGTTATGACGGATTATGACGCTTTGTTACGCTTTTCGGCGGAAAAAGCTGTAATTCGCCCGATGGAGCACGATGCCGCCACCAAGTACTTATTTAGTTTGTTTTGCGATTCGTGCAAGGGCTGGAGATGGGCAAAGCATTGATTGTTAAATCCGGCGGAAGTTGGGGCATGACCGGCCAATCCTGCCGAGATGCGCCTAATGGCATTCCGAGTTGGAACGGCCCCTAATACCGGACAGATATCCAATATTTGCCGTCTAGCGCTTCATAAAAATTCACCATTTTGCCACAGCGTAATTCCTTTGGATGAGAGCTGTCCGCTGCACCAATGGCGAACATCCGGAATAAGTGAACTATCGGTTAAAGCACGCCCAGCCAAAGCCACCACAAGTAATTGAGTGGGATCAGGACAAGGATACCGAAGGCGGTGGTGATCAGCGTCATCTTGACGGCGTCCGCAAGGCGGACACCGCCCATAACCATGGCCACCATCAAAGGCGAGGCCTGGTAGGGCAGTATGACGTTGGTGAAACCGATCACCTGGGTCATAAGAACGGTCTCCAGCCCCATGCCGGTTGCCGCCGCAAACTCGCGGGCAAGGGGGCTTAAGATCGCCGGTACGCCCGGGTTGGTGGTCACCAACGGTGTCAAGGTGGAGATGATCGCCAGAAACCCGTAATTCAGTGCATCGGCGTCTTTCTCGAAAGGAAAAACGGAAAGCAACCACTTGCCGGTCAGTGCGCCGAGCCCCGACTTTACAACGATCAGACTGAGGCCGAGGACCGCAGCGGTATAAAGGATGCCGCCGTAATCGACTTTGTCATTGAGCGCGTTGGCCGGCGCCAGTCCCAGCCCAGGTACAAGGATCAGGACGGCGGCGCCCAGTGCCACCCAGGCGGCGGCGATGCCGTGCAGGAAATCTGTCATCCAGAGCCCGATGGCAATGATAAGAATTACCGTCAGGAGAATTTCCTCGCGGCGCATGGGCGTCCGCGCGTCATCGTTATCAGAGACCTGGGGCGGCTCGGAAAACATGATGACCGTCAGGCAGATGATGAAGGCGCACTTAACGATGCCGAGCACCGGCAGGTGAAGTTTCAGGTATTCGCCGTAAGTGAACGTCATGCCGTAAAGGTTCTCGGCCAGGCCGGCCAGGGCAATACCCGGAACCAGTGCCGGCAGGATGGTACCGGCCGATGTGAAGGTGATCAGCGCCGTCGCCAACACCATGCCGGTGTGGCCACGGCTGCCCCTCGCATAGCCCATCTTTTCGGCCAAGGCCATGACGATGGGCACCAGCAACACGATGCGGCCCATACTCGACGGCATCAGGAAACCCAACACCATGCAAACCACGGCTATGCCCAGGATGATGGCCAGATAGGAGTGCCCCAGCCGCGTGACCATTGATCGCGCCATACGCGCGCCAAGCCCGGTATGGCCGACCGCGACGCCGATCACCAAGCCACCGAAGACCAGCCACATGGCTTTGGAGGAAAAGCCTGAAAATATGACCGCCGGCGGCTGCACATCCATGACGGCGGCGACGAAGAAAAAGGCGATGGCGGTCATACCGATGGACCAAATGCCGATTGCCCAGAAGCCGATGGCGAACAGGGCCAATCCGCCGGCGCGCATCGTATCCGCGCCGACACCTTCCGGCGCCGGCAAAACGAAAATCAGCGCCGCGCCGGCAAGGACCAGCATAGACGCGGTGTTCTTGAAGCCGATGCGCCGGGCGAGGCCGGAAGCAAGGCCAGGGAATGGAGACATGGCTAGTCTCCCAGCATAAATCCTTTGGCGGCCTTGCCGGTAACGCCGGGTCCCTTGGTAAACATAACGACCAAACGGTCGGTATCGTTTGCGGCGATGCCATGTTGAATTCCATGCGGAACAAAAACAACGCTGCACGGTTTTACCGCGATATCATCACGGTCCTCGAAGGTTATCTTCCCGTTACCTTCGACAACATAGAAAATTTCGTCTTGCAGGGGGTGCTGATGAAGCACCGTATGCTGGCCTGGCTCATAACAAACTATTTCACACACGGTGCCCTTGGATTGAAGGATTTTTTTGCGAATACGGGCTTCGTCGGAAAACTCGGTGAGGTCGGAAACTTCGTGAATCTCGACGTCTTCGGATAGTGCCATTGGTTAAGCTTCCTTTTTATGCGTTTGGATATTTTTCTGCCATGCGCTTTGAATGTCTATAGCTGGCGCTACGTTGCCAAGCAAAACGCGAACGTTTTGAAGCGTCGATTCATGGAGCAAAGGGGAATGAGACGCAACGCAATCTTCAGCAACAACAACATGAAAGCCGCGATTGTAGGCGTCGCGGAGGGTCGCCTCGATGCATACATTCGTTTGGACGCCGGCGAAAACCAGCGTTTCAATATTTGTGGACCGAAGATGCTTTTCGAATTCCGGATTGGTGAACGCCGAGTAGCTATGCTTGATAAATTGGTGCTCTCCCTCTGCCGGAGATACGCCGTAAGGTTCAAACCCATCGGTCCCAGGAATACAGCAATCGCGGTCGATCCCGGCCTCGCGCTTTCGCCGAAGAAATGTTGGGGGCACCAAGGCGTCATCGTAATTGGCCAAGACCCACAGGACCGGTATTTCGTTACTCCGCGCGCCATCGATAAATTCCAGCAAGCTTGGAACGATATCGCGGCATGGGGCCGGGTTTAGCCCCAAACTCGCCACATATCCGTCTGCCGAACAAAAATCGACCTGCATATCGACCACCAATAACGCCGAGCGAGTTTCATGCAGCAGTTTCAGAGCAGTGTTGTCGTGGGCCGAAGGAGCGGCGTTGATATTATTCAATGGATGCTGTCCCACACCGATCCACCGATCCCGCAGCGCAATTCCTCTGAACCGACATAAAAGACAGACCGGGCAGGCGTGCCGCCGGCGACGGCCATGGCCACCATCCAAGCCAGCAATTCGGTTGTGCCGCCGCCGCCGGCTTCGTTCATGCGTTCTACGGTAGCCTCCCGGCAGACTTTATCCAGATCGCCCTCTTCGAGTAGTGCCATGAACCAGCGATCAAAATCCTCGTCCAAGGTGAAATATTTCGGACCACCCGGCTCATGCGATAATCCACCGGTAGCAAAGACGGCAACCCGAAGTCCCGCCGGCAGATCGTCCTTTATGGATTGCGCGATAACCTGCCCGGCGCGAACGCTTTCTTCGGGCGTTGGAACCGGCGCGTTGATACAATTCATATGAACGGGAACCAGCGGGATGGAATAATCGGGAGTGAGATAGAGCAGCGGGACCGACCAATTATCGTCAAACAACAGGTCATCGCGGCTATCCAATTTCAACCCAGCAGATTGTCCGGCCTGGGCCAGGCATTCGGCGACATCGGGCCGCCCGGCCACTTCATAGCCGTCCTGCGCCAACCAAGACTTAAAAAACTCCGCCGGCCCATTCCAATTGGCCGCCGTTCCGACGCAAAAATCCGGAGGATCACGGAGCGGCAAATTCAGCATATGGTCGTTCGCTACGCCCACCAGCACGTCGGGTTTTGTGGCGCGTAAAATCCTGCCCATTTCCTCATAGCCGGCGATTATTTTTGTTTTTTCTTCCTCGGGAGCAGAATCCAGCCACCCGGTTACGCCCGGCGCGTGGGCCATTGCCATCACGGATACGATTTCTGCCATGCTATTCTCCTTAGCCTTCGGTTCTGCATTTGCGGGGCGAAACGGGTTTCACGATATTATTTCTTCTTGTGCGCGACGATCTGGTCACCGAACGCTTTTTTGTAGGCCTGTGCTGCCATGCTCTTGCTGTCATTTTCGGCGGAACCATGGATGAGGCGCGTGACTTGCGGCAAAAAGTACGGATGCACCCCCAAGTTGCCCAAAGCCACGACGTCAACTTCGCGCCATGCGGCGCGTTCAGCCTCGCTTAAGCTGTAGCTTTCCATGACCTCTTCCATCCGATCTGCAAAGCCCGTGTATAGCGCCGGATCCCTGCGGACTTCGAATATCAAGTGGTTTGATGGCAGTTCTGGATCAAATTCATTGGCCATAATTTGTCACCTTTCGTCCATTCGCTAGAAACAATCATAGCATAAAAAAATCCAAATTCAATAAAAAATATAAATTATTACATATTTGGTAAATTATGAATTATCGTGTAAATTAAATCGAAGCCACTGCCCGAGGCGCAATCACCAATTCCGAAAGGCCAAATATGCAATACGATTGGGGCCCCAACATTGATCTTGAGATTGAAACCAACACCTTAGCGGCTCAAGCTTTTCACAAAATTCGGGGCGATATAATCTCCGGCGTCCTCAGCCCTGGCATGAAGCTTCACGCCGAGCGATTGAAAAAGCACTACAGCATTGGCTCAAGCCCGTTGCGGGAGGCCCTGACACAACTAACGGCAAACGGCCTGGTGACCGCCGAAGGACAAAAAGGATTTCGCGTGGTCGATGTTTCGTTGCAAGAACTCAGCGACATCACCAAGCTCCGAATCCATCTTGAAGTTCACGGATTTCTCGAATCAATCGCCCGTGGTGACGTCGAATGGGAAATAGCCGTTTCGGGAAATTACCGCCGGTTGATCCACGCCATTGACGAGCTACCCACTGGCAAAGCCGGGTCCTCTCAAAATTGGGAAGATGTGCATCGGCGGTTTCATTTGTCGCTGGTCCAGGGTTGTGGCTCGCCCTGGCTGATTTCCTTTTGCCATCGCCTCTATGAGCATTTTGAAAGATACCGCCGCGTATTTGTCGAATACACACAGATTTCGGACAAAATATTGAAAGAGCACGAAGTCCTCTATGAAGCCGCCATCAACAAAGACAGCGAACGGGCGGAGAAATTGTTGCGCGACCACATTATTTTCGCCGCCCGTCTAACCGAAGCTGACGCCCGCAAACACGGCATACGTGACGCTGATGAAATTCGGTCGGTCATCGAATGACTGGACCAATCGGGGATGATGGAAATTAAAAGCCTGCAATGGGTTAATTGCAGACGTTAAGCGTAATTGGCTTGGAAGTCCGGGAGCAAAGCAGACGTAGGATTTGCGCACTGAGAGGCCCGCCAACAGCCCAAACAGAGACATTGCCTGCGTATCTGGTCTATAACCATCTGCAGCGTTTAAACTTCGGTGAAGTGATCCTTGGTATAAGCCGGTTAGGTATCAAACGTGCCAATAGGAATATTGTAATTTGGGAGAGGATGAGAATGTCTAATCTTGCGATGGAACCCCTGGTCCGAAATGCTTGGTACATTGCCGCTTGGTCACACGAGCTAGATGACGGGCCAATCGCTCGGCAGATCGCTGGCGAGCATATGGTAATATTTCGAAGTGGCGACGGCCAAGCAGCGGCACTCGAGGATCGATGTTGCCACCGGGCCGTTAAGCTGTCCCTCGGCAAACCGGTCGAAAAGGGAATCCAATGCGGCTATCACGGCTTGGTCTTCGACGGCAGCGGGGCGTGCGTCGATAATCCGGGTGAGCAGCTAAATCCTTCCTACAACGTCCGCGCTTTTTCAGTGGTTGAACGCCAAAAAATGATCTGGGTGTGGACAGGTGACGCCGAACAGGCCGATGAAAGTCAGATCGTCGATTTTCCCTATCACGATTTAGACGAAGAATGGAATTTCCATTTTGGCCGATACGAAATTGCCGCCAATTACATGTTCATGATAGATAATTTGATGGATCTTACCCATCTCGGGTATGTGCACCTTTCCACCATTGGCGGTCATCCGGGCGAGCAAGATGTCGCGGAATTGGAGGCTGCCCGGACCGAGCGCGGCGCGAAGTTTGTCCGCTGGATGATGAACTCGACCCCGCCTCCTGCATTTGTTGCAGCCGGCAATTTTGAGGGGCCAGTCGACCGTTGGGGTGAGTTCGAATACGTGGCCCCGGGGACGGTTCTGCAATGGGCGGGTAGCCATGACGCCGGTACGGGCGGGCGGGAAGACCGGAACAAGCCGGGCGGTTTGGTCTTTCGGCTGCTCCATCAGGCAACACCGGCCGACGAAAACAACTACCATTATTTCTTTTCAAGCGCGGTACGCGGCCAGGCGCCAGATGGTCAGGCGAACACGTTGTTCCATGAAGCAAACCGGGAAGCCTTCCTGGAGGACAAGCTGTTCATCGAGGCTCAGCAAGAGGCGGTTTCCGAAGACCCCAGTCGCAAGCTGATATTGCGCGAGCACGACAAGGCGGTTGCCTATGGCCGACAGGCAATCCACCAGATGCAGAACGCCGAAATGTCTCAAGCGGCGGAATAGTCGGGGTAACTCCGCGCAGTCGGGGAGCCTCTCGATCCGCTAATTTCTCCTCGTGGGCGGTAAATATGGCCGCCATACCAGAGCAGGTGATGTCGGAGGCAAACTGTTAGGCCAATTGTTAACAACGTCCGCCTTTTATAAATTAATCTCCGTTCGGATAAGCGGGTTGCCGTTGTAATTCATATCGGAAAAGCACGAGCACCAAAGCACAACTGCCCATGATAAATCCGCCAAATAGAAAAATCCCTTCAGGTTTGCCGGTTAGGTCGCGAACTAGGCCACCAGCAAACGGCAAAGCAGCCATGCCGATATAATACCACGTATAAAATATGCCCATGCCCAGCCCTCTGTTGCTTGGCCGCAAGACGGATCCCGCGGCCGCCATAATTGCGCCTGCGGGCGGACCAGCCGCTATTCCAATGACCAGAACTGCAACTATTGTGGAGGTATATGGCAGTGCGATCATAGCCGCCGCCATCATGATAAATCCGCCAAACATCCAAACTTTATCATCCCCCAATTTCGAAGCCATATAGCCGCCCAAAGGTACCGAAGCGATGAGCGTCCAGGTTGCGAGGCTGGTCACAATACCGGCTTCGGCCGGGGAGGCCCCCGTCTCGGACAGGAAAATCGGTGTGAAGCTAACCACAAAGATATAGCCCACGTTGAAAAGCATCCAAATCAACCCAACGAGCGAAACCAGATACATTTCCCGGCGGGAAATTTTCGATCCTGCAATGCCGGATTTGGCATGCGTCTCCGGTTTTGGCAGATCATGATAAAACATCCACATCAAAATAAGAGAGATTGCGCAAAATGCCGAAGTCACCCACATGGCTATCTGCCATGTCGCCGCCTCGGCTATCAGAGGCTCCACCGACAACGCCAATCCAATACCAAACGGCCAGCTGGTCACCAGAAGGGACATGGCAAATATTTGTTGCCGGTCAGAAAAACGATCAACCACCATCTTGGTGAGAACAACATTGAGAAGAACCGCGCCCGCGCCGCTGATCAATCGTCCCAATATTGCATCGTTCAATCCCGTTGAAATTCCGAGAATGGCGCCGCCCGCCACCATGCCAAGTAGGCCCCAAACGGCGATTGTCTTGTCGGCAAAGCGGCGGCTCAAGGCCCCGCTCGGCAGGGATACGGCAACGCCGGGCAACATAAACAAGCCGATCAACGTCCCAAGCGTTGCAAATGCGATATCCAGCTCGTTCATAATGAATGGAGATAGCGAAGCAACGGATTGAAATTGGAAGCCCATCGATGTCCGGGCAACGAAAACCACCAATAGTACAAGCCATCGCCGTTTATCCATCGTCTTAGCTCCGATAACGCCCGGTCCAATCAAATAGGATGCTATGCCAAATAGCCGGCGCCTTGTATCGGCCGTATGCAGTAATTGGGCTGCTGCATCTGTAGTATTTTGTCTACAGCATTTGTAGTATTGTCGGCGACTACCGTGTTCTCTGGGGATGGAATGATCGTTGCGTGAAGATAGCTTAAGTCCGCGAGAGCACGAAATTGCAGAGGCCTACGCAGGCGGCGATACCTATCATATTATCGCGGAACGTCTTTGCATCGCGCCTTCAACCGTGCGCACACATCTGGCGGCGATCTATCGGAAGCTTTGCGTCTCATCAAAACTTGAACTTCATAAGGTTCTTGGCGGCGCCAATCCGTCCACCATCAGCGAAGGAGAGCAAGCGGCGCTGATTTCGGAGCTGGCGCTAAGCTTGGAAGAAGCCATAAGCAGGGAACGGGCGCTCAGCGAGGTGCTCAGGATCATCAGCGGCTCCGAAGGCAGGATCGACGAGGTTATCGAGAAGCTGCTTGGTTTCGCGCTCGAGCTGTGTGACGCGGAATTCGGGCTTCTCTTGGAATACAATGTGGATCGCGGCTTCCGGGCGACCTATACCAAAGGTATTCCACCTGTCTTTCACGAATGGTGGGTCGAGCGGGGTGATTTCCTGCCCAGCCCGCAAACTGCCATTGGCCGCATGGCGGCCAGCCACGAGGTGGTAAACATCGTCGATGTCCGGGCCGAAGGGATTTACAAAACGGACGATCCCTTACGAAGTGCGACCGTAGACTTGGGCGGCGCACGGTCATTTACTGCTATACCGATGCTGGCGGGGAAACGCCTGATTGGCGCTTTTACAATTTATCGCCAGCAACTGCGGCCCTTTGATGAAAAGACCGTTCAACTGGCGCAGATGTTTGCCGATCAGAGCGCTATCGCAATCGAAAACGCCCGCATGATGAGCGAGTTGCGCTCGAAAGTCGGACCAACGAAGTAATATTGGCCAATTGGGCCGGTCAGTGCCGGGCGGCCAACAAATTTTTGTTTGATCACATGTCGGTCGGTTTCAGCGGATCCGACAAACCTCGTAAAATCTCATTTCTCCGCTATTTATCCTGCTTTACGGACATGGTTCCGCAGACCATCATTTCGGGGCGGAGGCGACAATTCCCGGATAAAATGACTGGCCATGCGAAAAACAAGTCGTTTCCATGCACCGCTCCCAATACTATTATGGGATAGGCTAAGCCCTGGTAATCCAACTGAGAAATTATGATCGGATTGGGGATATTTGATCGACATAAAAATTGCACTAATTCAATGGCATTGCTGAAACCACAACTGAGTGTTCTTGCCGAGGTGGTCCAGAAAAAGGATCGAGGCCTAAGAATGCTCTCTTTAGGCTACCCGGACATTTTGGTTGAGAAAGGCGTTGTCGAAGAACTGTTCGGCATCGAAATTGCCAGCCAGTTATCATACCGGGATGATTCTGCCGCGATCCTCGCATGGCATGGTTTTTCAGATAAAATTTCGCAAGTGATCGATAGCGATCATTTTTTTTCGCTGATCGGTGTAACTTGCGAATACATAGATATTGTAAATTCACGCGCAATAGAGCGGGTGGTCGATCTCAATGATCCGCTGCCGGAAGACTTGGTCGAGCAGTTTGATTTCCTTCTGGATCCCGGAACGATTGAGCACTGCTGCAATATAGGCCAAGCCTTAAAGAATACAGCCATGGCGCTCAAGCAGGACGGTTACGTTTGCCACTACGCGCCGTTGTCAATGTTCAATCACGGATTTTACAATATCAATCCGACACTGTTCATTGATTTTTATGGGCAAAATGATTTCAAGCTGGAATTCATGGCCGCGACAGCAGGGGACAGGTTTGCACCAGATTTGATCGAAATTCCCGGGATCGAGCGGTTCGTCGCCCCGGAGAACGCCTCAACCATTATCGTCGCTCGGCGATTGAAGGTTTCGAAATTGGCGTGGCCGACCCAATCCAAATACCTGATGAACCCTGATTTAAAGGCGCCAGTGAAGTAACAGGATCCATGATGGATATTTGATTATGCCGTGCGTATCCGCCGGGGTTTTATTGAACCTCGGTGAACTTTACTTAAATCCAATTTAACTCGGCTTGGGGCAAAAGCCGCCGTTCAGCGGTTTACAAGCAGAACTCCCGGCGCCGATATTTCTAATCAGCCGCAAAGCAATATAACAGCCCTGCCCCGCCAGTGCTTTGCAATCCCTTCTGGCTGCATCCGCGAGTAGGATGTGTGGAATTCCAAGATGTGTTGCCGCCGCCATGGCGATCATGGTGTCCGACTTGGGCACTGCCTTCCCCCGAACTGGTCCAATTGCCACAGGTATGATCGCCCTTTTCCCAAGGGAAATAGGCGGTGCCGTCGGCTTTCGAGCCGGTCAGAATATCGTGCATGTTCGGCTTATCGCCGCGGCCTTTAATGCGTTTGCCATTTTCGTCAAGCGCCGTTCGCTTGACCAGATTGGGGCTCAGGTGAAGCTGATCCAAGTCAACGGCTATCAATTCGCCGATGGCGTTATACCAAGGGCCCGAACCGATCCTGTCACGCGCCGATTTTCCGCGTTTGATTTGTTTCCCGTCGGGCTGGGTGCTGAGATAGGCCCGCCACGTACGCCCCTTCGAGCCAGCAGCCGTCGCCAATTTCGTGCATTGGGCATCAGCCCCGGTAAGACCGCCAAGATTTCCACCATTGCCGATACCGGCGCTGGTGATGAAAAATCCCATCGGTTTTTCTGCCGCGGCGCCAAGCGATGCGCCCACCAAAACGAATGTGCCGGCCAATATTGTCGTTTTCATGAAGGTCATGTTCGCACTCTCCCCTGGTCAAATGCCGACAGGTTTGATTTACAAACACTGCCATAATTACACGGGACTACCTTAATACATTTGCCACGTATTTTGGATAAACTTGCTGTGAATTCAAATATTTTTGGACCGCGCCGCCAACCCAAATGCGATTGCCCTTGGCCGGGGCCGGTGATAGTCGTTAGCCCGTGCCTTACCAATCCCCCATAAACCGCGCGGCGCGCCCATGAACGCTGCAATCGAGCATCTGCCCTTGGCCGTGCCGGAGCCGGGTTGCCTGACGCAAGTGGCCGAGCGGCTTTACTGGCTGCGCATGCCGCTTCCTTACGCCCTCGATCACATCAATCTGTGGCTGGCCGAGGATGACGACGGCTGGACGCTGATCGATTGCGGCATCAAAAATGACGTGGTTTTGGATATTTGGGGGCAAATTTTCAGCAACACATTCGCCAAAAAGCCGCTGCGGCGTATTGTCTGCACCCATTGCCATCCGGATCATATGGGGCTGGCCGGCTGGCTGGCGGCAGAGTGGGGGGCCGAGTTTGTCACCACCCGCGGCGAATGGGGTATGGGCCGATTGCTCAGTCTGGAAAGCGCCTACGACGGCGATCTCTATCAGCGCCATTTCCAGGAAAACGGATGCAGTCTTGAATTTGCCACCGGCGGCGCCCGGCAGTTTTCCAACATCTACAACCTTTATGCGCCCGTGCCGTCCAGTTTCACCTGCCTCCGCGCCGGATCGGTTATCCATATGGGCGGCGTTGATTGGCGCGTTATCGTCGGGCTGGGCCACGCCTTCGAGCAGGCCTGCCTGTATTCGGAAGCCTTGAACATCCTGATCGCCGGCGACCAGGTTTTGCCGCGCATTACGCCGGCCATTTTGTTGCAAAGCCACCAGCCGACGGGCAATCCCTTGCATGATTTCCTGGACAGCAACCAGCAATTTCGGGCGCTTAGTGCCGATGCCGCGGTGCTGCCCAGCCATCACCAGCCGTTCACCGGATTGCATGCGCGCCTGGACGATTATGACCATCACCACCAGGAACGATTGGCCAAAACCCTCGACATATGCACCGCGCCAATGACCGCGTTCGAAGTGTCCGGGCAATTGTTCACCCGCGAGCTGGACGCCCACCAGGCCTTCTTTGCCATCGGCGAGACCTTGGCGCATCTTCGTTATCTGGAATTGGAGGGCAAATTGGTGCGCACCTTGGAGGGCGGTATCGCCCGCTATGCACGGATCAGCTAGCGCGACATTTGTCTAGCCGGCTTCCGTCGCCTCCAGGGGCGCGCCGGAATTGATCCAGGCATCGATGCCGCCGGCCAGATGCCGGATATTCTTGAAACCGGCAACCCGCATAGTTTTTAAGGCCAGCGCCGAGCGTTCGCCATAGGCGCAGTAGAGAAGCATCGGCGCGTCATCCTGGCCGGCCAACGCCGCGAGCGCACCGCCGGGTTTGATAAAATCGCTCAATTGCTGATAGGGCACATGTACCGATCCGGCAATGACGCCGGCCTTCGTGCGCTCGCCGCTTTCGCGAAGATCGACAAAAATGGTGTCGCCGCTATGCAGGCGCTTTTGCGCGTCGCCCGGGTTAAGGCTGCGCTCGGCGATTTCCGCATCCGCTTGGCGCATGCCCATTTTCATGTTTGCCGGTACCGCCACATCCATCAATTTCGGGTCGGGCAGGCCGAGATCGTCCATAATGTCCGCATAAGCCTCGGCGGTTGCCACTTGCAGCCTGGGATTGAAGCGGCGTTCCTCGCCGATTGTGCTGACCGTGTCGCCTTTGTAATCATGGCCGGGATAGACCAGGGTTTCGTCCGGTAATTTCAACAGCTTGTTGAACAGGGAATCGTACCCCGACAGAGCATTGCCATGCTGGAAATCGGTTCGCCCGGTGCCCCGGATCAACAAGGTATCGCCGGTGAACACCCGGCCCGGCATGGCGAAACAATAAGAATCGTCCGTATGGCCCGGCGTATAGATCGCATCCAAGGCTACGCCCTCGATCTCGATCTTGTCGCCATCATCGATGCGCATGGAAACCACATCGACGCTGCTTTGTCGCCCCATCATGGTAACGCAAGCGGTCTTGTCGCGGAGCGCACCGATTGCCGAGATGTGATCGGCATGGACATGGGTGTCGATGGCCTTGGCCAGGGTCAGGTCCAGCTCTTCGAGCAATTGCAGGTAGCGCTCAAGGTGATCGAGAACAGGATCGATGATCAACGCCTCGCCGCCCTCGCCGGCGCTCAGCAAATAGGTGTAGGTGCAAGATGCGCTATCAAACAATTGGCGGAACAACATCCCCCGGGTCCCCTTCGAAGTCTAACCGCTTGCTGCTGCGGCCGGTTGCACGCCAGTATCGGTCCGCGCCTTGGACTTAAGGGCTGCCGTGAACAGACCCAGCAACGGCGGTATGATAAGCAACGTCAACACCGCCGAAAGCGCCAATCCGCCGATCACCACCGATCCTAGTCCCCGGTACAATTCCGAGCCGGCGCCCGGGAATATGACCAACGGCGCCATGCCGCTGATGCTGGTCAGCGTCGACATGAAAATAGGCCTGAGCCGGTTTCGGGTGGCTTCCAAAATGGCGTCCGTCGGCGCCATATGTTCGGCGCGCACATGCACCAGCGTCTGGTGCACCAAAAGAATGGCGTTGTTGACCACGATGCCGATCAAAATGACAAAGCCCAAAAGGGTCAGCATGTCCAACGCCTGGAAATTGAATTGGTTGAGCAGTGCCAATCCGCCGATGCCGCCCGCGGTCGCCAGCGGCACCGAGAACATGATGATAAACGGATAGACAAAGCTTTCGAACAGGATCGCCATAACCAGATAAACAATGATCAGCGCGGCGACCAAATTGATCACCATGGAATCGAAGGTCTTGGTCAATTCATCGGCGGTTCCCGACATTCGCATGCGGATACCGGCGGGCAATCCTTGTTTGGTCAGGGGTTCGATAATCTTGTCGCGGACGGTTTCCATGGCCAGTTCCAGCGGCATGTCGCGGCTGGGGCCGATACGGATTGTGATATTGCGTTCGCGGTCGAGATGGCGGATTTGATCGGGGCTCGACGTGACTTCGATTCTGGATAGCGAAGAGGCCGGCAAGACATGGCCCGAACGGGTCACCACCGGGATATTGTCGATGCCTTGGGTCTGGTTGATTTGTTTATAGGGTCCGCGCACCATTAAATCCGTTAACCCGCCATCGATGGTCACCTCGGCAACCTTGATGCCGTCGTTAAACGCATCGATAGATTCGCCCAATTCGCGGGCCGTCATGCCCACGTCGGCCAGCCGCTGGGGATCGGGTTTCACACGCACCTCTGGCGACAGAAGTTTCAGGCCGGGAACGGCGCGCCACTGATGGCCCTGGCTGCGCGGGAAGGTGCGAATGATGCTCGGCATGACCCTGGACGCCACGTTCACAATGTCGTTCAGGTTGGGCCCGGAAATATCCAAATCGATATTGCGTCCGCCGCCAAAGCCGCGCCCGAACAGGGATGTCTGGCGCACGAAGCCGCGGCTGCCCGGTTCCGCAAATACGGCGCGCCGGACAATTGGCACCAGATCTTTGATGCGCGCCGGATCGACCGCCGCCGCCGCCGCAAGGGTAAATCCGCGCCGGATAATGAACCAGAAGCGGTCAATCTCGGGCGGCTTTTCCGAGCCGGCCTGGCCGGCCTGGCTGGTCCGGTTGTTTTTGAAATAGGGACTGATATGGCTTTCAGCGGTCTGCGCCATTTTGACGATGGCGTTCAGATTGTATCCGGCCGGCGGCATAATGCGGGCGATCAACAAATTGCGGTTGCCTTCGGGAAGATATTCCAGCTTCGGCAAAAAGGCCCAGGTGGCGGTCCCGGCGACGCCGCAGATAACGGTCACGACCAGCACCGAAAGCGTCTTGGATGAGACCACCTTGCGCGTGTAGGCGAGCACGAATTGGGCGAACCATTTGGCCAGGTGATCGATAACCGGCAAGCGGAACGCGGATGTGGCATCCTTCACGTCGCGTTTTAGCAAAATGTTGGAGAGCGACGGAATAACGGTGATCGAGACAATCAACGATAGGATAACCGATACCGAAATGGCCACCGCGATATCGCGGAACAGTTGGCCCACCTCCAAATCCATGATCAGGATGGGCACAAATACCATTACCGTGGTCGCCGCCGAAACAAAGATCGCGCCCCACACCTGACCGGCGCCCTTGGCGGCGGCTTCGGTCGCTGTATCGCCCAATTGGCGGTGCCGGTAGATATTTTCCAAAACTACGATGGCCGCATCGACAACCATGCCGACGGCAAAAGCAATGCCGGCCAGCGAGATGACGTTGATCGAGCGGCCCAAAGCCGCCATCGCCACGAACGATCCGATCACCGATATGGGGATCGCCAACGAAACGATCAGCGTGGCGCGTAACGAGCGCAGGAATATCAAAAGCACCAAAGCCGCCAACAATCCGCCGACGATGATATTTTGCTGAACCAGGCCGATCGCCGAATTGATGTAGATGGTGTCGTCGTGCACCTGGGTCATGACCAGACCGGCATCTTTGAGGGGGCCGTCGTTGAGGAACTTCGTCTCCGCCCGGATGCGCTTCATGACATCGATGACATTGACGCCGGTATCGCGGATCACATTGACGATGATGGATTCTTTGGTGTTGGCGCGAATTTGGGTGTCGGTTTCAACCAGATCGTATTCGACCTTCGCCAGATCGGCGACCGTGACCCTGGAGATGCGCCCATTGGCCGGATCGAGGCGCGAGCGCAGAACTAACGCGTTCACCCGCTCCAAGCTGGATAATTCATTGTCGGTGCGCACCACGTAGCGGCGCTTGCCTTCCTCCACATCGCCCGCCGAGATCGATACATTGGCGCCGCGTAAGGCAGCCGCGACTTCGGTGATGGTCAGCCCAAAGCGTGCCATGCGTTGCGGATCGACAATGATGCGCAGCTCTTTCCGGCGCCCGCCCCAGACATTGACCAGACCGACGCCGCGGATACGCTCCAAGCGGTCCTGGACAACGTCTTCGAGCAGCCTTCCATAGGCGTAGACCTTGTTCTTGTTGCCCGGTTTCGAAGTGACCGAGAACCAGGCGATGGGGTTGTCTTCGGCATCGCGGGTGCGGATGCGCGGCTCGCGCGCATCGGACGGGATGCCGTTGACGTTTGAGAGCCGGTTTGAGACCAGCATAAGCGCCCGGTCCATATTGGTGGCGATATCGAATTCCAGGACAACCCGGTTACCGCTGTCGCGGGATGCGCTTTCAACCTTGTCCAGTCCTTCGATGCCGCGCAGGGCATCTTCCTGGCGGTTTGTGATTTCTCGCTCGACCTCAAGGGTCGAGGCGCCCGGCCAGGCGGTGAAGATCGTCAATAACGGTTTGCGCGTGTCGGGGGTCAATTGGATGGGGATGTTGAGCAGCGCGACAACGCCGCCCAAGAGGATCATCAGGACAACGGAGATGACCGCCGTCGGCCTTTTTATCGCAAGTTGGATTAAAGGCATGTGCCTACTCCGTTAGCGATTGGCGCCGGCGCCAAGCCGGCTTGCGATGAAATTTTTCTTAGCCTCCGCGTCCATGGCAAAGAACTTCTGGCGATCTTCGGGCGACAGGCTCTGGAAAAACTGGCGCCGTTTTTCCGGCGGTATTGCCGCGATGGCGCCGCCACCGGGACCACCCGGGCCACGCGCACCTTCGGGACCACCGCCAGGCCGGCCACTTGGGCGGCCACTGGGACCGCCGCCGGGACGCCGTCCAGCGCCGGCGACGCGCACCGGCTGTCCGGGGCGCAGCAATTCGTTGCCGCGAACGACAATCTTCATGCCCGGCCGTAATCCGGAGATGATTTCAAACTTGTTGGCGAAGGCTTCGCCGATCTCGACGCGGGTGGGGCGCACGCGGCCATTTTGGAACACAAAAACAATATTGCCGCTTTGCTGATTGACGATGGCGTCCTTAACGACGGCCACAACCTGGCGTCCGCCGGCGCTCGACGGCACATCGATGACGACGCTTTGGTTGGGAACCATAGGCGCCGTTTTTCCCTTGAAATTAGGGATCAGGCGCACGGCACGGGTGCGCGCCAGGGGGTTTTCGTCGGGGATGATGGCGCGCACGGTGGCTTCGCGCTTGGTCTTGGCATCGATGCGCAAGACAACCTTGCTTCCCGGTTTCAGCGCTGTCAGCCGATCCGAGGGCACATCGGCCTCTATTTCCAAATTCTCGTCGTCGAGCATGGAAACGATGCGCGAGCCGGCATTGACGTAGGCGCCCGGCGACACATGCCGGTTGAGAATAACGCCTGCATAAGGCGCCCGGATGGCGGCATCTTTCAGATCGATGCGCGCCAGATCCCGCGACGCCCGGGCCCGTTTCAGCGCGGCGGCGGTTTCGTCCACGGTCGAGCGCGCTTTGACTACTTCCTGGCGCTTGTCTTCAAAGCGGGCCTGGCTGAAGGCGGCCGAGCGGCGAAGGCGCTCCAAACGCTTCAGCTCCTGGTTCAGCAGATCCACCTGCGCTTGCGCCGACTTCCACTTGGCGCGTGCCTGCAAAACATCGGCGGCCTTTAACTCGGCTTCCAATTTCAGGCGGCTGACCTCCATATCGGCAATCACCTGGCCTTTTTTGACCCGGTCGCCAATTTTTACGCGGACGCGGATGATGTTGCCCTTGATGCGGGCCGCAATCTCGCCGCGCTGGCTGGCGACCATGCGCCCGGTGATGGGAAAGATTTTGATCATCGGCTCCGAAGTAACCTCGCCCAATTCGACCAGCGTCGGCGGCCGCCTTCGTCTTCCACCGCCGGGCCGCCCGCCGCCGGGAGCACCGCTTTTTGCACCGCCAGGGTGCCCGCCTGAGGTCCCGCCTTGCGCCCCGCGTTGGGCCTGGCCGGCGCCTTTGCCACTCAATTTGCGTTGGATGAATTTTTGCTTGTCTTCGGGGCTCATGGCGAAAAAGCGGGAACGCTCGTCATCGGTCAGGCTCTGAAAAAACTGTTGGCGTTTCTCCGGTGACAGGGAACCGGGGCCACCGCCTTGCTGGGCCATTGCCGTATCGGCGAGGACCAAGGCGCCGAGCGCAACAAAACCAACAATGGCGGCGCTTCGAATTCGCCTAGAAACATCCATGTTTACACGCATTCTTGCATTCCCTTTGGAGAATTTGTCTTGAGTTCTAGAGCTCATCGCCGCCGTACATTATTAGGTCAACGGCGGCAGCCTGTGTTTGGACTGATGGAAATTAGAGTTAGAAGGTCTTTAAATCAACGATTTCCGCCCGCTACCCAATAACAAGTAGTTGATTCCGGCGCTGGAATTGAGAATGCCCTTGCTCGATTATCCTACCAAGGATATGGAAATAGGGTCATGACGACCGCCTATTTCACGCACCCGATTTGCATCAAGCACGATCCTGGTCCCGGCCATCCGGAACAGCCGGCGCGGCTGATCGCCGTGAACGAGGCTCTGGCTGATGCCCCATTCGATAAATTGCTCCGGGCCGAAGCGCCGGAGGCGACAACCGAACAATTGGAACGGATACATGGCGGCGCCTACGTCGCGTCCGTTTTGGCGGCGGTCCCGGACGAGGGCTACCGGTCGCTCGATCCTGACACGGCGCTGTCGCCGGCATCGGGCGAGGCTGCATTGCGCGCCGCCGGCGGTGTCTGCGCCGCCATCGACTGGGTTGCGGCGGGCAAGGCCGGCAACGCCTTTTGCGCCATGCGCCCGCCCGGCCATCACGCCGAGGCAAGCCAGGCCATGGGCTTCTGTATGTTCAACAATATCGCCGTCGGCGCCCGCCATGCGCAAGCCGTGCACGGGTTCGAGCGCGTCGCCGTGGTCGATTTCGATGTCCATCACGGCAACGGAACGCAGCATAGTTTCGAAAATGATGCATCGCTATTTTATGCCTCGAGCCATCAATGGCCGGCCTATCCCGGCTCCGGCGCCGCCACCGAGACAGGCGTCGGCAACATCGTCAATGTGCCGCTCAGCCCACGCGCCGGCTCAGGCGAATTCCGGGCCGCCTACAGCGATGCGATTTTGCCGCGGCTTCGGGATTTCGAACCTGATTTTTTGCTGATTTCCGCCGGTTTCGATGCCCACGAGCGCGATCCGCTCGCACAACTCAATGTCACCACCGAAGATTTCGCGTGGCTCAGCCGGGAGTTGGCAAAGTTGGCCGCCAGCGTTTGCGGCGGCCGTTTGGTTTCAACCTTGGAAGGCGGTTATGATTTGCAAGCCCTGGCCGCATCGGCGGCCGCCCATGTCACCGCCTTGATGGAAGCCTGCCCGTGATGATCGTCTTGCCCATTGATGGTGCGGCGGCGTAGACTTTAAGAGGCCGCAGGTGCGGTCCAATTATTGGATTTGGGGGTGCCAGCATGTCCGAGGAAGCGATTCCAAAGGATATCGAGAAACTAAGCTTTGAAGAAGCGCTCGAAGAGCTCGAAGCCATCGTCGAGGCGCTGGAACAAGGCTCGGGCCTCCTTGACGATGCGATCAAGGCGTATGAGCGCGGAACGTATTTGAAAAAGCATTGCGATACCAAGCTGCGCGCGGCGCGTGAGCGTGTCGATAAAATCAATATCGGCGCCGGCGGCGAGCCGGTGGCAGAAAAAATGGAAAGCGAATAGGGACCTCAGGCGTGCCTTTCTTCGAAGACGAACTGGCCGACATCGCGCGCCTCACCGACGCCGCGTTGAGCAGACTGATACCGGGTGGCGAAGGGCCGGAAGCGCAGGTTCTTGACGCCATGCGCTATTCGAGCTTGGCCGGCGGCAAGCGTCTGCGCCCATTTTTGGTGATCGCCACCGCCGATCTGTTCAACGTATCCAGGACGTCGTCCGAGCGGGTCGCGGCGGCTATCGAAATGGTGCACACCTATTCTCTGGTGCACGATGATTTGCCGTCCATGGACGACGACGATTTGCGCCGCGGGCGGCCAACCTGCCACATGAAATATGATGAAGCGACGGCCATATTGGCTGGCGATGGCTTGTTGACATTGGCGTTCGAGGTGATCGCCGGCGCCGAAACCCATGGCCTCGGCGAAATTCGCGCCGAGCTTGCCTTGGAATTGGCGCGGGCGATCGGCGCCCAGGGCATGGTTGGCGGCCAGATGCTGGATCTGCTGGCCGCCGAGCACGCATTGGATGTTCCCGAGATTACCCGGCTGCAACGGATGAAGACCGGGGCGCTTATCAGCTTTTCCTGCCAGGCGGGGGCGATCCTTGGCAAAGCCGGCGAACACCAGCGCCATATGCTGGCCGCCTACGCCCACGATCTGGGCCTGGCGTTCCAAATCGTCGATGATTTGCTGGACCTGGAGGGCGACGCCGAAGAGATGGGCAAGCGAACCGGCAAGGACGATCAAGCCGGCAAAGCCACATTTGTGTCGCTTCTCGGCGCCGAACGGGCCCGCGAGCAGGCCAATATTCTTACCGCCCAAGCCATAAAACATCTTGAGGTTTTCGCAGAAAAGGGCAAATTACTGAGTGACTTGGCCGAATTTGTGATAAAACGGCGAAAGTAATACCTTGTAATCAGTAATTATTTCGATCGTAAGGGATTTTTGGTGTCTAAAAAGAAAAACGGACAGCCGCCCAAAAGACTTTTGGATGGTGTTAATGTTCCGGCGGATATTAGGGAATTCTCCGCCGATGAATTGAAACAGCTTGCCTGCGAAGTTCGCGATGAGACCATTGACGCGGTTTCGATTACGGGCGGGCATCTGGGAGCCAGTCTTGGCGTCATCGAATTGACGGTGGCTCTGCACCATGTCTTCAACACCCCGGACGATCGGCTGATATGGGATGTCAGCCATCAATCCTATCCCCATAAAATTCTTACCGGGCGGCGGAGCCGTATTCGCACGCTCCGCCAAGGCGGTGGCCTGTCCGGGTTCACCAAGCGCAGCGAGAGCGAGTATGATCCGTTCGGCGCCGCGCATTCGTCGACCTCGATCTCGGCCGGGCTCGGCATGTCGGTGGCGCGCGATTTATCGGGCGGTACCAACAATGTCATTGCCGTCATCGGCGATGGCGCCATGAGCGCCGGCATGGCCTACGAGGCGATGAACAATGCCGGCTCCATGGATTCGCGCCTGATCGTTATTTTGAACGACAACGATATGTCCATCGCGCCGCCGGTCGGCGCCATGAGCGCGTACCTGTCGCGCCTGATCTCGTCGAAGCCCTATCGCTCGATCCGCCATTTCGCCAAGGAAGTCGCTGGCAAACTCCCGCGCCGGGTGGAAGAAACGGCGCGCCGGGCCGAAGAATATGCGCGCGGCATTCTGACTGGCGGCACCTTGTTCGAGGAATTGGGCTTTTTCTATATCGGCCCGGTCGACGGTCACAATCTGGATCATCTGCTGCCGGTGCTCAAAAATCTGCGCGATTCGGATGAAAGCCAGCCGGTTCTGTTGCACGTAGTCACCGAAAAAGGCCACGGCTATGAGCCTGCCGAAGCCGCCGCCGACAAATATCACGGCGTCTCCAAGTTCGATGTGGTGACCGGCGAGCAGGCCAAATCGGATTCCAATATCCCTTCCTATACCAGCGTCTTCGCCAAAGCCTTGATCGCCGAGGCCGAAGTCGATGACAAAATCGTCGCCATCACCGGCGCCATGCCGGCGGGCACCGGCCTCGACAAGTTCGGCGCCGCCTTTCCGGACCGTTGTTTCGACGTGGGCATCGCCGAACAGCATGCGGTAACCTTCGCCGCCGGATTGGCCAGCGAAGGCTACAAGCCGTTCGCGACAATCTATTCCACCTTCCTGCAACGCGCCTTTGATCAGGTGGTGCATGACGTAGCCATTCAGAGACTGCCGGTTCGTTTTGCCATCGACCGCGCCGGTCTGGTCGGCGCCGATGGCCCTACCCATGCCGGCGCCTTCGATCTCGCCTACCTCTCCTGTCTGCCGGGGTTTGTTGTAATGGCGGCGGCTGACGAGGCCGAATTGATGCACATGATCGCCACCGCCGCTTCGATCAATGACCGGCCGAGCGCCGTCCGCTATCCGCGCGGCGAAGGCGTCGGCATCGAAGTTCCGGAGAAAGGCGTGCCGCTTGAAATCGGCAAAGGCCGTCTGGTGCGCGAGGGAACGACGATTGCCATCCTCAGCCTCGGCACCCGCCTGGCCGAAGCCACCGCAGCGGCAGACGAGTTGGCCTCCAAGGGCTGGTCGACAACCGTCGCCGATGCCCGTTTCGCCAAGCCGCTGGACGTGGATCTGATCCGCCGCTTGGCCCGCGACCATGAGGTCGTGATCACCATCGAAGAAGGCTCCTCGGGCGGGTTCGGTGCCAGCGTCATGCAGCTTCTTGCCAATGAAGGCCTATTCGACGCCGGGCTAAAATTCCGCACTATGGTGCTGCCCGATGAATTCATCGATCAGGAAAAGCCCGACATTCAGTACGAGATGGCCGGGCTGAAACGCCAGGACATCGTTGCCACGGCGCTGCTTGCCCTCGGCGAAGAGGAAGCCGCCGCGACCGCGCCCAGCCCGAAGCGCGCCTGACAGGCGCCGGCCACCGTGCCGCCGGCAACTCCCAGTGATAAAAAGAGCGGCAAGCGCCGCCTCGACCAGCTGCTTGTGGAACGCGGGCTGGTGGAAAGCCGCAACCGCGCCCAGGCGATTATCATGGCCGGCTTGGTGTTCTCCGAGACCCGCCGCCTCGACAAGGCGGGGAGCCAAGTGGCCGCCGATTTGCCTCTTGAAGTGCGCGGTCAAGATCACCCTTGGGTTTCGCGCGGCGGGCTCAAATTGGATCACGCCCTCGCACATTTCGAGATTTCCGTAGCCGGGCTGATATGCCTTGATGTGGGCGCATCGACGGGCGGCTTTACGGATGTCCTGCTGGCGCGCGGTGCCGAGCGGGTTTACGCCATAGATGTTGGCCAAGGACAATTGGCCTGGAAGCTTCGCCAGGACGAGCGCGTCGTGGTCATGGAAAAAATCAATGCACGGTACCTCACCGCCGAAAGTCTTGGCGAGGCGCCTGGCTTTGTCTGTTGCGATGCCAGCTTCATCGGATTGCGAACGGTGCTGCCCGCCGCCCTTGATCTGGCGGCGCCGGGCGCTTACCTGGCGGCGCTGATCAAGCCGCAATTCGAAGTTGGCCGCGCCGAGGTCGGCAAGGGCGGCATCGTCACCAATCCCGATTTGCACGAGCGCGTTGTTGCTGAAATATCGGACTGGCTGGCCGATGTCATGGGCTGGCGCGTCCTCGGGACCACGTTAAGCCCGATCACCGGCGCCGGCGGTAACAAAGAGTTCCTGATCGTCGCACAAAAATAACGCTATCAGCCGCACTGGCCCCGGTGGCGCAGCATGTGATCGGCAAGCACGCAGGCAACCATTGCCTCGCCCACCGGCACGGCGCGGATGCCGACACAGGGATCGTGGCGGCCTTTCACTGAAACGTCGGTATCCTCGCCGCCAATGGTAACCGTGCGCCGGGGCTTGAGGATCGAACTGGTTGGCTTAACTGCAAAGCGAAGCACCACGTCCTGGCCGGTGGAGATACCGCCGAGGATGCCGCCTGCGTTGTTGGATTGAAAGGCCGGCGCGTTTCCATTATTTCGCATTTCGTCGGCGTTGTCTTCGCCCGACAGCTCCGCCGCGCCAAAGCCGGCGCCTATTTCCACGCCCTTGACCGCATTGATGCTCATCACAGCCTTGGCCAGGTCGGCGTCCAGCTTGTCATATACCGGTGCGCCGAAACCGGCTGGCACGCCACTGGCAGCTATTTCGATCACCGCGCCGATGGAAGAGCCAGCTTTGCGAACCTCATCCAGATAGCTGTCCCACGTTTCGGCGCATTGGGCGTCCGGGCACCAGAAATCGTTTTCGATTACCGCCGACCAGTCCCAGTTGCCTCGTTCAATAGCGTGCGGGCCGATCTGGATGAGGGCGCCGCGTATTTCAATACCGGGCCCCAGCACCTTGCGCGCGATGGCGCCGGCAGCCACCCGGCAGGCGGTTTCGCGGGCGCTGGCGCGGCCGCTGCCCCGGTGGTCGCGAATCCCATATTTTTGTTGGTACGTGTAGTCGGCGTGGCCGGGCCGGAACAGATCCTTGATATCGTCATAATCCTTGGAGCGGGCGTCGGTGTTTTCGATCAATAGCGCAATCGGTGTGCCAGTGCTTTTGCCTTCGAACACGCCGGACAGGATTTGTACCGCGTCGGCTTCTTTTCGCTGCGTGGTGTGCCTGGATCGCCCCGGGCGGCGTTTGTCGAGCCATGTCTGGATATCGGCCTCGGCGATATCAAGGCCCGGCGGCACTCCATCGACGACGCAGCCAATGGCCGGGCCGTGACTTTCGCCGAATGTCGTGAACCGGAAAAGGTGACCGAAGCTGTTGCCCGACATGATCAGTCGTCCTTGGCAACCGTCATATCGGGGGCGTCGATGGCTTTCATACCGACGATGTTGTAGCCGCAATCAACATGGTGGGTCTCGCCGGTAACGCCTGAGGATAGATCGCTTAAAAGATACATCCCGGCGCCGCCCACATCGTCGGTGGTTACGTTGCGGCGCAAGGGGGAATTATATTCATTCCATTTCAGGATATATCGGAAATCGCCAATGCCCGATGCCGCCAGAGTTTTCATTGGCCCGGCGGACAGCGCATTTACGCGGATGCCTTGGGCCCCCAAATCTTCGGCGAGATAGCGGACCGATGCCTCCAGCGCCGCTTTGGCGACGCCCATGACGTTGTAGTGGGGCATCACCCGCTCGGAGCCCGCATAGGTCAGCGTTATCAGGCTGCCGCCATCAGGCATCAGCGCTTCGGCGCGCCGGCAGATGGCGGTGAACGAATAGCAGGAAACCATCATGGTCTGGGCGAAATTTTCCGCCGAGGTGGACACATATTTGCCCTTCAACTCGTCCTTGTCCGAATAGGCGATGGCGTGCACCACGAAGTCCAGTTTGCCCCATTTATCTTCGAGGGTCTCGAACACTTTATCGACGCTGGCCTCGTCGGTAACGTCACAAGGCAGGATGATGTCCGAGCCGATGCTTTCCGCCAGCGGCGTGATGCGCTTCAAAAGCGCGTCGCCCTGGTAGGTGAACGCCAACTCTGCACCGTGCTGATGAGCGGTTTTGGATATATTCCAGGCGATCGAGCGTTCGTTGGCGACGCCCATGATCAAGCCCTTCTTACCCGCCATGATGCCAGATGCGCTGTTCATGTTTTCCTCGTTTGGCTGCGTCAGTTGCTTCGGCGTACCAGCATAGGTAATGAGGCGCGCCGGATCGACCCCAAAATTATTTACCCGAATTTGATAAGGGGTTTGGACAAAATTACAATCGAATTTTATGCTGTAGGCGATAGCGGCATGCAAGGTGGCATCCAAGGTGGAAGATGACAAATTGACGGCTAGCGATCCGATCCAGATTTTTAAAGATTGGCTCGGTGAGGCAGAGGAAGGCGAAGCGGTCAATCCGACCGCCGTTGCCTTGGCAACCGCCGATGCCGATGGGAGGCCGTCGGTGCGTATGGTTTTGCTCAAAGAAGTCGATGAAGAGGGGTTTGTTTTTTACACCAACTCGGAAAGCCGGAAGGGTCTGGAGATGGCCGAAAACCCGCGCGCGTCCTTGTGTTTCTACTGGAAATCCTTATTGCGTGAAGTGCGCGTCGATGGCCCGGTTTCCAAGGTTTCGGACGCCGAAGCGGATGCCTATTTCGCCAGCCGAGCCCGCGCCAGCCAGATCGGCGCATGGGCGTCCAAGCAATCAAAGCCCATGCAAAACCGTTTCGATTTGGAAAAAAACGTTGCCGAATACACCGGCAAATTCCATATCGGCAAGGTATCGCGCCCGCCTTATTGGGAAGGCTACCGGATCCAGCCTGAGCAAATTGAGTTTTGGCAAGAGCGCCGCTTTCGTCTGCACGAGCGACTGATGTATAGCCGGGCCGGCAGTGGCTGGACGTCCCAGCGCTTGTTTCCTTAAAACCGGCTATCACCGGAGGATTTTCGTTGACCGATACACCGCTTGCCACCGAAGCCAGCCAAGAGACTGCCAAAAAACTTATGGTGGCGGCGACCTATGCGTCGGTGTCGGTGGCGGTGGTGTTGATCGTAGCAAAACTGGGCGCTTGGCTGTTTACCGATTCGGTTAGCCTGTTGTCTTCGTTCGCTGATTCGGTGCTCGATGCCGCCGCTTCGCTGGTCAATCTATTGGCCGTGCGCAGCGCATTGCAGCCCGCCGACCGCGAGCATCGCTTCGGCCACGGCAAGGCCGAATCCCTGGCCGGATTGGCACAGGCCGCGTTTATCGCCGGATCGGGCGTCTTTTTGTTGCTGGAATCGGTGGAACGGCTGATTACGCCCCGGGCGGTTGATCATGGCCTTATCGGCATCGCCGTCATGGGGGTCTCGATCATATTGACGGCCGTGTTGGTGGGCTTCCAGATGTACGTGGTAAAGCGAACCAATTCGATCGCCATCGCGGCCGATTCTCTGCACTACCGCATCGATATTTTGGTCAACTTCGCGGTTATAGTTTCGTTGCTGCTGGCCAGCTTTGGCGGCTGGCAACTGGCCGATCCTTTGTTTGCGATTCTAATCGTCGCCTATATGGGGACCGGCGCCTACAAAATATTGCGCCAGTCGCTGAAAGATCTCATGGATACGGAATTTGACGAAGCGGACCGGGCGCGGATCCGCGATATCGTGCTGGCGCACTCGGACGTGCTAGACATTCACGATATGCGCACCCGCTCGTCGGGCCCCGATGCCTTCATTCAATTGCACATCGAAATGGACCGCGATCTGAGCCTAGCTGCGGCCCATAAAATTTCGGACGAAGTCATGTTCAGCGTCGAAAAAGCGTTTCCCAATGCCGAGGTGCTGATCCACCAAGATCCGGAAGGCGTTGATGAACGGCGCGATCATCTATAACGCCAACAAATTTATTTGCTGCCACGGGGCCTGTGCTATGGTCTTGTAATTAAGAACAAAATTATTGAGGTTGCCATGAGCTATAAAGTAATTTTATCGCCGATTGATGGCGGCGAGGCTTGCCGGCGCGCCTTGGGCAGCGCCTATGAGATCGCAAAAACCTCCGCCGGCCACATTCAGGCCCTGCACGTGAAGACCGATTCAAAAGAAGCCGTGCCGCTGCTTGGCGAGGGCATGTCGGGCTCCATGATCGAAGAGATGATCGATCTTGCCGACCGCGACGCCAATGAACGCGCCCGCACCGCCAAAGCCATGGTCGACGAATTCGCCGCCGAAAATAATATTCCGATTACCGATGATCCCGCCAGCGTCACAGGGCCAACGCTCGCCTGGATACTCGAAGAAGGCCGCGAAGATGAGCGCATCGCGGGCCGGGGACGGGTCTCGGATTTGATTGTCATGGGCCAGCCGTCGGATTATGCCAGCCATCCATCGCTTTTAACCCTGCATGCGGCGATCTTTGAAACCGGACGGCCGGTCTTGATGTTGCCGGAAAATGCAGCCGACGTGGTGGGAAAAAATGTGGTGATCGCGTGGAACGGCGCCTCGGAGGCGGCGGGTGCGGTGGCCGGCGGCATGCCGCTGATAACCGGCGCCGACAAAGTTACCATCGTCACCGTCGATACGGAAAAAAGCGTCGGCGGGGTAGGCGGTGAAGCGCTGGCCGATTACTTGGGCTGCCATGGCGTCACCGCCGAGTGCCGCGCCATCGATGCCGAAAGAGCGCCTGTGGGCGAGGTGATTACAAATTTCTGTTCGGAAATCGGCAGCGATCTGTTGATCATGGGCGCCTTTACCCATAGTCGGTTGATCCAAGTCATCCTCGGCGGCGTCACCCGCAATATTATCGCCAACGCCAATGTTCCGGTGCTGATGATCCACTAAGCAAACAGGTCTTTCTGGCGGGGTGGCGGGTCGGCATCATGCCAGGCGAGGCTGTCATCGGGCGCCGGGCCCAGGGCCTTGGCGGCGGCGGTGAAATCCAGGTCCGGGTCGAGCCAGATGTCTTCCGAGCCCGCATCGAGGATCACAGGCATGCGCGAATGGATATGGGCGATGGCCGGTGCCGGCGCCACGGTGACAATGGTAAAATTGTCGCCATCTGTCAGACCAGCCATGGCGAACAGGCTTTCAGAGGCGTTATGGATGCGGGTCTTGATCTTGGCGGCGGCACCCCGGCGCCATTCGAAATAGGCGCTTGCCGGCACCAGACAGCGCGCCTCCAGCAGCGGCTGAAAAGTCTTTTTCTGGGCGAGGGTTTCGGCGCGGGCATTGATCAACGGTTTGTTGTCCCAACTGACATCCAATCCCCAGCGGAGCAGAGATATCACTCCGCCCTCGGTGATGACCGGCACCCGGTTGGTCGGCCGCACCTCTGCCATGGGTTGAAATTGCGGCCCGGCGGCGACATCGAAGCGCAAGCTCACTTGCTCGAAGGTTCCGTTGATTTCATATCTTGAGCACATGGCTGAACCCGGTTGCCGGACATTCGCGATCTTAATATCTGGTCTCGGCTCCCATTTTGGCCTAAAGGAAGGGAATGGAGAAGGGTAGAAAAACAGCAATCGTCACCGGCGCCAGCCGTGGTATCGGGCACGCGACGGCAAAGTTATTTCTGGACCGGGGCTGGCGCGTCATCACCTGCGCTCGCGCTGAGCCCGAAGCGGACTTTCGCCTGGACCAAACCTGGAGCCGCCATATCAATGTTGATCTTGTCGATGCGGCCAGCGTTGATGCGTTTATCGCCGAGGCCAACGGTGCGCTGGACGGCGAGCCGCTCTATGCTCTGGTCAACAATGCCGGCATGTCGCCGAAATCGCCCAACCAGGAACGGCTGGGCTGTCTGAACGGCGATATCGACGCCTGGCGCGATGTGTTCGAGCTGAATATCTTCGCCGCGCTCAAGCTTGGGCGGGGTTTTGCGCAAGCCTTGGCAAGCGGAAGCGGCGCCATTGTCAACGTCACCTCCATCGCCGGCCATATGATCCACCCCTTTGCCGGATCTGCCTATTCGTCATCGAAGGCGGCGCTGTCGGCCCTGACCCGGGAAATGGCCAACGAATTTGCCGCCATCGGCGTGCGCGTTAACGCGGTGTCTCCGGGCGAGATTGAAACCGACATGATCCAGCCGGAATACGAGATGCTGATCCCGCGCATTCCGTTGAACCGCATGGGCACGCCCGATGATGTGGCGCGCGCTATCTATTATCTAAGCGGCGAAGATTCCAGCTATGTGACCGGCACCGAAATATGGGTGACCGGCGGCCAGCATATGTTCTAAGCCGATTTTCGCGAGCCGTCTTTGTCCGATATTTCCGAACGAAGTGCATTTAGCCAGTTCAGGCGATGCTCCAGCATTTGTATTTCAATGTCCAGCCATTCGGCCAGATGCCGGGACGCTTCTTCGTGGTGAGCGCGGAGATCATCCAGCCGCGCCAATTCGGATTCGCAAGTCTCAATCAGGATTTCCGCCTGTGCCCGTTGATCGCCTTCGGGCAGAAATTCCAAAAACTTGATCTTCAAGGCCATGACCAGGTCATTGATGTCACCGGACCCGGCGCGCAAATTGGTGCGCATCAAGGTGCCGAGGACATCTCGGCCCTGATCGGTTATCTGCAACAGAGTTTCGCCGTTGATTTCGGTCTCTTCGACCAGCGATTCGAACTTCAACAATTCTACCGATTCGCCCATCAGATCGAGGGATGGGCCGGTCACGCGGCTGACAAAATGGCGGACCGCGAAGACAACATCGTCATAGGCCATGGGCTTGGCTGCCAGGGTGCCGAGGGCACACAGGCGGATAGCTTCTCTCGGCGTTAGAGTGTTGTCGGCATACATAATTTTGAGGGCGCTGGCTCGTATTTAGGACGCACGCATCCTAACACAGGAGACGCCCCTGGCTCAAATTTCGTTATCTAGAATGTTTTTTAGGACGGAACTTTAAAAATTTCAGGCTGCAGCCCGCAGCCCCAATTCGGCCCACACCTTGCAGAGCGCGGCGATCATTTCTTCCATGACCGCATCATTGTGCAGCGGTGTCGGCGTGAAGCGCAGCCGTTCGGTGCCGCGCGGGACGGTGGGATAATTGATCGGCTGCACATAGATATTATGCTGATACAGCAAGGTGTCGCTGGCTTCCTTGCACAGCCTGGGATCGGCGACCAACACCGGAACGATATGGCTGACCGACGGCATCACCGGGATGCCTTCTTCGGTCAGGCGCCGTTTCAGGCGGGCGGCCCGTTCCTGATGGGCGATGCGCAAATCATTATGGGTGCGCACATAGCGGACACTGGCCAAGGCGCCGGCGGCGACTGCCGGCGGGATGGCGGTGGAGAAAATAAACCCGTCGCCATAGGAGCGAATGAAATCGCAAAGCGCGGCCGAGCCGGCAATATAGCCGCCAACCACGCCAAAGCCCTTGGCCAGGGTGCCTTGAATAATATCGATGCGGTCCATGAGATCTTCGCGCTCGGCAACGCCGGCGCCGTTCTGGCCATAGAGGCCAACCGCGTGCACTTCATCGATAAAGGTGAGGGCGCCAAATTCGTCGGCGATATCAAGAATTTCTTCGATCGGCGCAATGTCGCCGTCCATCGAATAGACGGATTCGAAGGCGATCATTATGGGCCGGCCGGTTTCGATTTCCTCAAGCTTTTTACGCAAATCCGCCATGTCGTTGTGGGCGAATATCTTTTTTTCCGCCTGCGAATGGCGAATGCCGGCGATCATTGAGTTGTGGTTCAACGCGTCCGATACGATCACGCAACCGGGCAGCATGGCGCCGATGGTGCTGAGCGTCGTCAAATTGGCAACGTAGCCGGAGGTAAAGATCAAAGCGGCTTCGCATTGATGCAGGTTCGCCAGTTCATTTTCCAAAAGCACATGATAATGGTTGGTGCCGGCGATGTTTCTGGTGCCGCCGGCGCCGGCGCCCGATTTATCGAGGGCTTCGTGCATGGCTTCGAGCACGATAGAGTTCTGGCCCATGCCGAGATAATCATTGGAGCACCACACCGTCACGTCGGTTTCGCCCGGATTGCGGTGATTTGTTGCCATCGGATAATTGCCGGCATCACGCTCCAAGTCGGCGAAAACCCGGTAACGGCCTTCTGCTTTCAAGGCGCCGACCTTATCGGCAAAGAACTTTTGGTAATCCATACTCGAAACTCCCGACGCCTCGCGGCTATTCTCCCGACGCCTCGCGGCTAGGGCCCGATTCTATCAAATGCCGGCCAAAACAACATCCTTAATTTGTACTGTATAGATTGGTTCTAATTATCGTTTTGCCAAGGGTTAAAACAAATTTTTATCCTCAATCATGGCAAAGGTTTCATCAAGGGCGTCATTCACGATTTTCAGAATTGTGGTGATCTGTTTGTCCTCGATAATCAGCGGCGGCGCGAAGGCGATGGTATCGCCCATATTGCGGGTGATCACGCCGGCTTCTTCCGCCGCTAGACGGACATGGTTGCCGATGCCGAGGTTGGCCGCAAAAGGCTCGCGGGTGCTTTTATCGCGCACCAATTCCAAAGCTCCGATCAAGCCAACGCCGCGGGCTTCGCCGACAAGCGGATGTTCGCCAAGGGCGCGAAGGCCATTCTGCAGCGTCGGAGAAATGCTGCGCACATGGGAGACAATATCCCACTCTTCGTAAATTTTCAGGGTTTCAAGCGCCACCGCGCAGGCCACCGGATGGCCGCCATAGGTATATCCATGGCCAAATATGCCGATTTTTTCGCTTTCGATGACCATTGCCTGGTACACCTGTTCCGACACCATCAGCGCCGAGATCGGCACATAGGCCGACGAAAGCGCCTTGGCGAATGAGATCATGTCCGGTGCCAGATTGTAGGTTTGCGTGCCGAACATATTGCCGGTGCGGCCAAATCCGCAGATCACCTCATCGACGATGAACAGGATGTCATACTTCTTCAAGATCGCCTGGATCTTCTCGAAATAGCTGGCCGGCGGGACCAGCACGCCGCCGGCGCCCATTACTGGTTCGGCAAAAAACGCGGCGACTGTGTCCGGCCCCTCGGCCAGGATCAACTGCTCCAGGTTGTCGGCGCAGCGCGACGCGAAATCCTCTTCGCTCTCGCCGGCCTCGCCGTAGCGGTAATAGTGCGGGCAATCGGTATGCAGGATGCCGTCGATGGGAATATCAAAATCGCGCTGATTGGCGGGCAAGCCGGTCAGGCTGGCAGCCGCCACGGTCACCCCGTGATAGGCTTTCTGGCGGGAGATGATTTTCTTCTTATTTGGCCGGCCACGGGCATTATTGATATACCAAACCAATTTGATGGCGGTGTCGTTGGCTTCGGAGCCGGAATTGGCAAAAAATACCTTGGACATGGGCACCGGCGATATCTGCAGCAGCTTTTCCGCCAGTTCGATGGCGGCGGGGTGCGATTTTCCGTTGAAGCCATGGTAAAACGGCAGATCGCGCATGGCGCTGGCCGCTGTCTCGACCAGTCGCTCGTTGCCGAAGCCTAGCGCGGTGCACCAAAGACCGGCCATCGCCTCGATATAGGGTTTGCCGTCATCGTCATAGACGTAAATGCCATCACCCCTGGTGACGACAAACGGGCCATCCTCCTGATGGGTTTTGAGGTTGGTGTATGGATGCAAGAGGCTGGCGATATCGCGCGCGGCTAAAGAATTTGGCTGAAAGTTCATAGTTTGCTTTCCTTTGTTGCAACACTGCTTAGACCCGGCCCCTTGGCCAGATCAGTCGCGCCCGTATTGATCGTCAAATCGTTCGATATCATCTTCGCCTAAATAATTTCCCGATTGAATTTCCACAATGGTCAACGGATCATCGGTTTGGTTTTCTAGCCTATGTTTTACGCCAACCGGGATATAGGTCGATTGATTTTCCCGCAATTCTACAATTTCCTCGCCGCGCGTCACTGTGGCACTGCCCGATACGACGACCCAGTGTTCGGCTCTTTTATGGTGTAGTTGCAGGCTGATTTTAGCGCCTGGCGAGACACCAATCAACTTTACCTGAAAACGCTCTCCGATTTCCAGAGATTGATACCAGCCCCAGGGGCGATAAACCTTGGTGTGCGATACATATTCGCTACGCGCATCATCCTTCAAGGCGTCGACGAGATTTTTCACATTTTGCGCTTCTGCCCGGTCGGCGACCAGGACTGCGTCATCGGTTGCGACGACGATCATGTCCTTGATGCCAATGGCGGCGACCAGTTTATGATCGCTGCGTATATAAGAGCCGGTAACATTCTGCAGCACCACATCGCCGACGATGGCATTGCCGGCGTCATCGTGGTTCGAAATATCCCACAAGGCATCCCAGGAGCCGACATCGCTCCAACCCATATCGACCGCTACCATCTGCGCATTTTTGGTTTTTTCCATGACCGCATAATCGATGGAATTGGCCTCTATGGCCTCGAACGGCGGCGCATCCAAGCGGATAAAGTCGAGATCGCCTTGGCCGCCATCCACCGCTTGGCGGCAAAGGGCAGCCATTTCGGGCTGCCATAGCTCTAGCTCGGCTAGGAACGCGCTGGCGCGGAAAAGAAATATGCCGCTGTTCCAGAAATAACCGCCGTCTTTAAGATATTGCTCCGCCGTTGGCGCATCCGGTTTTTCCACAAAGGCTTCGACATCGTGGCAGCGGGCGGTGGCGGTTGCGGCGCCGGGACTAAGGATGTAGCCGTAGCCTGTCTCCGCCGAAGCCGGCGTGATGCCGAAGGTCACAAGCTTGCCGCCAAGCGCTGCCTGCAAGGCGGTTTCGATAGCGCCTTGAAATGCGTTGGCACCTAGAATGGCATGATCCGACGGCGCCACCAGAATAATCGGATCGGCGCCGGATTTTTCGGCCAGAATTGCGGAAACGGCCGCCGCCGGCGCCGTATTACGGCCCACCGGTTCAAGCACAATGCGTGCGTCCTGAACGCCGATTTCGCGCACCTGTTCGGCAATAATAAAGCGGTGTTCGTCATTGCATATGATAATCGGGGCGCCGTAGTGATCGCCGGAAAGCCGCTCCACAGTGTCCTGCAGCAGCGATTGTTCGGACACCAGCGATTGCAATTGCTTTGGATAGAGGGTCCGCGAAACCGGCCAAAGGCGCGTGCCGGAGCCGCCGGACAACACAACCGGGATAATTTTTTCAAAGGCGTTTTCGGGCATGGCTTGCTAGCGGCTCTCGGCTCTCCAATCTGACCACATTGCTACTCGATTTGGGCGCACCGGCCAATGCCCATATGGTCGAATTTTCGTGGGCGAGCGCTCATCCACGCGAAGCGGTAATTATTATATATAAGTGCAACCGAAAAAAATCCCAAACCTTTCGCTCCTTAACGCGTGTTCCGCTCAGCGGCCGGTGCTCGCGTGCGATACGGATTTGGGATCGAGCGCATCTTGCAAACCGTCGCCAAGGAAATTGAAAGCGATCACGGTAACGAAAATGGCTATTCCCGGAAAGAAGGCCAATTGCGGCGCCGAATAAATCAGTTCCTGTGCATTGGTAAGCTGATTACCCCAGCTTGCAACCGGCGGCTGGATGCCGAGCCCGAGAAAACTAAGCACCGATTCCAACAAAATGATCTTGCCCGCCGATAATGTCGTCGCAACGATGATCGGCGAGACCAGATTGGGCAGGATATGAACGCCCATGATGCGCCATGCGCTGGCGCCTTGGGCGCGCGCGGCCAAGACAAAGTCACGCTCACGAATGCTGAGCGCGGCACCGCGCACCAGCCGCGCCGAGGTTGTCCAGCCAACCAGCGCGACGATGAAGATTATGCGGTAAAGGCTAATCAGCTCCGAATTGATCAGCGCCGGAGGAATGCCAAGCTTATTCAGATCGATCGCCGCCAGCACAATCAGCAGCGGCAAAAACGGCAGCGCAATGACCGCATCGGTGAAGCGCATCAGCAATGCATCCAGCCAGCCGCCCCGGTAGGCGGCCGCCAATCCGACCATGGTGCCGATCACCGCCGCCGCAATCGCCGTCACCGCGCCGACCAAAAGCGATACCTGACCGCCATAGAGCATACGGACAAAGACGTCGCGGCCCAACTCGTCGCGGCCCAGCCAGGCATCGGCGGTGGGCAGCGTAAAGCGGTGCAGCAAATCCACCCGCGACGCATCGATACCAAACATAATTTCGAATAAAGGTGCGACCGCCGATAGTACCGCCAATACAATCAGCAGCGCGGCGCTTGCCATAGCCAATTTGTGATGGCGGAATCGTTGCCAGGCCAGGGACCAGGCGCCGCGTTCGCTGATGGGCGGTTTATCGCTCATTTGTAGCTGATCCTGGGATCGAGCCAGCTATAGACGAGATCCGCCGCCAGGTTGCCGAGCAAGGTCAAAATGGTCGCAAACAAAAGCGCCACCATGGCGAGGTTGAAGTCGTTGCCCATGATGGCGTCGAAGATCAGTTTGCCCATGCCCGGATAGGCGAAGATGATCTCGACCGCCAGCGCACCGGAAAACAAAAACCCGATATCCAGTGCCACTACGGTCACCACCGGTATCAGGGCATTGCGCAAAGCATGCACATAGACCACGCGTCCATTGCCGGCGCCCTTGGCGCGCGCCGTGCGGATGAAATCGTGGCGCAGGGTCTGGATCATCTCGGAGCGCATATAGCGGATATAGTCACCAATACTGACAACCGTGACGGTGGCCACCGGCAAGACCAGGAATCGCGACCGGTCCCAGATGCCCTCGGCGCCGATGGTGCCAATACCGCCGGCCGGCAGCACCGCCAAAATCACCGAAAATAGGGTGATCAAAAGCAGGGCTAGCCAGAACGATGGCAGCGATATTCCGGCGAAAGCCAGGAAATTTATCAAATAATCCATTTTGGAATATGGGCGGATGGCCGCCGCGATACCGGTCGGCAGGGCGATCACAATCGCCAGCAAAAAACTAAGGCCGAGCAGCAGCGCCGTATTTCCAAGCGCCGGCCACAACACCGTTAATACCGGTTTGGCGTGTTGCCGCGAAAACCCGAGATCACCGGAAAACACTGCGCTTAACCAATTGAAGTATCTCTCGGTGATCGGGCGGTCCAATCCGTAGATCGCGCGTAGCCGCTCCGCATCTGCCGAGGATAGCTTCGGATCGGCGCTGATCATCAGATCGATCGGATCGCCCGGCATTAGCCCCATAAGCCAGTAGATCACGAACGACATAACGCCAAGCACGACAAGGGATTGAACAAGCCGGTCCAGGAAATATCGCGTCACGGGCCACCTCGGCAAATTGGCATGGGTTTAGTTTATACCGTTGGGCAAAAAAATGCCCGCCGGATATGGCAGGCATTTCTTCAAATGTTTGTGGCGGCCAAGGCCGCTACCGCGTGCGAATGATTTTTACTTCTCGCCTTCGAGCAAGCCTTCGGAAATATTCAAATTCATACTGATTAAACTGTCGAACAATTCTTCCGTGGGGTCAGTCAAACCCTTGCTGGTTTGTTTGTCGACAAAAATGCTGAGGCTCATCAAATTGGCCTTCAGCTCTTCCGGTAAATCATTGTTATCCTCAGAGACATCGGCCTGAATAATCGACCAAAGAAGCTGATTGTATTTCAATGCTCTTTCGCGAAGATCCGCGTCGTCCAAATTTTGCTTGGCTTGGTCAAGAACGTAAGCAGCTTGCGAAAAGGCCGCCGCGTCCATTTCTCGTTTGTTAGCAAATTGAACTTTTAGCTCGTCTGCCATGTGGTCTACCTCAATTGCGCGCGGATCGTCATATTACAAAACGCGTAATGAAAAGCTGCAAAAATATAAGGCATTTATCAAAGTTGTTGCAACCATTCTTATGAATCAAACACTTGTGGGGTAAATGAACAGTTAATTTTATACAGGATTGGCAAAGTGGCAAGCGGTGATATGGCCATTGGCAACGGCATCTATCGGGCCGAGCTGAGGCCGCTCAATTCGGCAGATATCCTGGACATTTGGGCACCGAGGGTGAAATGGGCAGCCATGCGGTATGTTCCCGGAGGACGCGGCTTCGCCCTTGGCAGGTTGTGGTTTTTTGCCCATCCGTTTGCCGATTTCAGGTGCCGCTTCCAGGAGCGCCCGCGTATAGGGATGTGACGGCGAAGAAAAAAGCGATTCGGAGGCGCCCAATTCTACTATTCGGCCCAGATACATAACCGCCACCCGGTCTGCGATATATGCAACCACCGACAGATCATGGCTGATAAATATATAGGTCAAACCTTGGCTGACCTTCAATTCCGCCAACAAATTGATCACTTGGCTTTGCACCGAAACATCAAGTGCGGACAAAGGCTCGTCGGCGATGACAAGTTCCGGGGCAGAGACCAGCGCCCGGGCGATGGCAATCCGCTGGCGTTGGCCGCCGGAAAACTGGTGCGGATATTTACCTAGGTCTTGGGTGCCGAGGCCAACAGAGCTGGCCACCTCGGCAACGCGGCTGTTACGGAAATTGCGGGCGATGCCGTGGATGACCAATGGCTCGGCAATTATCTCGCCAACTGTGAGCCGGGGGTTCAGCGATCCATGGGGGTCTTGGAATATCAACTGGCTGCGGCGACGAATATCTTTGCTGCGGGCGCCGCCTCTCAGGCTTACAGGATCGCCATCGAACCATATTTCGCCGCTATCGGGTTGGTGTAAAAGCGCCAGGGTCTTGGCCAAGGTCGATTTTCCGCAACCCGATTCGCCGACGATCGCCAAGGTCTCGCCTCTGGCTAGGTCAAAGCTGACCCCATTTAAGGCATGGACGGACGGTTTGCGGCGACCGAACAATCCGGGAGAGCGGACCGGAAAATGTTTCACCAGATCGCGAACCTCGAGCAAGGGTTTGCTTGATGCCGGTTCTATTGCCATCACTCGCCCGCCCTAAAACAGGCGGAAATGTGGCCCGGTGCAATCTCGACAGGGGGCGGGATGGCGCCCCGGCATTGGTCTTCAGCCATATCACAACGGCCTACGAACCGGCACCCGGTGAGGCGCAAATCTTCCGGCCCTACGGAGCCCGGCAATGATGGCAGTTTTTCGCCCCGCCGCGCCCTGGATGGCAGGGTCTGAAGCAAGCCGCGCGTGTAGGGATGATTGGGCCGGGCAATCAACGCAGGGCTGGGCGCCTGTTCCGCCGCGCGCCCCGCATACATGACCAAGATGTCGTCGGCGACGGCTGATATGGTCGCCAGATTATGGCTGATGAACAGGATTGCCATGCCAAACTCGTCCTGAATATCCAGTATCAATTCTAGGATTTGCGCCTGGATGGTCGTGTCGAGCGCCGTCGTCGGCTCGTCGGCGATCAAGATATCGGGGGTGCAGATCAGCGCCATGGCGATCATGCAACGCTGGCGCATGCCGCCGGATAATTGATGCGGATAGGAATCGAAGCGCTGGGCGGCGCTTGGGATGCCGACCCTCTCAAGCAGTCCGATGGTCCGTGCCCGGGCTTCGTCCTTGGTGGCAGCGTTGTGCAGCCGGTAGGCCTCGGCAATCTGGGCGCCGATGGTAAAAACCGGATTGAGCGCCGTCGCTGGCTCTTGGAAAATCATGGCGATCCGGTTGCCGCGCAAGGCGCGCAGGCCGGTTTCGGGCAATTGGCGGAGATCGGTCCCGCCGAACACTATTTGGCCACCGGTGATGCGGCCCGGCGCCGGCACCAATCCTAAAAGGGCGAGCGCGGTGATCGATTTACCGCACCCCGATTCCCCGACTAGCCCTAAGGTTTTGCCCTTTTCGAGGGCCAGCGATATTCCATCGACGACGCGAAGATCGCCGCCGTCATCCGTGGCCGGGAACGAAACCGCCAAATCGGAGACCTGCAACAGGGCGGTTGCGGCGGCGTTCGATGCGAAGGAGGTTGCGCCATTGAAATTCATGGCCACATTTGAACCCAACGACAATTGTTAAGCAAAGCAAATTGCCGCATAGGTGGCTATTCGGTGCGTCTCGCGGCCAAGTCCAGCAATAGGTTCTCTTGGCGAAGGTCGGGCTCGCCGCAATGTTCCAACATGATGGCGCGGCAACGATCCCGAAGCACGATTGCCCGCCACCAGGCGTCGTCTTTACCGCCGCCCGGCGCAGGCTCTGCTTGCAACGCGGTGAGCAGCCGCACCTGGATACGTCCCGGGCGCGGAATAAATGTGCCGTCGCGCAGCACGTGACGGGAGCCGCGGATCACCACCGGTGCGATGGCGATCTGGCTTTCGGTGGCCGCCAGAAAGGCGCCGGTTTGAAAGGGCAACAGGCCCGCCATGCGGCTCAACGTTCCTTCCGGGAAATAGACAACCGGATTGGCGCTTGTCGCATGCGGCTGGACGCGGCCGGCATCGGCGAGGCTTTTGCTGACATTGAACCGCTCGACAAAATGGCTGCCGAGGCGGTTCAGGAATATGCGCGTGATCGGATTTTTGGACAATTCGGCCTTGGCGACGAAGCGCAACGGTTTGCCCAAGGCGAAGGCCAGCACCGCCCCATCCAGGTAGCTGGAATGGTTTGCGGCCAGGATGATCGGTCCGGCGGCCGGCAGATGCCCCAAGCCCTCGGTGGTGATTTTTATGCGGGCGATGGAAAGCAGGATGCTAACTGTGCCCCGCACCAGGCGCCATCGCCAGCTTTCCACCGGAAGTAACGCGACGCCCAGCCATGCCAGGGGCGCCAGGACAACGATGGCGGCACCTACATAAAAGGCGAAGGACGCGCCGCCGAGCCGGTGGGCGCCGCGCCGCACCATCGCGCGATGGCCGGAGACGGCAATCCTGAATTTTTGCCATTTGAGCGAAGCCGGGCCCGCATCGATGGCGCCGCTCTCGAACATATGGCGGGCGGCGGCACGCCTGATCTTGCCGCTCGACGTTTTCGGCACGGTGCGCGGCGCTACCAGCAGGACCCGGTCCGGCGGCTCGCCCGCGATATCGGTGGCGCGGGCATTGATTTCCCGTTCCAATGCCGTGTGTGCCTCATCGCCGCGTCGCCTCGTTTCGGCCATGACAATCAGGCGCTCAGTTGCCGTGGCCGGATCGGCGCTGCCGAAAACGGCAATGCCGCCGCTGCGCAGGCCCTCCAGACCGCTCAAAGCGGCTTCGATTTCGACCGGGTGGATATTGCGTCCACCCCGGATAATCAAATCCTTAACGCGCCCGGTAATGTATATCTCGCCTTCTACGGAATAGCCGAGATCGCCTGAGTTCAGCCAATCGCCGTCGAACAATGCCTTTGTGGCCTCGGCGTTGTGCAAATAGCCGCTGGACGCGGATGGTCCTTGAAACTGGAGGCGGCCCTGGCGGCGGTCGGGCAATTCGCGCCCACCTTCGTCGACGATGCGCAGTTGATGGCCGCTGATCGGATAGCCGCAGGAAGGTACCGATATTGCATCATCGGCGCTGGTGATTTCCGCCGCGCCGGTGCGAGCCAGTTGCTCGGCATCGATGCGGTCGAACCGCGGGCCCCGTCCCACGGTTGGAAATGTGAGGCCGACGGAATTTTCCGCCAATCCATAGACCGGCATCATGGCGGTGCGGGCGAAGCCAATTCCGGCAAATCTTTGCATAAAGCTTTCGATGCTCGGCACGTGGATCGGCTCGGCGCCGCAAAACGCCACTCGCCAGGAAGACAAATCGCAGCCATCCAGATCGGCATCAATGATGCGCGCCTGGCAGGCTTCATAGGCGAAGTTGGGGCCGCCCGATATGGTGCCCTTATAATTGGATATCGCCCACAGCCACCGCTGCGGGCGGGCGAGGAACGACAGCGGCGCCATCAACACCAGCGGCATGGCGTAGGTGAGGCTGCCGAGCCAGGCGCCGATCAGTCCCATATCGTGATAGAGGGGTAGCCAGCTTACAAAGACGTCGTGCGGTGTGACCTCCAGCCGCTCGCCCATGGCCCGGATATTGGCGAGCAGATTGGCATGGGAGAGCACCACGCCCTTGGGGTCGCCGGTGCTTCCCGATGTGTATTGAATGAATGCCGCGTCGCCAGAGGCGGGGTTAGGCAGATGTGTGGGCATCGCCGCGCCTTTTAATTCATCCGGCGTCACGACGGCGCGCAAACTTGCCGCCCGCGCTATCGCCAGGCGCGCAAACGCCACCGCTTCGGGAACGGTTATCATGATGGCGGCACGGGCGTTATCGGCGATAGCGCCATGGCGGCGCACATGTTCCTCCAATTGCTGCGCCCGGCCCGGTGGATAGACCGGCACCGGAATGCCGCCGGCCAGCAGAACACCAAAGAAGGCGTTGAAATAATCTTTACCGGTGGGCAGCATGACGATCACCGGCTCACCTGTTTGCAGGCCCTTGGCAATTAGCCCGGCGGCGAATTCTCTGGCACCGTTCCACAAGTCTCCGTAGGTGATTTCGGCGGGCTCGCCCTGATCCAAGAGCAGCCGGATATGGGTGCGCCCGGGATGCGCCTGGGCATGCCATGCCAGTACGGCGTTTAAGGTGTCGGCGCTTTTGGGTGCGGAGCCAGCCGCCTCGGGCGTGGGTGCGGAGGTGGCCGCCGCCATCGTCATCGCCGGAGCGCCGGCGGCGGCGGTGATGGCGCGCAACAGCTCGGCCGGGGTCTCTGCGCGGCCGATCACATCATCGGGCAAGGTCACGCCGAATTCCGTTTCGGCGCGGTGCACCAATTCCATGCGCGACAGGCTGTCGAACCCCAGATCCCGGTCCAGGGACGCATCCAGGATTGCGCCCCGGCCGTCGGCAAAATTGCGGCCCATCTCGTTCATCATCTCCGATAGAACCGTGATCAATCTATCGGCGCCCGAACGATCCTTCGCCGGCTGCTTCGCTTTGCTATCGGAATTCACCAACCATCCAGTCCCATCGTTGCGCGGCCAAGCATAATCCAAGCCCGGCATTTTGTGGAGGCGCACATCAATAATGGCGGCAGGCGCGTCTTAAAGTTGGCATAATTTAATGATTTAAGGCTTCAAACCCACTGGGATTCGTTTTAAGAGAGTGACGGGGTGCGATAATTTCACCGCCGGAAATAAGGATGCAGGTGCATGCGCAACAAATTTCTAAGTCTGATTATCTCCGTTGGCCTAGTATCGGTGTATTCCGCCGGTGCGCTGGTGGCCACCCCCAGCCCCGCCGCCGCCCAGGACCGAGTTCAGCTGCAAGTGTTCATGATGAAGCTGCCGACCGGACGCGGCAAGCAAACCAAGCACACGCCGATCACGGTCTATATCGATACCGATCACCCGAAGGATTCGCGCTATGTCTGCGCCATCGCGCCGCGCATCATCAATTCGGTGTTTTCGCGGCTGCGCAGGATGAAACTGCGGCTGGATAAGGACGGCTTGCTGGACATGGGCCGAATTACCGAAACCTTGCGCCCGGTGGTCAAACGGGCGGTCAAGCGCGATATCGTTCGCGGTGTCGAGGCGCGCCAGCGAACACCTAAGGTAAGCGCGGCCGGTGCCCGATTGTTCACGCGCACAGGCTGCATCGGCGTCGGCGAAGAAGACGAATAACGTAGACTTGCCATTCGCCGAAAACGGCGATCTTCGCATCTACCATGCGCGGGGTGGGCAAGGCCCGGCGGCCCCCGAACACATGACCCAAATTCTACTGGCCGGATAAGCGCCGATGGTAATTTTCGATCACGGATTTCGTTTGTTCTTTCTGTTCGCCGGGATTTGGGCGTCGGTGGCGATCTTGGTCTGGAGCGCCGCGCTCCTTGGGTTGGAGCCGCTTGGGCCCGGAGGCGATCTTTTATTCTGGCATAGCCATGAAATGTTGTTTGGTTTTGCCGCCGCCGCCATGAGCGGCTTCCTGTTGACCGCCTTGCCCAATTGGACCGGCCGAAAACGCATTCAGGGTTGGAGCCTGGCCGCTTTCGCAGCCCTGTGGCTGGCCGGCCGGGCCGCCATGTTGACGGCCCCGATGATCGGCGCCAGCTTGGCGGCGGTGCTTGATCTTGGTTTCTTAAGCCTGATGGCGGTCTATGTGGCGGCGGAGGTTTGGCGCTCAAAAAACTGGCGCAACCTGCCGGTTGCCGCGCTGATCACCCTGTTCGCCGCTTCCAATTGGCTGGCCCATTGGACTGCCCTCGGCGGCGCCGAGCCGCCCATAGACGGAAGGCGGCTGGCGATATTTACTCTGGCGATTCTGGTTGCGTTTATCGGCGGGCGCATCGTGCCGGCCTTTACCCGCAACTGGCTGGTGCAAAGCGGTGCCAAGGTTTCGATCCCAAATTTCGGCCGCTTCGATGCCGCCGCCGTCGGGCTTCTGGTTCTAAGCTTTGCCGCCGCCCTGGCGGCGCCGGATAGCGCTCTGCCGGGCTGGCTCGCGCTGATTACGGCAGCGGTCCATTTTGTCAGATTGATGCGCTGGCAGGGCTGGCTGAGCCTCGCCGAGCCATTGGTCTGGACCCTACATCTGGGTTATCTCTGGCTGGTGGCCGGCGTGGCCGCGCTGGGCGCTGCCTGGCTGGACTGGGGGATATCCGAAACAACCGCCATGCACGCGCTGACTACGGGCGCCTTTGGCACCATGATCATTGCCGTCATGACGCGCGCGTCGCTTGGCCATTCAGGGCGCCCGCTGCGGGCCGGGCCAGGGGAATTGATCATTTATTTTCTGGTCCTTGCGGCCGGGCTGGCGCGCCTAGTGGCACCGTTCTGGGCCGATCAAACCCAGTTGCTGATCATCGTTGCTGCCATTGCCTGGGCGGGCGGGTTCGGATTATTCTCGGTGCTGTATTTTCGCCTGCTGACCAGGCCCGCCTAAATATCTAACGGGACTTCCAATCCTCCACCCACAGCGTTGTGGTGCCGAGATGGCCAGTCGGCGTAACGCCGCTCAGCCATTTCGGAAGGATGTAGGCATTGGCGCGGAAATAGAGCGGAATAACCGGCAATTCGCCCGCATAGATGCGCTGGAAACGGTGCCATAATTGCTGGCGTTTATCCCGGTCCAGTTCCACCTCGATACGTTCGATCAGGCTATCCATCTCGGCGTTTTTAAAGCCGGTATAATTTTGCCCGCCCCAATTATTGGATTTGGCCGGTATGTGTTTGGAATGCAATGTCGAACGCGGCACACTTTCCGGCGCGCTGATCCAGGCGAACATGGCGAAGGACGAAAACTTACGGTGGGTGACGGTTTGCCCGAAAAACACACGAGCAGGCTGGTTGCGGATGCGCACATCGATGCCGGCCTGCTTCCACTGGCTTTGCAAAACCTGTTCGACCAATTCCCGTGTGCGGTTGCCCGCCGTGGTCATGATTTCGAAGGACAGTTTGTCGCCGGCCTTGTTGTGGCGAAAGCCGCGCCGCTTTACCGACCAGCCGGCCGCATCCAAAAGCCGTGCGGCTTTTTTGGGATCGAACCCATAGATTGGAATATCGGTGGTATAGATCCAATCCAACGGGTTGATATTGGTGTGGGCAACGGGCTGGCGGCCCTCGAACAATTGCTTCGAAATTGCTTCGCGGTCGATGGCGTGGATCAAGGCCTGGCGCACACGCCGGTCTTTGAGAACCGGGTTGTCGAGATTAAGATCGATATGCTCGTAAATCAGCCCCGGCTTATAGGTGATGTTGAATTTGCTGCCATGGCGCTTATCGAAGGCCAGCGCCTGATCGATGGTGATGCCGAGATCGCCCGATATCATGTCGATAGAGCCGGACAACAGGTTCGATTCCAAGGCCGCCGTGTTGCCGATGACGCGGACGACAATTTGTTTGAAGTACGGCTTTTTGCCCCACCACGATGGGTTCGGGCGCAAGACCACATGGGCACCGGGGCTCACCTCTGTTATCAGGTAGGGCCCGAAATAGAGCCCCTTGTTGGTGACGTCGGTGACATAGAGGGTGCGGTTCTTGTATTCGGCTGGATTGGCGTCGAAGACTTTCTCTTCCAGGTGGGCGGGCAGTATGTCGAAACCGCTGATCGAATTGTAGTCGAAAAACACCTTGTCGTAGTGAAGGGTGAAGGTCTTCTCGTCTATGGCATCGATTTTGTAGACGCGGCGGTAAAATTCAAGGCCGGAGAACCCGCTCAAGGCATGCCGGCCGGCGCGCCAGGTAAAGACAACGTCGCGGCTGGAGAGCGGCATGCCGTCCCCCCATTTGGCGTCTTGGCGCAGCCGGTAGGTAACTCCGATACCGCGTTTCCCGTCCGGCGTGGTTTCCAGTTTGGCCTGCCCGTTCTCCAGGGTTGGCAAGGTCTCGCATAGCATGCATCCCAAATTCCATGCGGCGCTGTGCATGGTCAATGGCCTTCGGGTCATGCCCAGAATATAGCTCTTGGCGAGCATAGAATCGATGTTGGGATGAAAGGTGGAGGGGAACTGGGTGATGCCGATGCTCAGCGTATCTTTCGCTGCGGCGCCAAGCGCGGGCAGGGCTATCGCAATCGCCAGAACAAGAAATTTTAATAGTTTCAACGCCAAACCTCCAGGCTTTGAAATGTAGCCCGCGGCCCGCCCTCAGTCCATCGCCGCCTTGCCACCATTGGCTGCCGACCAGGCGACCGGATCAGCAAGGAAATTCCGCACCCCGGAAATCTCATCCTCGGAAAAATATTTTCCGGCCTCGGCGGCGGCGAGAACGTCGTGCCAATCGGCAAGGTAATGCATGTTGGTTCCGGCCTTTTTCATGGTTTCCTCGGCGCCGGGAAAGGCCCGGTAATAGAACACCACGAAGATATCGGTAACCACGCCGCCGCCGAGGCGCAACGCGTCGATAAAGTTGATCTTGCTGCCGCCGTCGGTGGCCAGATCTTCCACCAAAAGAACCCGCTTGCCGTCTTCCAGATCGCCTTCGATCTGGGCGTTGCGGCCGAACCCCTTGGGCTGCTTGCGCACATAGAGCATGGGCCGGTCCATGGATTCGGAAATCCAGGCCGCGTAAGGGATGCCGGCTGTTTCACCGCCAGCTACGAGATCGATGGCGGCGGCGCCGATATCACGTTCGATCAATTCGACGCCAAGCTCGATTACCCGGCGGCGCTGCGCAAGGTAGGCGATCAATTTCCGGCAATCGATATAGACCGGGCTGGCCCAGCCGGCGGTCAGGACATAGGGCTCCGACGGGCGAAAGTTGACGGCGCCGATTTCAATCAAAATCCTGCCCGCCTCTTCGCCGGCGGCGCGCCGCAAATCCGATGTTGTTTCATTTACCATTTGTTACCTCGCTGCATGCAATCTTCAATCAAATGTTTAAGTGAGAATCGGGACCGTGACAATTCTCTTAGGCCCCGATTTTCGAAGTGGTGAGTTAAAGCGTGAACCAGCTATCGAGACCCGATAACGGGCTGGCAGAGCGAGCCGCCAATCATCTTGGCGCCGGGCGTCTGTCCGAGGCCGAAAGCGGCTGCCGTCGTATCCTTGCCGAGCGCCCCGATGATGGGGCTGCGCTTCGCATGCTCGGCGTCATCGCCTACCGGTCCGGTCAGCCGGACGCGGCGCGCCGTCTAATCGAAAAAGCGATTGCCGAAAACCCCCTGGATGGAGAGGCACAACATGCCTTAGGCCAGGTACTCATGCAGATGGGCAAAGGCGGCGCGGCTATCCATGCTTTTGAGGCGGCGCTTTCCATAACGCCGCGTAATATCGGCGCGATTTTAAATTTGAGCACCTTGAAGCGCCTCGGCGGTGATACCGATGGCGCGCTGGAATTTTTGTTGCCGGCCTTGGTACGGGATAACGCCAGCCCGGATATTCTGAACGAGATCGGCATTTGCCACCTGCACGCCGGGCGCGCCGAAGCCGCCGCCGAATGGCTGGCGCGCGCCGTTCGCTTGGCGCCCGCATCAGCCATCTATCGCAATCATCTGGCCTTGGCCCTTGAGGGTACCGGCGAGCCCGAAGCCGCCATCGGTGAATATGACCGGGCTCTGGAAATTGACCCCAACCATTCCGAAGCCGGCTGGAACCGGACGGTGGCGCTGATGGCCCTTGGCCGCTACGCGCAAGGTCTCAAGGGCTGGCATCTTCGCCGTGGCCACCGAAGCTACCGGGCACGGGCTATCCAATTGCCGGAATGGGACGGCAAACAACTGGATGAAGGGCGCCTGTTGGTGTATGCCGAGCAAGGTCTCGGCGATCAAATATTGTACGCCGCGTTGTTGCCGCTGATCGCGGCCAGCGCGCCGGCGCTGACCTTGGAGGCCGAGCCCCGGCTGGTGCCCCTGTTTGCCCGCTCATTCTCAGGTACCGAAGTGATCGCTGCCGCCGCATCGCCCGGGCCAGAGGTTACCAGCCCCAAAACGGTTGCCCGCCATTCGATCGTTGATCTCGCGCGTGAATTGCCGGGGGCTGCGGAAACCATTTTGCCGGCGGCGGGTTATTTGCAGCCCGATGGGCCCCGCCGCGATGAATTTCGCGCCCGCCTACAGGCCTTTGGCCCGCCCCCTTACGTTGGCATATCGTGGCGCAGCGGTGCCGATGGGAACGGCGCGCCCAAATCCATCGATCTGCATCGCTGGCGCAAAATTCTGCTGCAAGGGCCGGCGACGTTCGTCAATTTGCAATATGGCAATACCGATGAGGATATAATCAAAGCGGAGCGTTTGACCGGCGCGCGTATTTATACGGACCTGGATTTGGACCGCTTCGCCGACCTGGATGGCTTGGCGGCGTTAATCGGTGCCCTCGATCAGATCATTACCACATCCAATATCACTCCGATGATCGCCGGCGCCATTGGCGTGCCTTGCTGGATCATGCTGCGCAAATCGCCGTTCTGGTATTGGGGATTGGCCGGCGATCAGGCGCCGTTCTTTGCCTCGGTGAGATGTTACCGCCAGGAGACTGCCGGAGAATGGGACAGCGTGATCGAGCGGGTGGCGCAGGATTTCCGCCGCGTAACCAACCGCAGACGGGTATAAGGAACATGCAGCCGCAAATTAATATATTGAGCAATTCGGCCGCACCGCCGCCGCCCGCGAATTCGGTGGATAGCTTGCTGGCGGGTGCCATGTCCCTGCATCAATCGGGGGCCTTCGATGCGGCCGAAAAAGCGTACCGGCGTGCCTTGAAACGGGCGCCCGACCGGGCCGACATCCTGCATTTGACTGGATTGGCTGCCCATCAAGGGGGGCGCAATCTGGACGCCGTCAAGCTGATCCGCCGCGCCATCAGGCGTGCGCCCAGGGAAGTCTCCTACCGGGTCAATCAGGCCATTGTCTTAAACGCCCTTGGTCGCTGGCAGGAAGCGGAGAAGGCTTGCCGCGCAGCGCTCAAATTGCAGCCCGGTAATGGCGAGGCCAATAACAATCTGGGCCGCGCCCTGGCGGGGCTGGGCCGGACCGAGGCGGCGGCGGCCTACCGGGCCGCTATCGAAGCCGGCGGGGCAGGCGGCGCGGCTTACAATAACCTCGGCCTTCTATATATGCAGGCAGGCAGCGCCGCCGAGGCCGCTGAATGTTTTCAGAGCGCCATAAAGATCAATCCCAATTTCACCTTGGCGCTCACCAATCTGGCGACCGTGTGTTTGAGCGCTGGCCGGCTTGATGAGGCCGAACAGGCGTGCCGCCAGGCGCTAGAGGTCGAACCGGATCTGGTCGCCGCCTTGCATAGCCTAGCCACGGTGAAGTCGGCCAGGGGCGAGCGCGCCGAGGCCGAAGCCTTGTTCGAAAAGGTGCTTTGCCTTGATCCCGGCCACGGCTTGGCGCGCATAAATTTGGGCTCGGTGAAATCGGCGCAAGGCAAATATGGGGAGGCCGAAGCACATTTCCGCGGTGTCCTTAAGTCCGCCCCCGAAAGCGGCGAAGCGCATTTGAACCTCGGGTTCTGTCTGGCCGATCAGGGCAATCTGGACGCCGCATTGCAATGTTTCCGCCGCACGATTGCCCTCGATCCCACCAACATCGAAGCCTATTACGCACTCGCCACGTCGAGCCAACCGCAATTTGACGCGCCCGCCCGGGCCAATATTGAGGCCCTTGCCCGGACCAAGGGCTTGAACCTGGACAGCCAGGTCAAACTGCAATTCGTTTTGGCTTCCACTGCGTTTGGCGACAACGACAAACCCTTGGGGTTTCATTATTGCCGGCAGGGGAACAAAATCAGACAGATACTGCTCGCCGAGGACGGCCAAACATTCGATGCCGACGGCCATAGTGCCCATCTGGATGCCATGGCAGAAACCTTCTCGGCTTCGTTTTTGGACGCGCGGTCTGGTTGGGGCGAGGTGGAGCCCCGGCCCATATTCATCGTCGGCATGCCGCGCTCGGGAACCACCCTGGCCGAGCGGATCATTGCAGCCCATCCTAGCGTGCAGGGCCTTGGCGAGCGCGGCGACATTCCCGCATTGATGCAACGGGCGGCGGATATCGGCGGCGAAGGCGTGAGTTTTCTTGACGGGATTTCGGCGTTGAGCCAGGATCATCTAAGCGATCTGGCCCGGGCGCATGCAAACACGGTTTCAGAACTGGCGCCGGCGGGCATCATTGCCGACAAGATGCCTTTTAATTTTATCAATCTCGGCTTCATTCAGTTGTTGTTTCCGGGCGCCCGTATTATCCATTGCCGGCGCGATCCCCTGGATGTTGGTCTGTCGTGTTATCTGACCAATTTCGTGCAGCCCCATCCATGGAGCTGTGATCTCGGCCATATCGGTCAATATATGAAGGCCCACGACCGGCTCATGGAACATTGGCGTTCGGTTCTGTCTATCGAGATATTCGATTGGAACTATGAAACTGTGGTCGCCGATACCGAAACCGAAGTGCGGCGGCTGATCGAATTTCTGGGCCTCGACTGGGAGCCGGCGTGCCTTGAATTTCATGCGGCCCGGGGCGCCGTTCAAAGCGCATCTAAATGGCAGGTGCGAAGCCCGGTCACCAACGCCCGGGTGGGCCGCTGGCGGGATTTTCAAGGCGAACTTTTCCCTTTGATAGACGCGCTCGGCGAAGGATTTTAAGAGCCTGGCGCTACCGTTAAAGCGGCGCGGATGCGCTCGATGCGGCGGCGCCAGTCTTCATGCCAGCAGCAGGTATGGCTGTAGCCGTCGATGATCTTGAAGTGGGCGGCGGCGGATAAATTTGCCGATTTGAGGAAGCTTAACCCGATTTCCGGCGTGACTATGTCATCGTCGCTTCCGGCCAGATGCATCTGCGGGATATGGCGGATGGCGGCGGCTATGGTGGCAGGGTTGCGGGATAATTTCATCGCCGATACGGCAAGGGATCGGGTCCATAGATCGGTATCCAGGTTCGCCGCGATGGTGATCAAGCGCACGACATCGTTGCGTCTGGCGGCCACCAGCGCCGCTGCGCCGCCGCCGCCCGAATATCCTACCAACTCCACGGATTGAAATTGCAGCGCCGCCTTGGCGCTATCGATGGCGCCTGAGAGGGCGCCTATAACCTCCGGCGAAAAGCGCGCCGTTGTCCAGTAGCGGGGATTGCAGGGCGGCTTCGACGCCAGCTTCGCATATTGGCAGGGCCGCGCCAGATATAAAACATTTGGCGCCGGATCGGCCAGCGCCAGACGCAACCCGACGGGGCGCTGGGGCGTCGGATCGGGTGAAGCCTGCGTGCGGGTGAGGAAGGCGCGGCCGTCGCCTTCGATATAGACGGTCAGGGCGTCGCCCGAATTTACGGTACGCGCCAGGGTAAAGAGATCGAACGGTTCTGCCTTGGCTATTCGGCTCCGCCAGTTCTGTTCGGCGGCTTGGCTCAATAGATTGTCCCGATTGCCGCCGGGATCGAATATGGAACAGCCCGATAACAATACCAACCCGCTTAGAATCAAAAAGGCCGGGCGAAGCGCCCGGCCTTTTCGCGCGAAATTTAATCGCACTAGAAGTTGATACCGAACCGCATGGTGCCGTTACCGGACGCCGATTTGACGTCGTCGCTTGCGGAGGCGCTACCTTCGAGATTGAAGAACACGCCACTGGTAATGGAGATATTTAGCCCGGCGTTGACGCCAAACGTATTCCGTCCATCGTAGGTTCCGCCGGAATCGTTGTAGTCGTAGCTGTAAGTGCCGCCAAGATAAGGCTGCACTGAACCGCCGTTATAGCCGATGCGGAGCCCGACATTGCCGCTGCCAACCGTTACTTTTTGCGCTTTTTCGGTGGTCGAATCGCTTTCCGTATAGGCATCTTGTTTTTCGCTGACGTAAGAAGTGCCCATGCGGAAGCCCAGCAAGACATTGCTGACATCGTAATCGACAACCAAGTTGAGCGAGCCGAAGTACCGGTTGGAATCGGTGCTACCGGTGATCTTCGAGCTGGTCAGAGGATCCAAGCGATCAATGTCATACTCGAGCCTGGAGTAGCCGCCGACCAGATCAAGACTGACATGATCGTCAATGCCGATCGAAACATACGGGGTTACGGTATAACCGGTGGCGTCTACATTGCCGCGGTTAAATTCGGTATCGGTGTCGGATTGTTCATAACCGAAACCAACGCCGATCAAGGAATTTTTGGTCGGCCTGAAATCGACACCAAGCATGCCGGAATAAAGGCTGGAATCGAAATCCGCGCCGGTCAGCGAGCCGATGACGCGGGTGTAATTGCCGTTGATCCAGAGGCCCATGCGATCATTGGATTGCTCGCCAGCGGCGGCGCCCGAACCAAAGCCAAGGAGATTGAGCGTACCCTTGCCGGCGTTATTCGAGCCCGGCGCCGAGCCGGAAGCACGGAACGACGAAACCCGGTTCATCACCAATCCCGCGGTGGCGTTGGCGGCGGTCACGACTGTCGATGACGCGGTGACCGTGCTGCCCGCCTGATCGGCGTTGCCGTCACAAGATGCATCATAGGTGTATCCGGTTGCGGTACAGCTATTTTGCGCGTTCGCATGGCCGCTGCCCAGTAGGCTAAACGCGGACGCGGCCAGCGCAATTACGGCGGCAGAATAAATAGATTTCATATTACAATTCATGTTTTTAAGCCTTT
>JABHAA010000014.1 GCA_018674495.1 Rhodospirillaceae bacterium | reverse complement strand
TGGCGGAGGGAGTGGGATTCGAACCCACGATACGCGTTAACGCATACACGCTTTCCAAGCGTGCGCCTTCAGCCACTCGGCCACCCCTCCTTAGCTCAGCGGGCGCGAAATTCGATCCGGCGCCAATCGATCCGCCGGTAAGAATTTTTGCGCTTCCGCCAAGGGCCGGAACCTATCCGAAGCGCCTCGGCGCCGCAACCGTTTCAGGGGCTACGGCGGATCGTTTTGGAAATTCGCGCGAAATCTGATAGGCTCGCCTTCATGTTTTTATGGCGGATCACCGGCTGGTGCCTTCTGGTTATGGCCTTCGTATTCACTGCGGCCGAAGCCGTGGTGCACGGAATGTTGAACAAATTCGGCATCGTCGCAGCTTCCAAAGTTATGGAGATATTGGCGCCGGACACCCTGGCCGGCATGAAAGCGGCGATAACCGAGAACATAAGTCCGCTGGTTTGGGATCCTTTCATGCTGACGCTACTGCAATTACCGGGCTGGATATTGCTCGGCGGCCCCGGCGTGTTTCTGGTCTGGTTTTTCCGCGACCGCACACCCGGCGATTTCGAGTTACCCGATGACTATCCGCATACAACTTACGAAGATATCCTTGCCGCCGCCGAAGAGGCCGATTACGACGATATTGGCCTGCCGTCCAAATACCGCGACCTCGCCGATTATGATCCAACCGAGAAAATGGATGACAGCGTGCCTGGATATTTGGCCGATGCCTCCCGCGCCGATGATCTGACGGCGGTGGAAGCACCGAACAAACTGGATGTGATGTCGGTGGTCCGAAATCTGCCCCGGCCCGGCAATGACAGCGGCGGTGGCAAAGACTAAAGGGCGCGCGCCCGAACCCTCAACCTAGTTGTCGTCCATGCGCAGCGCCGCCAGGAATGCCGATTGGGGGATTTCCACTTGACCAAACTGGCGCATACGTTTTTTGCCCTTTTTCTGCTTTTCCAACAACTTGCGTTTGCGCGTGATATCGCCGCCATAACATTTGGAGGTGACGTCTTTGCGAAGCGCGCTCAATGTTGAGCGGGCGACTACCTTACCGCCGATGGCGGCCTGGATAGCGATTTTGAACAATTGCCTGGGGATCAGATCTTTCAGACGCTCGCAGATGGCGCGGCCCCGGCTTTCCGCTTGGGAACGATGGGCAACGAACGCAAGCGCGTCCACGGCTTCCGAATTGACCAGGATCGAAACCTTGGCGAGGTCCGCTTCCCGGTAATCATCTATTTGATAATCGAAACTGGCATAGCCTCTGGACGTGGATTTCAGCCGGTCGTAAAAATCGAACACCACCTCGTTGAGGGGAAGGCGGTAAATAACCATCGCGCGAGAGCCCGCATAGGTCAGCTCCACCTGCTCGCCGCGGCGCTCGGTGCAGAGCGCCAAGATGCCGCCCAGATGCTCGTCGGGCACCATGATGGTGGCGCGTATCCACGGCTCTTCGATAAAATTGATATAGGTGGGATCGGGCATGTCGGCGGGATTGTGCAGCTCTTTGACCGTTCCATCGTTCAAATGCAGCCGGTAAATGACGCTCGGCGCGGTGGTGATCAGATCCAGATCAAACTCCCGCTCAAGCCGTTCCTGCACGATCTCCAAATGCAGCAGCCCCAAAAAGCCGCAGCGGAAGCCGAAGCCCAACGCCGCCGAGGTTTCCGCCTCGTATTGGAAGCTGGCATCGTTGAGGCGCAGCTTGGCGAGGCTATCGCGCAAATCTTCAAATTCGGCATTGTCCACCGGGAACAGGCTGGAAAAGACCACCGGCACCGATGGCTTGAAGCCTTCCAGCGGGCTTTCCGCCGGGCGCTTGGTTTCGGTGATGGTATCGCCAACTTGGGTTTCGGCGACGGTCTTGATCGAGGCGGTGATATAGCCGACCTGACCGGGGCCCAATGCATCGACCTGAGTGGCCTTGGGCGTAAAGATGCCGACCTGATCGATCTGGTGTTTGGCGCCGGCGGCCATGAAATCGACCTTCATACCCTTGGTCAATTTGCCATCCTTGACGCGCACCAAAATCATGACACCCAAATAAGGATCGTACCAGCTGTCCACCAGCATGGCTTTCAGGGGCGCTTCTGCATCGCCTTCCGGCGCCGGCAAGCGCGCCACAAGGGCTTCCAGCACGTCTTCGATGCCCAGGCCGGTCTTGGCGGAAATTTCGATGGCGTCGGATGCATCCAGGCCGACCACATCTTCGATCTGCGTCTTTATGCGATCCGGCTCGGCGGCCTGAAGATCGATCTTGTTGAGCACCGGCACGATCTCCAGATCGGCCTCGATCGCAAGATACGCATTGGCCAGGGTTTGCGCCTCGACCCCTTGGGTCGCGTCCACCACCAGCAATGCGCCCTCGACGGCGGCCAAGGAGCGCGATACCTCGTAGGAGAAATCCACATGGCCGGGCGTATCCATCAGGTTCAGCTCATAGGTCTCGCCGTCCTTGGCCTTGTATTTGAGGGCCACGGTCTGCGCCTTGATGGTGATGCCGCGCTCACGCTCGATATCCATGCTATCGAGCACTTGGTCCTTCATCTCCCGGTCCGAAAGACCGCCGCAGAACTCGATCATGCGGTCGGCCAACGTCGACTTGCCGTGGTCAATATGGGCAATGATGGCGAAGTTGCGAATATGGGTATGCTTGGTCATAGAGCGGGGTCATATCACCGGTACCAGGGGATATCCATCCCGATTATCGCATGCGTGCCTGTTCCTCCAGCGCCGACCCCATAGCGCGGCGTTGCCCGAACACATATATGCCGACGCCGGCGGTCAGCGCGGCGGCGGCCAATATGGGTATCTGAAAGCCTAGATGCACCGCGATCCAGCCAAGCAGCAGCGCCCCCAGCGCCGGGCCAGAGCGGTTGGTCACCCCCCAAAGGCTCATGACACGGCCCCGGAGATTGCCCTGGACCGAGCTTTGCACCACCACCTGGGCGGTGATCGAAGTGCCCATCTGGGCGCCCGACAGGATCGCCGCCGCCGCCACGCCGACCCAGAATATGTTGGTCGATGCGAACAAGATCAGCGACAAAATGGCAATCAACACCGACGAGAAATAGGTGCGCAGCAAAGTTTGCCGGCGGGTGATATTGCCAACCAGGAGCGAGCCGACCATAGCGCCGAAACCGGCCGCCGACACCAGAATGGCGACGCCGTCGGCGCCTTTGGAAAAGATAGTTTCAGAAATACCCGGCAGCAGTTCCATATAGGCGCGCAAGAAGACGGCGATAAAGATCAGCATCAGAAACAATTGTTTGATCGGCATATGGCTGGTGGCATAGACAACGCCTTCTTTGAGATTGGCAAGCATACCGCCGCCGCGCCCGGCCCGTTCATCGGGATTGACCAGCACCACGAAAAACAACGCCACCAGATAGATCAGATAGCCCGCCGCGTTGAAGGCAAAGGCCATGCCGGCGCCCCAGATGGCCAACACCGGCGCCGCCAGGGCGGGAAACAGAAAGCGCGCCAGATTGAACATGGTGGCGTGCAGGGCAATGGCTGAGGTCAAATCTTCCTTGGGCACCAGGTTGGGCACGATCGCCAAGCGCACCGGCGTCCAGAAACCGGCCGCCGCGCCATGCGCCGCCGCCAGAACCAACAAGACATAGATATCCACCCAGCCGGCGAAGGTGGCGAAAGCCAGCGCTGCGGTGACCGCCATGATCGCAAGCTGGACGATGCGCGCCATTTGAAGCCGGTCGTAGCGGTCCGCATAGGCGCCGGCGATGGGCGATAGAAGAATACCGGGACCCGCCTCGGCGATGGCGATGATACCCAGCCAAAGGCCCGAATGGGTCAGCTCCCAGGTCAGCACCTGGATGCCGATGCGGTAGAACCAGACGCCGCCGGACGAAAACCAGCCGGCCAGCTCGACGATAACGAAATTGCGGTGCTTGAGCGCGCGCAGCGTACTGTTGTTGACGATATCGGCCAACCGGGCCCGTACACCGCTCACCCAAATATGCCCTGAACGAAAGATGCCGGCGCGGTGCCGACCGCCAGCTCGTGGAAGATCAGCGCCAATGCGTACAGCACAGCCCCGACCAGTACCGGCATCCAGCCAATCTCGCGCCAATGGATGCGGGTTCGCCCGGAAAGCTGGGCGGCGAACGGAATGTAAGAAGTGGCGGCGCAATAGGCCGTCCATTGGCTGCCCAATTCCCGCGCCTTGCGCCGCTCGATTAGCAGGGGCCCCGCTAAGGCCAGAACCGCCAGCGCGCCAAAGAACACTACTCCCCTTCCGCTCCCCACCGCCGCTAGATGCAATAACGCCCAAATCCCGGTGGCCCACATCAAGGGATGGCGGGTGATGCGGAACAACCCGCTGGGTCCATCCTCAAGGCTTGGGCTCGGCGCCCAGATGGAGGCCGGGCTGGAGGCGGTGAACGACGCCGCCATGGCGATAAATAGCAACAGCATGAGACTAAGCGGAAGATGCAGAAGAAAGGTCGGCGCCTGCCATAATTTTGTCTCGGGCGCGGCGAAGTAAGCGAGCGTCATCCACACCAGGGCGCCCACCGCGATCAAGGAATACAGCCCCTGGAACGGCCCGCCGCCCAATTTGGCGCGCAAAGGCCCGCGCACGCTTTCCGCCGACAGGATTACGTGGCCGCCAAGGAACAGGGCGCTGGCGAGGATCAACTCGGTCAAGTCTTCGAACATGGCTGTATTTTCGGCTTATCCACCGGAAAAGAAAAGCACACCCATCGTCCACTTGCGCCGGCAAAAATTTAGACTATATGGCTATAGAACATTATATAAACATCCAAAATGGGAGAATCCAATGAACGAAATCACTTCGACACCAAGTATCGACACAGAGTTGAAATCGCGTCACGAAGCCTTTGCGCGCGCCTATGCGGCTGGTGCGGGCGGTGCAGGAGCGGCGCGCTCCGCAGGGTACGGGCCGGCAGGCGCCGCCCAGCGGGCGTCCGAATTGCTGCGCAGGGACGACGTGGCGGCGCGCATTGCCGAGTTGAACGGCGAGACCGCCGCCGCTGACCGCGAAGAGCGCCGGGAATTGATCACCAAGCTGGAGCCGGTCTTTGAGAGCGCCTTGGAGGCGGCGGACATTGACGCCGTGCTGCAGGTGGTGGAATTACAGGCGCGTATCCGCGGCTTCATCTCCGGCGGCGCCACGATCCGCCCAAGGGGCTTTCGTTCCAGCGCGCCCGGCGCATACGATCCCTCCGCCGGTCACATGGCGTTCCTCGATCACCTCGATGAAATAGCCGCCAGGAAAGCGAAGCCCGAGGCGGCCTGATGCATGCCGATTTCACACCAAAAGCGTAACAAACCGTGAGAAAGCGTCATAACCGTAAGGGGGGTGCAAACAGATGTTGCACCGGATTTTTTTTGCCTACACTCGCAATACGTTTGAATTCCATCTACGCCTCGTCTTCGCCGAATTCTTCGTAATGGGGATAGGATTTGGTCATGTACCAGTTGTAGAAATCCCAATAGGATTCAGGGCCGTATTTCGATGGATTATCGGCGCTGGAACAGCCCGGAAGGCATTCGCAAGTCGGCTCGAACGCGGTGTTGATGAAGCAGGCTGCCGAATACCGTTCCCGATCCAAAGGCGGGATCACCCGGTGCGGGCTGGCGCGAAAGCGCTCGTTCGACCAGCGTTCCAGGAATTGGCCGGTATTGACCAGAATTTCGCCCTCCATGCGCGGCGGGCGGAACCAGCTGCCATCCGGTTTCATAACTTCGAGCCCATCAACATCGGCCTGCGGCAACAAGGTCATAAAGCCGGTATCGGCGTGCGGACCAAGGCCAAATTCGTTGTCGCCCAGATCGGTCACTGGCGGGTAATGGGCCAGGCGCAGATAGGTGTAGTTATTTTCGAAATAGAGGCTGAAGAAATCTTTCGGCAATTCCAGCGCCAAGGCCCAGATCGGCAACAGGCTTTTGCCGAAAGCTGTCATGGTTTGCATGTATTCCGTTACGGTTTCTTGGAACCCCGGCAATTCGCCCGGCCATTGATTTTCGCTGTAAAACCGTTTGCCGGCTTTGACACCGGGATCATCGGGGCCGTATTCGGTGGCCAGCACCATGGTTTCGTTGCTGTCGAACTTGGTATTTTCGTTATAGGTGGAATGGCTGACCAGGGTGGCGCCAGGACGAATATAGCCGCGCTGGTTCTGGTTGATAGCGACCGTGTTTTTGGCCTCCTGGGACTGGCCGTGAAAACGCTCGGCTTCGGCGAAGATGGCATCGATCAGCGATTGCTTGATGCCATGGTTTTTCAGATAGAAGAAGCCGTGATATTCGCACGCGGCGCGCAATTCCAGCGCCAATTTTTCGGCAGCGCCGTCTTCGCCGGCCAGATACCCTTCCAAATCCAGGACCGCCAGCGTGTCCAGTTCGGCCAGACGGCGGCCGCCTGATTTGTTTGCCGGTGTTTCATCCATGGGAAAATTGCCTCTCTTGTGTTCGCCGCATAATCCGGGTACCCGATTGAACGATATGGCGGCCAAAAATGAAAGAATTTGTTTGCCGCCGGACGATTTTGGCACATTTGGGGGAGTGGAAATATGAGTAATACGGCTGGCGTCATCGGATTGGGGATCATGGGCTCCGCCTTCGCAGCCAATCTGGCCAAAGGCGGCGTGCAAGTGATCGGCTATGATATCGATCCGGCGCGCATTGATGATCTGGCCGGAACCGGCATCCAATTCGCGGCCTCTCCCGCCGCCGTCGCCGAAGCCGCCGACGTGGTAGTAACCTCGCTGCCCTCACCAGCGGCCTTTCATGGCGTCATGAGCGGGGCGGGCGGCATCACAGAATGCGGGAACAGTGCGCTGATCGTGATCGATACCTGCACGCTCAGCGTCGATGACAAACAGGCCGGCTTCGATGCCTTGGCGGCGAAATCCATCACCTTGCTCGATTGCCCGGTCTCAGGCACCGGCGCGCAGGCCGCCACCGGCGATCTCGCCATCCTCGCCAGCGGCGACAAGGACGCCTACCAGAAAGCCTTGCCGGTGCTGCAAGGCTTTTCCCGGACCCAGCATTATGTGGGCCCGTTCGGCGACGGCTCGAAAGTGAAATATATCGCCAATCTTTTGGTCGCCATCCACAATGCGTCGGCAGCCGAAGCCATGGTACTGGGGCTCAAATCCGGCCTTGATCCGGAAATGCTTCTGAACGTGCTGACCGACGGCGCCGGCAATTCCAGGGTGTTGGAGCTGCGCGGCCCGATGATGGTGGCCGACGATTATGACAGCAAGGTTACCGCCACCATGAAAATTCAGGACAAGGATATGGGCATCATCAACAACTATATCGACAGCCTGGATTGCCCGGCGCCGCTCTTTAAATCGACCATCGGACTTTACAAAGATGCCCTTGAAGGCGGGCTCGAAAACTCGGACACCGCATCGGTCTGCCGGGTTCTGGAAAAAATGGCGGGTATCGAGCGTTAGGCCATGGACCAAACAGCGATCATAGAGGCGGCGAACATCATCGGCGGGCTGCGGGTCCGCCCGAAGGCCTTCGCCGGACTGCCCGAAGCCTTGGTCCCCACCGATGCAGATGCGGCCTACGACATTCAGGACGCCGTGCATGATTGGTTTTCAGGCCACGGGTTCGGGCCGCGCATTGGCTACAAAATCGGCTGCACGACGCCGGTGATGCAGCGCTATATGGGTATTGACCATCCCTGCGTCGGCGGCATTTTCGAAGCGCGCCTAAACCACAGCTCCGCCGAAATCGATTGCGCCAGCCTCAACCGGCCCGGCGCCGAATGCGAGATTGCGGTGGAGATAGGCGAGGCGCTGGACGCCCGCGAAACGACTATCGATCAGGTGCGCGCTGCCGAAGCCATCACCGCCCTCTATCCTGCCATCGAAGTGGTCGATGACCGCTATCGGGACATCATGGGAATCGGCACACCGACGCTGATCGCCGATGATTTTTGCCAATCGGCGGCGGTGCTCGGGCCCCGCAACACCGATTGGCGCGGCCTTGATCTTGGCAAGCTGACCGGACGCACGATGGTGAACGGCACCGAGGTTGGCGCCGGAATCGGCGCCGATGTGCTCGGCCATCCCTTGAACGCGCTGATCTGGCTGGCAGAGCATTTGGGGACGCGCGGGCGCGCGTTGGAGGAAGGCGAGATTGTTTTGCTCGGCTCTCTGGTGCAATGCCAATGGCTTGAGCCGGGCGACGCGGCGGCGACCGAGATCGATGGTCTGGGCGCGGTTTCAGTGTTGTTCAAACCATGAGCAGCGATACGGCTAACAAATGGTATGGCGGTAGGGCAGTTGTAAGGCGTTCAGCTCGGCCAGCCATTTGGCATCGGCTTCGTCCTTGGGTTCGATCTGCATGCGCGATGCAATGTAATGATGCTCGGGCGCTTGGCCCCGGTTCCAGCGAACAAGCGTGGCAACGCCGAATGCTACCGCGACCAGGATGCCAGCCGCAGGAACACCCAGAAATATTAACGCTGATAACCAGCTCATACTTGTCATGGTCGGTTAATTGCCGATCATGGGCAAGTAAACTTTGCTTGCGCGGAACAAGGCTCAAGGGGACGGGGATATGTTGAAGACGGCAGTAGTTGGGCTCGGCTGGTGGGGCCGGCAAATCGTGACGAGTTTGCAGGGCAGCGACGAAATCATCGTCACCCATGGCGTCGATGTGAATGTGGCAAGCGCCGCGCCTTTCGCCGCCGAGATGAATATCGCGCTCGCACCCAGTTATGAAGACGTGCTTGCCGAGGCCGCAATCGATGCCGTTATTTTGGCGACCCCCCATGGTCTGCACGAAGAACAGGTGATGCAGGCGGCGGCGGCCGGTAAGCAGATTTTCTGCGAAAAGCCCCTGGCCCTTAACGAGGCGGCGGCGGAGCGTATGCTGGCGGCCTGCGACGCGGCGGGCATCACCTTAGGGCTGGGCCACGAGCGGCGCTATGAGCCGGCGTTGGAAGAATTGCACCGGATGGCGGGCTCTGGCGAATTGGGCACTATCCAGCATCTGGAGGTGAACTGGTCGCACAATCTGTTCGCCGCCGCGCCGGCTGGCGGCTGGCGCCAGGACAAAACCCAGGCGCCGGCGGGCACACTGACCGCGCTTGGCGTTCACATCACCGATTTTATGCAAACTATCGCCGGGCCGGTGGCCGAGCTGACCGCCCGCATGAGCGACCGCTCCGCCGATTTTCCCGGCGAGGATATCATTTCCGTGCAGTTCGTCTTTGCGAGCGGCATCACCGGCACCATGTGCAATATCGCCGCGACGCCGTTTTATCAACGCATCAGCGTCTTCGGAGATCGCGGCTGGGCAGAATCCCGGGAGGTATCGAACGTCGATATTCCCGATCCCGCGACCCTTACCTGGCGCGGCATGGACGAGGA
>JABHAA010000015.1 GCA_018674495.1 Rhodospirillaceae bacterium | reverse complement strand
CTTCAATCTAAGAAACAGCGCTCGAGCTTTCTTGATATCCTTTTCAGAACCACTCTCGGCAGCTTCCCTAAGGGCAATTGTTGTCAGATGATCCGGTCCGCAAATAAAAACCAAGGCCTTAGCCAAGCGTCCCATGGCGGCGCGGTCAATTTTGGTCTCCTCCATTCGGAAATCCTTCCAGGGTTAGGGTCAAATGCAGTCACTCAGATTATTTGGTGGGAATGTTCGTTATTGGGGCAAAGCAGACATCGAAATTCTGGCTCTGAATGGCAGCTTCTAACCAGGGGCGAGCATTGTCATTTTGCCGCCGATCTCAATAATTCGTGACAGATTAATTCGTGACAGTATACTAATTTCGCATAATTATTTTGACTTTAATTTGTATACTGTCACGAATTAATCCAGGAAAGCGCCTACGGATCACACGGCGGCGGCTCGTCCGATGGCCCGCTTGGCGGCTCCAAAAGAAAGAGGCCTCCGGGACGGCTTATAGCCGACGCCAGTCATTAAAAGGCGTGTTGGAATTTTAGCAACACGCTATTTTACGGCTCCAGCCTCGTTGGATAAACAATGAATAACGGCGAGGCGTTTCTCCATATTTTGAACATAGCCCTCCAACGCCTTGCCGGAGATTGAACTGCCGTTCGGTAAAATGGCTTTTTTGCCGCTATGCTGGATACTCTGCAAGTTTGCCAATCTCTTCTCCCAGAACACCAAATATTTCGCCCAAGAGCCTTGATATTTCCGTTGCACGTAACCGGCTATATTCAAATTGGTCTTATTTACCCACCAATCAACCTCGGGGCTGGGCTTGCATCTTGATTTCAATATCCACCCATATCCCAAAACTTCGGAGAAATGCCTGGGTTTGGCGGGCCCATCAGGTGTTTTAGCTGGTCTCTCGGTGGCCGTTGTTATTCTGCCACCATCGAGTTCGGAATTGGGAGGCTGACTAACTGTAACCGGAGGTATTGATTGTAGATTAGCTTTTGGCTCGTTGCCGGATTTCAATTGGGATGAAGCCTTTTGGCGAAGCGCCCCCTCCGAAACATCTTTCTTGGTTTGCCCTTGAGACAGTTGGCCCGAAACGCTCGGTTCAGATTTTGGCACCCCGCCAGTACCAAATACCGATTCTAGAAACTGGCCACTGTAATTTAATTGCTGTCGGTCGATCATGACAGCAGCGACAATCGCGGCAACGAAGACAACGCCTCCGACGATAAACTTCGTGGCTGGCCGAGGTCCGTGAAACGTCGCCAAGGGTCTATCCCTAATGGAGTCTACGTTATCCGGCGCTGCACCGGTGGCACGGCCCAATATATTGCGCACTCGAAGCAAAAGTTCCTTAGGATCGTAAGGTTTGGTCAGATAATCGTCGGCACCCAGTTCCAACGCAGTCAGACGCGCATCTTGATCTTGGCGCGCGGTCGCAATGACGATTGGGACCGATGATCTCTCGCGAACGCGTGCGGTCAAGCTCAACCCGTCTTCATCAGGCAGACCCAAGTCGAGAATAACCAGATCTATATGCTTGATACTCAGCGCATCGATCATACCCTTGCCAGTACCAACGCATGTCACCTCGAAGCCCTCAATTTCCAAATGAAGCTTTAGAAATGACTGAACCATCTCGTCGTCTTCGACAGCAAGGATGTGATAGCTCATGGCTGTTTCCCAAAATATAGCATTATCGATTACCGATTGGGTTTGATAGGGCAATATAATCTGAATATGGCGTTTGAAAATCAAATATTGCCGAATACATTGGTTGCCCACAATCGTGGCCGCGCACGGGCCGACCATGCCAACCCCCGTGCGCTAGAGTTATGGGGCACCGACCCTGCCTTATCATTCGGACTTGCGCGGTCTCCCCCTGGAACTGCTATAATCGATGCGGGAGGCCGGCTGAGGACGGTCGGCTCGCGAACCCGGTCAGGTCCGGAAGGAAGCAGCCGCAACGAGTTTCGCCCGGGTCACATGTCCGGTCTCCCACCTTTAACCGCCCGGCCCGTCAATAAGGCGCCCCGCCATGAACGAGACGACAGAACCGCCATCAGCTCCGAGCGATGATGCGGCGGCCGAGACGGAATATCAGGTCCTGGCGCGCAAGTACCGACCGCAAACCTTTGCCGATCTGGTCGGCCAGGGGGCGATGGTGCGCACCCTTACCAACGCCTTTGATTCAGGGCGCCTCGCCCATGCTTTCATCCTCACCGGGGTGCGCGGCGTCGGCAAGACCACCACCGCCCGCATCATCGCCCGCGCCCTCAATTGCGTCGGGCCGGACGGCGATGGCGGAGCGACCATCTCGCCTTGCGGCAAATGCGAATTTTGCGTTTCCATCGCCGAGGACCGGCAGGTCGATGTGATGGAAATGGATGCTGCCAGCCGCACCGGCGTCGACGATATCCGCGAATTGATCGAAAGCGTCCGCTACCGCCCGGTGTCGGCGCGCAACAAGGTTTATATTATCGATGAAGTTCACATGCTGTCGCGCAATGCCTTCAACGCGCTTTTGAAAACCCTGGAAGAGCCGCCCGAGCACGTCAAATTCATTTTCGCTACCACCGAAATTCGTAAAGTGCCGGTGACCGTGCTGTCGCGCTGCCAGCGCTTCGATCTGCGCCGCATCGATATCCAAGATCTGACCGCCGATTTCGGCCGCATCGCCAAGCTCGAAGGCGCCAAAATATCCGATGGCGCGCTGGCCCTGATTGCCCGCGCCGCCGACGGCTCGCACCGGGATGGGCTCAGCCTTCTGGATCAGGCGATGGCGGTTGGCGCCGGCGCGGAAACAGACCTTGGCGAGGACGATGTGCGCGCGATGCTCGGCCTCGCCGACCGGGAAGGCTCGTTCGAATTATTGGAGCGCATCATGGCTGGCGATATCTCCGGCGCGCTCGAAAAACTGGACGGCGATTATCAGGGCGGCGCTGATCCGCTCATAATCTTGCAAGACCTTTTGGGCGTGGTCCATTGGCAGACCCGCATCAAGGTCTCGCCAGCGGTTCTCGACGAGCCGGGCAACTCTGAAATTGACAAGACGCGCGGTGCCCAATTGAACGACAAGCTGTCGATGGCAACGCTGACCCGCGCCTGGCAGATGCTGCTCAAGGGTGTGCAAGAGGTACAGTCCGCGCCGGCGCCGATCCAGGCCGCCGAAATGCTGCTCATCCGGCTTGCCTATATGGCCGATCTGCCGTCGCCGGCGGACGCGGTCAAAGCATTGCAATCCTCTGCGGGCGCGGCGACCGGCGCACCGGCAGCCCAAGCCCCTGCACCAACTCATGCACCGGCGCCGTCATCCGCAGGCGGCGGAGGCGGCAGCGCCCAATCGGCTGTGGCGGTACAAACCCAGCCCGCCGCCGAGCCGGAAGCCGCGCCCCTGCCCGCCCCGCAAAGCTTCAACGACATTATCCAGCTCGCCGATGCCGCCAACGAGCGCATCTTGAAGTCCGATCTGGAAGGCCAGGTGCATCTGGTGAGCTTCCAGCCGGGCGCCATCGAAATTCGCTTGGGCGAAGGCGCCGACGGCGATCTGTCCAGCCGCTTATCCAAGTTTTTGCGCGAACAGACCGGCGCGCGTTGGATGGTTACTCTGGCACGCGAAGGCGGCGCCGACACCGTGGCCCAGCAATCGGACGCCGCCGCCCGCGACCGGCTGGGCGAGGTTGAACGCCACCCGATGGTGCGCTCGATCATGGAAACATTTCCCGGCGCCGAGATCGAAAGCGTGCGCACCATCGATGGCGCCGGAACGCCCGATACGAGCGCCGACGAGAGCGGCACCGAAGACCAGGACCAAGGAGAGTTGGAGCCATGAAGAATCTCGGCCAGATGATGAAGCAGGCGCAGGATATGCAGGCCAAGATGGCCGAAATGCAGGAGCAGTTATCGTCCACCGAAGTAACCGGCTCGGCCGGCGGCGGCATGGTCCAGATAACCATGACCGGCAAGAACGAGGCGCGTGGATTAAAGATTGATCCCACTCTGATCAATCCCGGCGAGGCCGAGGTTTTACAAGATTTGATCGTCGCCGCCATCAACGATGCCCGCGCCAAGGCGGAAACCGCAGCGTCGGAGAAAATGAGCGATCTGACCGGCGGGCTGCAATTGCCGCCGGGCTTCAAGCTGCCTTTCTGAGCGGCGCCCAAATCCTTTCCGGCCGATCCCGACCATGCCCATCACCGACATTGACCGTTTGATCCAAATGCTCGCGAAGCTGCCCGGCCTTGGCCCCCGCTCGGCCAGGCGCGCGGCGCTGTCCCTGATCAACAACCCCGACGCGGTCATGCGCCCGTTGGCCCTGGCGCTGACCACGGCGGCGGACAATGTCAAAGCCTGTTCCATCTGCGGCAATCTGGACACCACCGAAACTTGCGCCATCTGCACCGATACCAGGCGCGACGGATTGCTGATTTGCGTTGTCGAGCAGGTCGGCGATCTTTGGGCGCTGGAACGAAGCGCCACCTATTCGGGCCACTATCATGTGCTCGGCGGCGTGCTTGCGCCGCTTGACGGTATCGGGCCAGACGATCTGGCCATCGATGCGCTGGTGGCGCGGGCCAAAAATTCCGACGTGACCGAGATTATTCTGGCCACCAGCGCCACCGTCGATGGCCGCACCACCGCCCATTATATTTCCGAGCGGCTGGAAGGTTTCGTGGCAAAAATCACCGTGCTGGCCCACGGCATCCCGGTGGGCGGCGAGTTGGACTATCTGGACGACGGCACCCTGGCCGCCGCCTTGCGCGACCGGCACACGGTATGATGCGCCAAAGGTGGAGAGAGATATGAAACTTGGACTAGATGAAGTCCGCCCGGCGGTTGTCGCCATCGATCTGCACCGGGGGCATCTTGATATGGAGGTGGCGACCTTGCCGGCGCCAGCCGATCTAGCCGCCCAAGTGGTCGCCGCCAACAAACGCTTTAATGAGCGCTGCCGGGAACGGGGCATTCCGATCATCCATGTTGTCTCACAATATCGGGACCCGGCCGAGACCGCCGGCAATCCGTTCTGGCGCACCAAGGTGGATCAGGCGGGCGATACCCGCAAAAACCAGTTCCGCCACAATCTGGCCGGCAGCCCGGGGTTGGAGATCATGCCCGGCCTTTTTGCCGACGGTGATCTGGTGATCGACAGCAAAAAGCGCAAAGACTGTTTTTTCGCCACCGATCTGGATTTCGCCTTGACCGCCCGCGCAGTGAACACGCTGTTGATTACCGGCGTTAACACCAATTCCTGCGTACTGGCGACAGCGGCGACGGCCAATACCCTCGATTACCTGCCCATTGTTGTTGAAGATTGCACCGGCTCCATGGACGGCGGCGAAGCCCATGACGCAGCGCTTCTGTGCATCAAAACGGCGCTCGGCTTTACGCTGAATACGGATGCCGTGTTCGATACCCTGGACGAAAATAGCTAAGGCTATTCGCGCACTGTATCCCGGCGCTAGTCGCGCATGGTCTCTTCGGCGATTTCGCGCATGCGGTCTTCGGAGCGTTCCTTGTGCACCAGATAGACGGCGTGGACCACGGCGATGATCCACAGCGGGCCCGAAATGAAGCTGCCGAGGCCAAAGGAGAATATGAAAATTACAATGCTCAACCCCCAGAGGATGGCGTTGATTATAGCGTGAAACAGACGCCCCGACATCAGCAATGCCAGCGGTGGTACGACAATCGCCACAAGATACATCATCGGCTTGGCCCCTATTGTTGATTTCAGCCTCCAGGCTGGCCCGCGTTGGACGCGAATGCAACATGGAATTTCCGGTGCTTGGAACCGAAGCTTGGGTTTTATAGACTGGCAGCCCATTCCCATCGGAGCCCGGCCCATGTCCAACCCCCTCGGCACCATCATCAAGCTACTCGTCGCCTCGCTGATTGTCGGCTGGATCTTGAAGGCGCTCGATATGGACGCCCGCAAGCTTCTGGAATCTCTCGGCGGATTTGCCGATACGCTGATGAATATATTCGCCGGCTTCGTCGGCTGGGCGGCGGGACCGATCCTGGTGGGCGCGGTCGTGGTGGTCCCCATCTGGCTGATCCGCGTCATCTGGAAAAAAACCGCCGAGCGCCGCCGATAGGGGCAGCACCGCGAATTAGCTCATTCAAGGGGAGAAATTTCCATGGCAGAAATATCGGTTCCTTACGAATATGACGCCAAGCCGTTCGAGGGCATGGTGGTCTATGATGACAGCATTACCGCCAAGCGCCCCGCCATCTTCATGCAGCCCGACTGGTTCGGCGTCTGCCGCCACACCATCGATATGGCCATGGACGTCGCCGGCCAGGACTATGTGGTGATGGTCGCCGACATGTTCGGCGCCGGCTATGGGGAGCGGGAAAAAACCGTCGAGGAATTAGGAACCGCGGCGCGCGGCACCCGCGCCGATGTGCCGTTTATCCTCGGATGCGGCGGCGTGGCTCATGCAGCGCTGACCGCCAAAGCCGACG
>JABHAA010000016.1 GCA_018674495.1 Rhodospirillaceae bacterium | reverse complement strand
TCGCTCACCTCATAAACCAGGTGGCCGAGTTTGTTGACTTTGACCGGGCTGGGATCGCCGCCGCTGATTTCGTCCATGGGTTGGCTCCCGAGTTTTGCCAAGGGGCAAAGATTAGCGCAATTGCAGTGCCAATTGAAACCTAGCGTGGTTCCAAACGGCAAATATCTTGAATTTGTTCCAGTTTTGTGCTAATGTATCTTTTCTTCGATACATTGCACAGGAATACCGTTGGGCCGCCCCCGCAGACAGGTTTGCGCGCGGGCGAATTCGCATGCGAAAATTGCGCGCACTACAATTTATGAATGCAAATAGACCGGTATGAACCGTTAGGAACCGTTAGGAATGCTCGTGAACCGGTATGGTCGAAATCCAGAAAATATGTCGCACCAAACCTCATTCGGCCTCGGTCAGTTCCACCGTGACGCCGTCGGGGGCTTTGAGGTAGGCGATGGTGCGCCCGGGGAGGAACTCATACGGCTCCACCGGAAACTCGGCGCCTCTGGCTTTCAATTCGGCGCAGAGTTGGCGGAGATCGCCGGTGACGGAGAAACCGAAATGATCGGTGCCCCATTGATCGTGGCTGACATAATCGTCGAAGGCCTTGAGATCGTTTCTGGTGCTAGGGTTCTCGCCCGGTCGCCGGCCGCGGATCAGGATGGTGACGGCGCCAAAGATGACGCGGATTTGCACCGCTCCCCGCGTCTGGTAGGACGCCGCGATCTCGCCACCGAGCAAGTCCCGGTACCAGGCCGCCGCCGCGTGCGGCTCTTCGGATATAAGATGCACATGATCGAAGGCGATGGCCGGGCTGCTCATGATGCCCCCGGTCCCGGCGCGGCTCTACAGCCCGAAGACGCGGGCCGCGTTGCCGCTCATGATGGCGTCGGTCTGGTCCTTGGGATAGCGCCCGGCCAGTTCTTTCAGGCGCTCAATATTGCAAGGCATGGGAAAATCGGTGCCGAACATGACCATCTGGGGGCTCGAAACCTCCAGGCAGAGATCGAGACCGCCGGGGTTATAGACAATGGAATCGTAATAGATGTTTTCCAAATACGTGCTCGGTGCTTCGGTGATTGCCATCTTGTTCAGGGTCTCCACGGCGAAGAACATATCGACGCGCCCGGCCACATAGGGCAGGTAGCCGCCGGCGTGACTGGCGATTGCCTTGACGTTGGGGTAGCGATCGAAAAAGCCGTCGACGATCATGCGCGCGATAGCGAGCGTGGTATCGAACATGAAGCCAAGGCCGGGCAACAGAATGCGTTCGCGCCCGTAATTCGCATCGGGCGTTCCGAACGGCGCCGTCGGGTGGATCAGGACCGGGAGGGCAAGGCGGTCCAGCTCGGCCCAGATCGGCGCGAACAGGGGATCGATCAGGTCGTACTTGGTAACGTGGGCGGTGACCATGACGCCGACGGCGCCCAATTCCAGCGCCCGTTTCAATTCGGCGAGGGCGGCATCCGGATATTCCCACGGGAGCGAGGCGAACCAGCGGATACGGTCCGGGTACGCGGTCTGGCCGCCCGCCATTTCGTCGTTGAAGCGCCGCGCCGTCTCAACGCTCACATCCTCACCGCCCCAAAAGACGTTTGGCGAGGTCAGCGAGACAATGCCCAGATCGATGCCGTCGGCGTTCTGCGCCTTGACGCGGGCATCGAAATCGAAGGCTTCCACTTCAAGGGCGCAGGCCGGCGCGCCTTTCTCCATCAGATATTCCCGGTTATCGGGCTGCATCTTCATGTCGTAGTCGGGCTTGCCGTGCTTGCCCAGCATCTCGCGCCAGGCATTGCCGAACATATGGGTGTGGATGTCGATCACGGTCATGGAAGGCTCCTCCGATTTATCGGCACCGCCCTTGCAGGACACGCCGTCTCCAGCTCTTATGGGCCTAACAATTCACATGCGAAGAGGATAATCAATGGCCGAATTTTCACTCGACACTATCGACGGGCTCAGCCCCAACGACGTGGTGCCTTCCGTCGCCGAACATGATGGTTTGAAGGCGTTGCGCCTCGTGCTCACAGATGATGCCGAAACTCCGGACTGCCCGACCTTCGCCAGGATCGACGGCGTCTCCTTTGGCAACGGCACAATCGAATTGGAGGTGGCCGGCGACACCTTGGCCGGCGCGCAGCCGGCGGCGCGCGGCTTCATCGGCGTTGCGTTCCGGATTGCCGATGACTTGTCGGCGTTCGAAGGCATTTACCTGCGCCCCAAGAACGGCCGCGCCGATAACCAATTGCGGCGCAACCGTTCGTGCCAGTATTTTTCCTACCCCGATTACAAGTTCGACCATTTGCGGGAAACGGCGGCCGGCGAATACGAATCCTACGTGGATCTGGTGCCCGGCGCCTGGACCAAGATGCGCATTGAGGTGGCCGGCGAAACCGCAAAGCTGTTCGTGCACGATGCCGAGCAGCCCTGCCTTGTGGTAGGAGATTTGAAGCACGGGCCCGATGCGGTGGGCGGCATCGGCCTTTATATCGACAACGGCACGGAAGGCTTTTTCCGGAACCTCAGGGTGACCGAGTAGCGGGTAATGAATGTCAGGCGGCGGCCTCCGCCCCGGACAGGTGCACTTTGGTTTTGAGGCTGGCGGCGCACGCGGAATGCAAAAAACACATACGCGCCGCCATGTCGGTTACCAGGCGCGGGTCCGCATCGCCGTCCATCTCCAAATGCACGTGGGTTACGGCCGCATCGGCGGTGGCTTGGGCATCGGTGCCGCCGGACGCGCCGGGCGCACCGAAACTCATGTCCTGGGTGATGGCGTAGGATTTCAAATCCTGCTTGGCCATTTTGGCAAAGCGGCCAAGCTGGGTCATATAGCAAAATCCGATGCCGGCGACCAGCAATGCGAGGCCCGGCGGCGCAATTTCGTTGCCGCCGAAGCGGGCCGATGTATCGGAGAGGAAGTGATAGGCGGTGGCCGTCCGCATGGCGTGGCGGACGCGAATATCTTTGAGACCGTCCGTAGTGATGGCACAAGTTCCGTTGACCAGAAAGCTGCGCTTCTGGTCTGGGTTCAGCCCCGATCCCGCCACTTGCGAAGGCGCGTCCGATGCATCCAGGACCACCTTTTGGATGATATTATCGGCGAACGTGCCGCCTGGCGCCAAGGGATCGAACAGGTCCGCGCCGGCGCCGACTGCCGCATCGCTGCATTCGGGCACTTCGTTGGTCGCTATCCTCTCGCCATTGCAGGTCAGGGAAAAGCGGCTGGTGAGCGGCATTCGCATGACCGCATCGGCGGGTGAGGCGATAACCGCATGACGCAGGATTTCCATCCAGGCAGCCGCATCGGCGCCGCCGGGTGGCGACAGGTGCAATTCGGCGGGTTCACTGGCGCCTTGAATGGTTCCCGCCGTCGCCGATCCATGCATGGCATAAGAATTTTTGAGCGAAAGATGGACGCCGGCCGCATCCAGCCCCTTCGTGATTGCCAGCGCCTGCACTTCGGACATATAGCTGCTCAGCAACCCGGCATTGAAAAAGGCCAGCGGGAACGGGGCCAGATCGGTGCCGTTGAGCCCGGCGCCTTCGTCCGAAGCCATGCGCCAGATCGTGCCGGTCGGCCCGTATTCGACGATCACTTCTTTTTGCATGCCGGTGAGCGAGCGCACCCGCGTGCGCGTGTTGATGCGGGCCTCGCTGGGGTTAAGCGCGTCGGGCGGAATGCCGTCCTCGGCGGCCTTGAATACCAATGGGTGCGGATTTTCCTCAAGCGACAACATATCGATTTTCCTCTATGTGATGTTTGGCCCGATCATGAGCCGATTTTCGTTGAATTCCAAGATTACCCCTTCGAAGCCACCGACCAGGGCGCCGAACCAGACTGCCTGGCCCATGCCGGTGGCGGCGCGGGGGATGGTGACCGTCCCGGCGCACTCGATCTTCCGATAATCGCCTTGGGCCAAGACAGTCAACTCGGCGGCAGCTTCGGCATAGTCGATCAGGGGCTGAAACTCGGGAACGGAAAGGACATAGAGGGCCGGCATCAGCGGGCCACCAGCTCGCCCTTGCGGCGCCACATGTCTTCGATGGTTTTGGTTTCCGGTGCAGGGCCATCGGCGAAGGTTTCGATCATCGCCTGGATGGTCAGCGCCGCGTCGGCGGCGTCGACCTCATCCGGCATCCGTGTGGTCAGCGATATCTCCAACGGATAGCCGTTGGGATCGCGAAAATAGAGAGAGCGAATGACTTCGTGCTGAATGGCTTCGGACACCTTGACGCCCTTGGATTTGAGGCGCGCGGCCCAGGCGTCCAACTCCGCCTCGGATCCGACCGTCCAGGCGGTGTGCCGGGCCATGCCGAGATAGCCGCGCGGGCCCGCCGGCTGGGCCATGGGCTCGGTGCCGATGTAATAGAAAAAGGCGATGGCCGAGCCTTGGCCGGCATCGAAAAAGAAATGCACGAAATCGGGATGCGAGTCCCGGCCCCAGCCCTTGGCGGTGATCGCGTGGATCGGTTTGAGGCCCAGCACATCGCGGTAAAATTCCACCGTTTCCTTGGGCTTCCAAGTGGCAAAGGCGGTGTGGTGGACGCCGCTAAGTGTCGGCGCGGGGCTATCGGTCATCAGAGCCTCCCGTTGCAGGTTGGATTATCTTAGCGGAAATTTGTCTTGAAGCCAGTCGCTCAAAATCTGTCCCGCCGCATCGCGGCCCGCCGGGGCACCATCAGCCAACGGGCGGCCATGGTGATCACCGGGTACCCGTTGGCGCACTTTGTCCGTCGTCGCCAATTGATCGAACATGGCGTCCATGTCGGCGGGGAACGACGTGGTATCGCCGGTGTAATCGATAAACAGGGCTGGCTGCTGAACGGCGCCGGCGGTCTTCGCCATTTCGGCGTTGGAGGAAAGACCCGACCAGGTAGACAGCCAGGCTTCCGGCGAGCAGAGCCGGGCAAAGCCCACATTGCCGTAGTTGGAGGCTTGGGGATTGGCGCCCCAGACCGAGCCGTAACGCCGGTCCGACGGATCGATGGAAGGATCGAAATTACGCAGATCGGCGTCGGTGCGCCAGATGGTCATGATCTGGTTCCAGGCGCCCGCCCGCTGGTCCCGTTCATCACCGCTTTGCTTGCCGCGTCGGCGGGCTTCCATGCGCTCATCAATAAGAGCGCGCGCCGTGTTATCCAGGCGCCGCACACGGCCCAGCTGGGCGGCCCGGTAAAGCTCTTGAAAATCGGGCGCATAGGCGGCGCTTTCCGGCGGGGCCTGAAATCCGTTTTGGTTTGCGAACGGATCGAGGGCGGCATCCACCGACAGAGGGTCTGCCTCGTCGGTGACAGATCCATCGATGGCGTTCAACAGAACAATGCCCTGGCCCGGGTGCGGCGACACAAACGCGAAGGCGTCCGGCGGCGGCATATCCGCTGCCGCCAGATCAACGGCGCGCCCGCCCGGCGCATGGGTGAGGCGGGCGTCCGGTTTCGCCAGCGCTTGTTGGTTATAGAAGCTATAGAGACTGGCGCCGCCGGAATTGCCGAGCAGCACCACATTTTTAAAGCCCATCTCGCGCAGCTTCACCTGGCCCGCCGCGACGTCCAACAGTGCCCGCTCATGTTCGAGCCGAAGATCATTGCCGACGCTGCGCGCCGTTTGCGTCCAGGCGGCAAAGCCGGCCTCGACAATGGCCGGGATCAGGTAATGGGTGGCAAGAAATTCACGCGGATGCATGATGCAGACCGCCGTATCGGGCTCGCCGCGCCAGTAAAGAAAGCCGTTGCAGGCGGCCCCGTCTTGGGTTCGAAGTGGCTGGACGCTGACTTGCGTTCCGTCCGGCAGGCCGCTCATGGTCCATTCGGCGTTGCGGAAACCGGCGGTGGGCGTATCGCTCATGGCTGCTTAAACCGAGCTCAGATCATAATTGGGCAGTTTCAGGCCGAGCTTGCCCTCGACGATGTCGCGGGCCCGGTCCACGTAGTCGGCGCGCATCGCCTCGTTGGTCCGCTTCTTGATGCCCCACTTGCGGTAAATCTCGTTGTTTTTGGAGGCCGAGCGCCCGAAGAACGGCGGGATGAAGGGGAAGATAACGTCGATATGGCCCTGGATCAGCGCCTTGCCTTCATCGGTGGCGCAGATGTCGGTGGTGAAGTTCTCGCCGAACTCGGCGTGGAAATGTTCTTCCGGCATGGTCATGCGGGCCAGGTTGCGCAGCGGATGAAAGCTGCATTGCACCAGGTCTTCGACCTGCAAAATTTCGGCCAGATCGCCCAACATCTTGATGACGCAAAACTCCTCCCAGCTGGTCATATTATAATTCATGATCGAAAGCGGCGATTTCTCGGTCTTGTCGGGCAGCATGCGGTCTTCGGCTACGCCCATTTCCCGGCCCAGCTCGAAAAAACGGTAATGGTGGCCATACTCTTCCATCACCACACGGCAGGTCAGCCATTTGGCGTAGGGGTTCGGCGCCATGGCGATAGCCGGCTCGTCATAAACCTGGCTGCCATAAAGCTCGTTGATGGCGTGACTGATGACGATCTTGCGGCAGGATTCCTGGTATTCCTCGGGCGCGCGCCGAAAGGCTTCCAAGGTTTCTATCTGCTCGGTCGTGCTCATAAAACTTCCCCCTTAAACAATCGGTTCCGTATCGAAGGCTTCCAGATCGGTCTCCAGACTGGTGAATTGGTCCCTAAATTCGCCCTTCATTGCCGCCGCCAATTCCGCTCCGGACCATTCGCTGCCCTCGCTGACCAGTGTGGCAACCGGACGCGGCTGACTGAACAGAAACACTTCGCGCCCGCGGACGCCGAATATCTGGCCGGTAATGCCGGCGCCATGATGGCCCGCAAGATAACACACCAGGTTGGCCACATGGCTGGGCGCGATCTTCATGGCGCGTTCCTTATATTCGGCTTGCGCGTCGTTGGCCGGCTGGATCATGTCGGTAACCCTGGAATGGGCGAAGGGTGCCACCAGATTGCAGGTGACGTTGGAGCGGATCATCTCCATCGCAGTGATGCGGGAAAGGCCCATCAGCCCAGCCTTGGCGCTACCGTAATTGGCTTGGCCGAAATTGCCGTAAAGCCCGGCGGTGGAGCCGATGTTGATAACACGCCCCCAATCATAAGAATCGCCCGTTTCTCCAATAGTGCCGCGCCCGTCCTTGAATTGCTGGCGCAGGAGAGGCGTTGCCGCATGGGTCAGGTAATAGGCCGCCGACAAATTGTTGCGCACAACTTCGTCCCAATCCGCGGGCGGGCCCTTGAACACCAGCCCGTCGCGCAGGATGGCGGCGCAGTTGACGATGATATCGATGCCGCCGAACTCCGCTGCCGCCAGGGCGACCATTTCCGCCGCCGCGTCCGGATCGGCGACGCTTTTGGTAAAGGCCACGGCCCGCGCACCGAGGCCGTCCGCAACCCCTTCGGCGACGGATGCATCGCCGCCGCTGCCGTCGATGGCACCGCCATTGTCGGCGATGATGACCGAGGCGCCGGCTTCGTAGAGCGCGCGCGCAATGGCTTCGCCGATGCCGCGCCCGGCGCCGGTGACGATGGCGCCGCGCCCCTCCAGATGTTGATCGCTCACAGGTTACTGTCCTTCCAAACGCTAGGGGTTGCTCTTCTCAGGTTCAGTATAGAACGCATCGGCGTGGCAGTCTCGCCTGGCGAGACCCAAACCGGTCAGCGCTTCGGTGGCGCTTTCCACCATCACCGGCGGGCCGGCCAGATACGCCTTGAAGCCGTCCAGCCCGGTAAAATCGGCGCCCACCGCATCAGCCAGAAATCCCGTACGGCGCATCGTCGGCCCATCCGGCTCCGACAAGACCACGGTGAATTTGAGATTGCCGTGGCGCGCCGCCAAATCCTGGAAATGGCTCTCAAGGTAGATGTCCCGCTCGTCCCGGGCGCCGAAATAGACGAACAGGCCTTGGCCCCCGGCCAGTGCCGCTTCGATGATCGCCTTGATGGGCGCCAGGCCGGAGCCGCCGGCCAGGAGCAGCATTGGCCCTTTATGGCCGGCCCGGTAATGGGCGGTGCCCATGGGGCCGCTGACACGCACCGGATCACCCACCGACAGATTTTCCAACACATGGGTAGTAACCGTGCCGCCGGCCACGCGGCGAACATGGAATTCCAGGTGATCGGCGCCGGGCGCTGCGGCCATGGAGAAATCCCTGGGCGGCAAGCCATCGAATGTCAGTTCCGCATACTGGCCCGCCGTGTAATCGAACGGCCCGCCGCTCAAAATATCGAGGCGCACAATTCGGATGTCGTGGGTTGCTGCTTCGATTTCCGCAACCCGGCATTCCAGGCGGCGGCTGGCGTGAACGGCGGCGTCTTCCACTGCGATAGGCTCGATCTCGCAATCGGACCAGGGAACGGCGCGGCAGGCCAAGATCAGGCCGCGCGCCTTTTCTTCGTTCGAAAGCGCAAACTCCGAATAGGGCGACATTTCCACCTCGCCGGATATCAGGTGGGATTTGCAGGCGCCGCAATTGCCCGCCCGGCAGCCGTGCGGATAGTCGGCGCCCGCCGCCAGCACGCTTTCCAAAATGGTGCGGCCCATGGGGTTTTCGAATTCGCCGGCGGTGGCGGCATCCGTCATTTTCAGGGAAATTTTATAGCTCATGTCGGCGTTTTGACCCGGGCGCGAAGTTCGGCTATTGATCGCCTTCAATATAGGCTGCGCCAGCTCCTGTCCAGGAATCGGCGGTGCGAAATGTCACGGGACCAGGGAATGCTGATCGGCGAAATTCTAGCAAACACGGCGGCCAGAGTGCCGGACAAGCCGGCCATCGTTGCCGGTGAGTTCTCACAGACCTATGGCGAGCTGGACCGCACCGCCAACCGGTTCGCCCAGGCCTTGATATCGGCGGGCCTCGGCAAGGGTCACAACATTGGCATCTATTCCCCCAACAAGCCCGACTACCCCGTCATCTATTTCGGCGCGGCGCGGTCGGGCGCGATATTGGCGCATCTGTCGGCGCGGTTCTCCCTTGGCGAATTGCAAAATGTTATCGACAGCACTGATATCGAGGCGATTTTTGTAGATGCCGGGCTGGCTGGTAACCTCATGGACATTTGGGGCGATCTTCCAGGGCTGAAGCGGATCATCGCTATCGGCGGCGCGGCGCCCGAAGGCACGGAAAGCCTTGCCGGTTTCATCGGCGACGCACCCGATACCCCGCCCGATGTGGCGCTCACCGACGATGAGGCTTTCGCCATCACCTATACCGGCGGCACCACCGGCTTTCCCAAAGGCGTCGTCGCCGGGCATCAATCGCGGGTGATCGGCTGCCTGCGGGCGGAGCGGGAATTCGGACTTACCGAGGACGATGTGTTCTGCTGCTCGACGCCGCTGTTTCATATCGCCGGGCTGTTCGTCTGGTTTCAGACCGGCGTGCTGATCGGCAACACGCTGGTTCTGATGCCCGCCTGGGACGCCGAGGAATTCATGCGCCTGGTCGAGGAAGACGGGGTTACCGCGTCCTTCATGATCCCGACCCAGATCAACGGCATCATCAGCCATCCAAATTTTGCGGCGGAGCGGCTTAAAGGCTGGCGCTACGGCAATTTCGGCGGCGCCCCCAACCCAGTAGCGCAGATGCAAAAGATGTTGGATGTCCTGCCGTACGTAATCTGGGTGGAACAATACGGCCAATCGGAATCGGGCAATCTTACGGTGCGCCCGCCGGAGTTTTGTGCCGCCAAGATGGCCAGCGCTGGGCGCGCCTTCGCAGATCTGGATATGGCCATCTTCGATGCGGACGATAATCCGCTTCCGCCCGGCGAGGTTGGCGAACTGGTGACCCGCGGCGTGCATGTGATGATCGGCTATTACAAGAACGCCGAAGCCACCAAGGCGGCGATCAATTCGGATGGCTGGATCCGCACCGGCGACGTTGGCTATATCGATGAAGACGGGTTTTTGTTTCTGGTCGACCGCTCCAAGGACATGATCATTTCGGGCGGCGAAAACATCTATCCGTCGGAGATCGAAAACGCTCTCTACAGCCACGCGGCGGTCAATGAATGCGCCGTGTTCGGCATTCCGGACGACTATTGGGGCGAGCTGCCCGCCGCCCACGTGGTCCTCGAAGACGGGGAAAGCGTCGATGAGGAGGCGCTGATGGATTTCTGTATTGAGCGGCTGGCCCGCCACAAGCGCCCGCGCATGATCAAGTTTGTTGAAGAACTGCCGAAAACCGCCGTCGGAAAAATCCAGAAAAACATCATCCGCGCCCACTATTGGGCGGGGACGGAGCGGACGATCTAGACCGGGCTAAACTATCCGGAGAGCGTGGTTGAGGGCAGAGATGATCGCGTCGGCGTTCCAGATAACTACGAAAGCTGCAAGTGCAATAGCGCCGGTCCAGAATAGGGAAAGTTTGATAATCCGGTTGCGGCGCTTTATGCGGCGAAGGGCGTTCAATTTCGCTTGCCGCTGGGCGCGATTGCGGAGGCGTCGCGTGCGGGCATAGGCTTCGTCTTCCAACTGCATGCGGCCTTCGAAGAGCTTGGCTTCATCGCCGTGCGATATATACGCGTCTTCGATTTCTGTATGGGGCGTAATACTATTCATCATGATACCTGTATACGCCAATACCGATTGCCCCGCAGTGACGCCTGTCACACATCTTGATTGCCCGTTTCAAGCGCGGCGCGCAATTGGTGGCGGCGCAGGAATACCCAATACCAGACGCCCAGAAATAACATCGCGCCGAGGGCGACCGGCATCTGAAATCCCATAACGGAAGAGGCGCCGCCCATTGCCACCGCGCCGAGCGCTGGCGCCGCCCGGTAGTTGAAGCTGTACAGGCTCATCACCCGGGCGCGCATGGAACCCTCGACCGAATTGTGGATCAGGATTTGCGCGCCGTTCGATGATGCCGAGCCGGTCAGGCCCAGGGCCACCATGCAGCCCAACGCCAACAGGTAATTGTCGGTGCTGGCGAACACCGCCGTGATCACGCCGATGGCGGCGGTGCCGATCAACAGGATATTGGTGGTGCCCTCGACCCGGTTGCGGCTGGCCAGCCAGATGCTGCCGATCATACCGCCGACGCCAAACGCCGACATCAAGGCCGCCAATCCTTCCGCGCCCCGGCCAAAGACCGCATCGGCGAAGCCGGGCAGCAATTCGTTCAAGGGCCGGGTCAGGAGCGAGGCTGCAATGATGGTAATCAGCACCGGCAGGATGCCCCCATGGCGCCCCACATAGCGCACACCCTCGGCGATGTCCGAAAATATAGAGCTGCCGCTGGCCCGGTTTTCCTGGCGGGCCAAGGTGATCATCCCCAAACAGATGACCATGGTAAGGAACGCCGCCGCATTGGCGGCAAAGGTGAAGCCGATGCCGACCCAGGTGATCAGGATACCGGCCAGCGCCGGCCCGATAAACGTCGCCGATCCGAACAGGATCGACGAGACCGCGATGGCTGCCGAAATATCTTCCTTCGGCACCAGGTTGGGGCCGATGGTGATGCGCGCCGGGATGCCCATATTGGCGGCGATGCCGTGCAAAAGGGAATAGAAGGCGAGCACATATATATTGACCAGATCGGCTAAGATTACGGCGGTAATGCCGCACGCCAGGACGAAGGCCGCGAGCTGGCTGGCGCGCAATATCTTGATGCGGTCATAACGGTCTGCAAGGGCGCCGGCGATAGGCGTCAGGAACACCGTCGGCAGCGCCTGGATAATTGCGATACCGCCCAACCAGGCCCCGGAATGGGTCATCTCCCAGGTCAGCCAGCCAATGCCAATGCGCATGATCCAATTGCCCACGTTGGAGACCCAGGCAGCCGCCGAAAATATGGCAAAATCTCGGTGCCGAAGGGAGCGGGCAATGCCGCTGGATTTAAATCCGCCGACCATATTGAATTCCGGGCTCGCCCGCGCATCCAGCAACCGGCGCCGGGCAAATTGACAGAGGTGCAACCATGGCCATAATCCTAGTCAACGGATCAAGAACCTACAAACAGGGAGGCTGGCGTGCGCTTCAATTATTTTCATTTGATGCCCTACGATGTGTTCCCAGAAAAGACCGAGCAATGGCCGGTCGATAATGGCGCCTTCGATGCCGAGACGGCGCGCCAACTTTATAACGAATATATCGATACCATGGTCTTTGCCGAGGAATGCGGCTGGGATTCCATCGGCTGCAACGAGCATCATTTCAGCCCCTACGGGCTGATGTCCAACTGCAACCTGATCGGCTCAGCCCTCATCCAGCGGACCAGCCGGGTCAAGATTGCCATGTTCGGCAATCTGGTGCCGCTTTTGAACCCGATCCGGGTGGCCGAAGAATATGCCATGCTCGACGTCATCTCCGGCGGGCGGCTGATGTGCGGCTTCATGCGCGGCATCCCCCACGAATATATCGCTTACGGCATTCCCCCGGATGAATCGCGCCCGCGACTGGCCGAAGCCACCGAATTGATCCGCAAGGCCTGGACCGAACCGGCGCCGTTCGGCTGGGAAGGCGAATTTTACAAATTCCGCGCCGTGTCCTTGTGGCCGAAGCCCATGCAAAAGCCGCATCCGCCGATCCTCTATTCGGGCAGCAACCCAGACTCGGCGCGCACGGCCGCCCGCAACCGGGCGATGCTGGGCATGGTCTTCATACCCAACCTGGAAGCCGGACGCGCCGTGATCGAGGCCTATCTCGACGAAGCCCATAAATGCGGCTGGGAGCCTGGGCCCGAACATATACTTTGCGGCTTTCATACTTGCATCGCCGAAACCGACGAGGCGGCGCGCGAGCATTTGGAGCGCGGCGTCAAATATTTCATGCAGGTGCTGATGGCGCCGCAGCGGGAAGCGCAGCAGATCGTGGTGCAGAAATCCCGCTATTTTGGCTCCGACGGGGCCGGCGAATTTTTCCTGCACCGGCTCAACCATGCGGGCTCGCGCACCATCGAGGGTGCCATCGAAGACGGCACCGTCATCTGCGGCTCGCCGGAAACTGCGGTCAAACAGATCAAGCGCATCCACGCCGAATTGGGTTGCGGTTGGATCAACACCAACATGAAGGTAGGCAATATTCCTAACCAAGCGGTGCGGCGCGGCATGGAACTGTTCCGCGACCACGTGCAGCCTGAGGTGCGGGATTTGTCGAAATCCACCGGTGCCATGCCGGTCATGGCCATGGCCGGCGAGTAGGGGGCCGAGATGACCGTGAAATTTGAACGCAAGACCGCCCAGCTTGGCGCTGGTACGCTCGATTATTATGTGGGCGGCGAGACGGGCACGGACGAGGAAGGCAATGCGCGCCTGCCGCTGGTGATGCTGCATGGCGCCACCGGCCATCTGGAAACCGAGGTGCATCAACTTCTGGCCGAAGGGCGGCGGATCTATTTGCCGATCACCCCCGGCCACGACGAAACGCCCCATGTATCCGGCGTCGATAGTATCGAGGCGCTGGCCGCCCTGGTCGCCGAGTTCATCGGTGCCGAGCTTGGCGGGCGCTGCGATTTGCTCGGCTATTCCCTCGGCGGCTGGCAGGCCTGCTGGATCGCCGTCAATCATCCCGAAGTGGTGGAGCTTTTGGTGCTCGCCGGTTGCGCCGGTTTCCGGCCCGATGACAAAGGCGGCATGCCCGCCGATCCAGCCGAATTGTTGCACCAGCTTTATGCGCATCCGGAAAACTTGCCCGAAGACACGCGCTCCGCAGCTGCGAAGCAGGCCAATGTGGCTAACCTCGACCATTACAATTTGCGGGAACCGCTGGATCAGCCCCTGGTGGACCGGCTGGGCGATATCCAGTCCCTGACGCTCATATTGCACGGTACACTGGAGCAGATCATCCCCATCGAGACCTGCCGCATTTTGAGCCAAGCCATTCCCAACCAGTATCTGGTCTATCTTTATGACGCGGCCCATGGGCTGCATGTGGACCAGCCAGAGCGCTTCCACGAAGTGGTTCGGGAATTTCTGAATAGGGGCGTCGGCTTTATCGTCAATCAGGGCACTAAAAGCGCCGCCGAATAGGAGAGCAGAATGGCTGACGGAATGTTTGAGGGCAAAGTGGCGCTGGTATCGGGCGCCGCCAAGCGCATCGGCCTCGCCATTGCCAAACGCCTCGCCGCCGAGGGCGCCGGCGTCGTGGTGCACGCCAATTCTTCGCGCGGCGCCGCCGAGGCCGGCGCCAGGGAAATCGAAGCCGCCGGTGGGCGCGCCATACCGCTGTTCGGCGATGTCACCGATCCCGGTCAGGTGGAGGCTTTGATCGCCAGCGCCGTGGAGCATTTCGGGCGCCTCGATATGGTTGTTCATAATGCGGTGTCGCCAAATCACGGCAGCCTGGCCGAACTGGATTTCGAAGCTTGGCGCGACGGCATTTCGGTGATCCTCGACGGCGCCTTTTTGCTGTCGAAATTCGCCGCGCCCCATATGGAGAATGGCGGCGGCAGCATTGTCTTTATCGGCGGGACAACCGCTTTCACCGGCGCGGCTTCGTTGATCCGGCCCACCGGCAAGGCCGGGCTGGTCGGCCTCGCCCGCGCGCTGGCGCTTAGCCTTGGGCCGCAAGCCATTCGCGTGAATGTGGTTTCGCCGGGCCGCATTGATGCGCCCGATGATCCGCCCGAGCGTATTGCTGCTTATGCCGGTAACCGGCCGGTGGAACGTATTCCATTGCGCCGCGCCGGTGCGCCCGAAGATATCGCCGATGCGGTGGCGGCCATCTGCGGCAGTGACATGCGCTATGTCACCGGCCAGACGATCCACGCCACCGGCGGTTTTTACATGGGATGACAAATTTAGCCGCATCCAACCGCTCGGCAAAACTGGCTCGGTTTATTTCCAGCGCCACATCCCGGCCCTTGCCTGACGCGGTCATCGAAAAAACCAAGCACCACATCTTGGACACCTTCGCCGCCATCCTGTCCGGCTCCGAGATGGAGCCCGGCATCCAAGCGATCAGATATGCGCGAAGCCAGGGCGGGCGCAAACAAGCCGGCGTGCTTGGCTCCGCCGTCCGCACCAACGCTGTGCAAGCGGCGCTGGCCAACGGCATGTCGGCGCATGCCGATGAGACCGATGATTCGCACCCGTTTTCGCTGACCCATCCCGGCTGTTCGGCGGTGCCCGCCGCCCTCGCCATGGCCGAAAGCCAGCGCGCTAGCGGCCTTGAATTTTTGAAAGCCGTGGCGGTCGGCTATGACGCTTGCGCGCGCACCGGCTTGGCCCTCGGCGGTGAGAATTTTCTCAACTCGGGCAAGGATTCCCATTCCTTCGCCGGTACTCTCGGCGCCGTGGCCGCCGCCGCCGCGCTGACCGGCATGGATGAAGATCGATGCGCGGTGGCCATATCGTACGCCACCCAACAGGCGGGCGGCCTTCGCACCCTGTTCCGGGACCGGGAGCACACGGAAAAAGCTTTCGTCTTTGCGGGTATGCCGGCGGGGACCGGCACGCAAGCCGCGGCCATGGTGCATTCGGGCATGACCGGCGTCGCCGATCCTTTGGACACCGATATCAGTTTTTTCACCAGCCACGGCGCCGTCGGAGATGTGGACAAAGCGTTCAACAATTTGGGCCGCCCGTTCGAGATTATGCGCACCAATATCAAGCGCTGGTCCGTGGGCTCGCCCGCCCAGGCGGTGCTGGATGCGCTGGAATTGCTGATTGCCAAATACAAACTCAAGCCAGACGACGTGAAAAGCGTACGCATTCATTTGTCACCCCGCGCCGCCCGGGTCGTCGATGGCCGTGAAATGCCCGACGTCAATGTCCAGTATTTGGCCGCCGTCATGCTTATTGATGGCACCGTCAGCTTTACCGCATCCCACGACCACGCGCGCATGGCTGATCCCGACATCAATACCTTGCGTCGGCGCATGACGCTGGTTCCCGATGACCGGCTTGGGCGCCGTTCCGAATTGCGCCAGTCGATTGTCGAAATAACGCTTGGG
>JABHAA010000029.1 GCA_018674495.1 Rhodospirillaceae bacterium | reverse complement strand
TGTTCCAAATTCGGATCTATCCTATAGGACCAAATCATTCTTGCGCAAACTACTAGGGCGCGCCAAGGCGGCCTTGGATTTCCGGGCCGTCGGCTGCATAGCGATAGGCGCGGAAAACATAATTCACGTCGCCAATGGAGACGCCAAAGTCCCGGTAAAAACTGTGCGGATTGACATATTCCCAGACAATGGTGCCATCCGGCGTCACCTCGAAGAAGCGCCCCCACATGCCTTCACAGATCAACGTGTTGCCCGACCAAAGTCGCTGGCAGCCGCTGATGAAGCTGCTGTCGAAGGTGTGGCTGGGATTGCCCCGGTAGCTCCAGACCTCCTCGCCGGTCAGGTGATTGAACTCGATCACCGCAGAGCCGTGCGGGCGCAAGCCGTCTCGGTTGGCAAAGATCATCATGTTGCCGTCCGCCAGAAATTGCGCATCGTGGGGCCCGCCCAATTCGGCGTCATGGTGCTGCCAGGTTATTTCGCCAGTGTCCCTGGATACGATGACCAGCAAATCGATATGGCGGAAGCAGATCAGATAATCGCCGCCCTCCATAGGAAAGAGGGTGTTGGGGTGGGCGAACACATGGCGGTTGGATGTGGGGCCGAGGGGGTAGTCCTCGATCGCCAGATGTTCCCAGCCGCGCCATTCGAACACCAGATTGCCGGCGGCGTCCACCTCGCGGATGACGTCGCCCCAGATGCCGTCTTCGTGCTCACTGCCGGGCAGGCCGCCCTGGACCCGCTTGGAGTATTCACCAGGCATCAGCGTCCAGGCGAGATAGGCTGTGTTGCCATTGGCCAGCCGGCGGAAATCGTGGTGCTGACCGGGATCGTCATGTTCCCATATCAAGTTTCCGTCCCAGTCCAATTCGCGCATCAGTCCGCCGGCCTGGGGCAGGGTGGGGCTATCGCCGGTTTTGGTCGCCGCCAGCAAATTTCCGTTCGGCAAAAGATGGGTATAACTGGTTGATTTTCCAGCAATATCCCAGCCATGGACCTCCTCGCCTGCCATGTTGAGCAACAAGGTCTTGGGCAGATCGAGGGGGGTATAGAGGGTAAAGCCGGGCGTCGCCAACGCTGGATCATGATGGGTGAGGCCGGTTTTCAAATAGCGCAAATTGGCTTGCTCCGAATTTTAGGCTCTTGGGAATCTATCCCTGTAGCGGGTTGCCGCACTGGGCGCGGCCAAAATCGAGGAGGGTCTGATAGGCCCCGCGTGAGCTGGGCGTTTCCGGCTCGGCGCGCATATGGCCGTATTGCGGCCCCTCAAAATATTCCACCTGGACCATGCCGCCGTCCGGGTTTTGCTCGATCACTCGGCGGCCTTTGTGCTGGCGTTGCGGGGTGCGATGCCAAGGATCTCCCGGGCTTCGTCCGGCGTGGCGATTTCGCGGCCCATGGATTCGGCGATGGTCTTTACCAGCGCCACCGCCTCGGCGGAGGTTTTAAGTTTTTCGTCCGAATGGGGATACTTGAATACCGAATCCTCCATGCCGACGCGCACCATATCGACGCCCATCATGATGCCGAGCACGGTAAAGGGCAGCCAATTGCGCCCGCCGGCGCAGAAGCCGCGCACGCCCGCATCGGGCAGCACCTGATAGAGCGACATGATGTTCACATAGTTCCACGGGTCCGGGCTTAGGGGCGTTGCATGGCTGTAACCGTGAAAGCCGCACATGATGTTCATGATCGCCGGGTCCTTGGCGATGCCGGTATCCAGCACCCAGTCCATCACATCTTTCAGGCCCGAATAGGCGTGGCCCTGATATTCGGGGCGCACATTACTGGCTTCCAGAAATTCGATGGTTTCCTTGAAATTGGTCTCGGAGACCACATAGGTGAATTTGTCCGACAAGGTCACCGACATGATCAACAAAACGGCGGTTTCCATATATTGCTCGCCGGCCGATTTGAGTATCTCCACGGTCGGGCGAATTTGCTCGCGCCCCTGTTGGTCATAATCGGCGTAGGGCAGCACCGAGGTGACGATATCCGGGCATTTGTCGAACACTCGATCGATGGTTTCCTTGACCACATGCGGGTCTTTGCTGGGGATGCCATCCTTTTCGCGGGCGTGAACGTGCCAGACAGAGGCGCCGGCCTTATAGGCATCAACGGCCGCCGTGACATTTTCTTCCATGGTATAGGGCTGACCTGGATTTTGCTGGCGCGACGTGAACGAGCCGGTGGGCGCTACGTTAATGATCAGCTTTTTGCCCATGGTCTCCAGGCGCGGCTCCGCGTGCAGCCCGGTGACGATGTCGGCATAAATGTTTTTGATGTCTGCCAAAATATCCTCCCCCTATGCTTGCTTGTTAGTCCCGATACCCTGGATATATCCAATCCAAAACGCGGGTTACGTATGAAAAATCAAGGCGAAACCATTCAATCACAAGATAAAACAAGGTTTCGTCGATACTTCCAGACGAAACCTGCAAGCGAAGTCTAGCCAGTTTGCCTATCCTTGGATCATCGCGCAACAGGGCGCTTACACATAAAAGGAGACAGCAAATGTTTGATCAATTTAACCAGGAGATCGCTTCCGAAAATTCCCAAGGCTTGAGCGGGCAGATCAACGCGGGCATGCGCGCCGGCAACACCGAACGCAATGAAGTGGTTCGCGCTGCCATCGCAAAATGGTGCGAGAGCGTCAAACAGTGGGGCGCCAGCATCTGGTTGCACGCGGCCAACTCTTAGAATTTGCCGGCGCAAACACATTTGTTGTTCGAAGTGATCGTGGTTATTCTGGTTAATTTAATCCTATTAAACATTTAAAAAACATTAATAAAATCAATAATTTAGATCAAATATTGTTCACTTTGGATCGGTTGCAAGTGTACCGCTCCGGCCCTACATTCCAGGCGTGGCAGAAGCCATTCATTTCACTCAAGGAGAATCAGAATGATTGAACAAATCGGAGCCGGACAGAGCGCGGCAGTGCAAGCGGTACAGAATACGGCGGGAGCGCAAGAAGCCGCCAAAACTGAACCCAAAGTGGCCGCGCCCACTACCGGCCACGAAGGGCAATCCGTACCGAAATCGGACAGCGTCGGCAACAAAGTCGACAAATCCGCCTGACCCGGTATTGCTCAAGAGCCCCCGCAGCCACAAGGCTGCGGGGGATTTCTTTATTTCCGTCCGGCGCCTGCACCCAAAATTGATGCAAATAATATTTGCAACAATATATTGTTAAAAATTATCAATTCACCATATAGCAGTATAATAATTAAGGTCTTCATTGGTGGGCGGCGCTGCCCGGAATTCAGCATCCATGGTCACCATCACTAACCAGCGGAAATTCAAATTGATGGCCGTAGCCACGGCCATTGCGGTTGCGGTGTTTGCCCTCGATATGTCGCTACCCCTCGGAGTGGCGGGCGGCATTCTTTATGTGACGCTGGTGCTGGCCGGCGCCTGGTTTCCCCGGCGCATTCACATTTATGGCTTGGCCGTCATCGGCTCGCTGCTGACGCTGATCGGTTTCGCCATGTCTCCCGCCGGGGCTGAGGCTTGGATGGTGCTGACCAACCGGGGAATGAGCCTGCTGGCAATTTGGATTACGGCAATATTGCTCGCCTCGCGTATGAGCGAACGCCGGCTGGCCGATGAAGCGATCAAAATCGAACGGGACCGGTTGTCGGACGCTATTGAAAGCTTCACCGGCGGGTTTGCGCTCTTTGACAAGCATGACCGTTTGGTTATCTGTAACGAGAACTACCTGAAAGCCATGGATGACGTCGCCGATATTCTAAAACCCGGCCTTCAATTCGAGGAATTGCTGAAGGTGCGCGCCGAGCGTGGTCAACGCAGAGACGGGTTGACCCGTGACCAGGCGTGGTTCGACGAACGGGTCGGACGGCACCGTGATCCGCAAGGTCCGCTCGAACGAACATTCGATGACGGCACAACCTTTCAGTTGCATGAGTTCAAGACCCGCGAAGGCGGCGTCGCCATCATCCGCACGGATGTAACGGAGCTGAACAAATCAGAACAGAATCTAATCGCGGCCAAGATTGAAGCCGAGGCCGCCAATCGTTCGAAATCCGAATTCCTTGCCAATATGAGCCACGAGCTGCGCACCCCCTTGAACGCCATCTTAGGGTTTTCCGATGCCCTCCGGTCCGGCGTCTTCGGCAATCTGGGCAACGCAAAGCAACAGGATTATGTAGAGAATATCCATGAATCGGGAAGCCATCTTCTCGATCTGATCACCGATATTCTGGATGTGTCATTGATCGAGGCAGGCCGGTTGGAGCTGCAGGAAGAACCGGTGCGGGTGTCCGAAATCGCCGAGGCCTCGATCCGCCTGGTGCAGCAGCGCGCCGAGCATGAGAATGTGCGCCTGGTGAATACCCTCGGCGGTGATCACCGCGCGATTTATATGGATGCCCGCCGGGTGAAGCAGATATTGGTCAACCTGTTGTCCAACGCCGTCAAATTTACGCCTGAAAATGGCGAGGTGACGCTGGGCGCCGATATTCGCAAAGATAATGGCTGCTTCGTACTATCGGTGACCGATACCGGCATCGGTATGGACGCCGCCGGCCTGGCCACGGCGATGGAGAAGTTCGGCCAGAATGAAACTGGCCTGCCGCCGGAACAAAAAGGCGCAGGCCTTGGCCTGCCGCTCTCGAAAATCCTGATCGAAGCCCATGGCGGCGAGATCGAAATCGATAGCCAGCCCGGCCAAGGCACAACGGTCAGGGTTTGCTTCCCTGAAGACCGTCTGCTTGATGCTGGGGGCCTACCCTAGTTCAGCCGCCCCGTCGGCAGAGGCGCCTGGGTCGGTCCCGATTGATGGTGGACCAGACGCCATTCGCCATCTTCTGCGACGAAGATGTTGGTGGCGATCAAGGTGGCGGCGCCCAGATCCTCGGTGCAAATGACGAACGCCGCGCCCGCGTTAATAATCGCGGCTGCATCGACGATTTGCAGGTAGGCCGGCACGCCGCCAGCGTCGAACATGTTAGCCCAAGCTTGCATCACCGCATCCCGGCCCATCAATCTGCCCCAGCCCGGATGAATGACGGCGATCTGTTCCGTGCGCGACCAGACCGCCTCCATGGCCGCCATATCCATGGACGTGAAGGCGGCATAGAAGGCGGCATTGGCAGCGATCAATCGGGCCTCTTCCCCGTTACCGCCGCCGCCCGCGCCGTCCGCCGGCGCGTAAAGTACATCGTTGCGAAACCGTGTCATGGCTGACCCCGTTGAATTTGTCTGTTCCGATAGTAACAAAGGCGAGGGGTTAAAGGCGAGGGGGGGGGGCAGGCGCCGATCAGGCGGTATTCCAGGTCTTTGGCAAAACCACGCAGTTTGCGGATAATGTGGGTGGCCGGGTAATTGCGGTATGGGCTAAAACTTGCAATCGTCGGCGCTTGGACTATATGAACCTGGTGCTCTGGAATCGAGCCGGTGCTCTTGAATATTGTGAATAGGAATTGTTGGAATTCACGCCGGAAGTTTCCAGGGTTGCGTAGCCTGTTGTGGTGCAGGCCCTATATTGAGGTGCCAAGACGGAGACACCCATGGCCAACCACGCCATCCCCATGTGGGCCGGGCCAGTTATAAACCGGTATAAACCGTAATGAACCGTTAGGAATAGTAATGAAACGGTATGGTCGTTTTTTCGGAAAATATGTCGCAGGCTTGTGTCTGTGCTGGGGCGGCATACCAGGGGTGGTGAACCGATGACGCCTTAATTCCAGGCCCGCTGGGCGGGTTGTGCCAAACCGCCGATAGGATTACCTATTATATCCTCAAGGGGGCGACACTTAACGGAGCGCGCGCTGATGAAATTCCGGCCGGCCGATGAGATCACGGGCTATCACGTCCATATCTATTACGATGGCGCCACCAAGCAGTGGGCCGGGCATTTGCGGCGCGAGGTCGCCAAGCTGTTCCCGGACGCCGAGATCGGGCGTTGGCGCGACAAGGCGCCGCAAGGACCGCATCCCCAATCCCACTACCAAATCGCCTTCGAGACCGAGCTGTTCGCCCACATCGTGCCCTGGCTGACCCTCAATCGGGGTGCGCTCGATATGCTGGTGCACCCGAACACTGGCGACGGCTACGAAGATCACGCCAACAACCGGATGTGGGTGGGCTCCAGCCTCGATCTGCGGCTCGATTATCTGAAGCAGTTGGCTGAAAAGCGCAAAGCTGCGAAGGCGCAAAAAGCGGCGTAATAATTGTTTTAAATCAATATTTTAAATAGATTTTCTAAAATATTACATTACTGACCGCGGCGCACGCTGCCGGGCATCGGGCCAGCAGATCTGGGGCGGCTGGCGACGGTGTTGGGAAGGATCGATTTGGCGTGTCGCCGTTCGTCCTCGGTGGCCATTTCCATCAGCTGCGGGCCGGCCGGTTTGAACCAGCCCATGCCGTCGAACAAGGGCACGCCCTTGCGCTTGAACACCACGATCAGGATCATGCCGGCGGCAAACCCGCCAATATGGGCCCACCAAGCGGTGTTGCTGGCGCTGCCCGATGTGAGGCTGAAAAACTGCATGCCGATCCAGCCGAGCAGCACCACGAAGGCGGGTAGGCGCAAGGGGATGATGTTCATGAACAAGACCAGCAATCTGGCCTTGGGATGCAGCACCAGATAGGCGCCGAGGATCGCAGATATGGCTCCTGACGCACCGATCAGCGGCGCCGAGGAGCCGGCCTCGAAGGCGGCGTGGGCAAAGGCGGCGAGGGCGCCGGTGATCAGGAAGAACACCAGATAGCGCACATGGCCCATGGAATCTTCCACATTGTCGCCGAACACCCAGAGGAACAGCATGTTGAAAGCCAAGTGCATCCAGCCGCCATGCAGAAAAACGCTGGTGAACAAAGTTAGGTACGAGGGGATGACGTAGAGATCGGGCGCGAGGTTGCGGGTGCCAAACAGGACACTGGGAATGGCGCCGAACTGCAAGGCGGCGCGGCCTTGTTGGTCGCCCAGGGACAACTGCCAAAGGAATACCCCGACGCAGGCCGCGATTAACCCGACGGTGACATACTGAAAGCTGATGCGCTTCAGAACGTTGTCGTCTTTGAGCGGCAGGATGGCCATTGGGGGTCCTAGGTGAAAGGGGCGCGCGTTATTTGGGCCGGTTCGACGTCAGGCTACAGGGTAAAAATCGGTGGAGCAATAGAACGCATGATCAAAAATCCGTTGATTATCAGCGGTTTTCCCAACAGAGCCCTTGCCAGAGAAGGGAAAATGATTAAGGTTCCCGGCGAACATCCGGGCTTGAGGCGCATGATCCAATTGTTTCCATCCAAGTGGCTGAAAATACCCGCCGCGGCGATCTATTTGGCGGTCGCGGCGTTGTTTCTAAGCCTTGCCGGCTACGCTTCTGCGGGCAACAGCCTCTACGACATGCGCTCTCTGCTGACCCAGCCGCATCCGTTTGCGCGCACCGGCGAGACCAGACGCCCGGTTTTGCCGCCGCCAACCGCCGCCCGTACCAGTGCATCGCAACCAGCCGCAGATAATTCAGGCGTCGCCGCTCCCGCCGCCAGTCTGGCGGCCAAGGAGGACGACGAAGACGAAGACGAGCCTCTGGATCTTGATGATCTTTCCGGGTCTAAGGATGGCGACGACGAAGAAGAGCCCGATATCAACGATCCGCTGGAACCCCTCAACCGGGCCATCTTCGCCTTCAACGAAGTCTTCAATCTGGCGATCCTGGAGCCGGTGGCCAAGACCTATAATTTCGTGACGCCGGAATTTATCCGCGAGCGGATCAGCAATTTCCTCGCCAACATCAAAACGCCGGTGGTCCTGGTGAACGATCTGTTGCAGGGCGAGTTTGAGCGCTCCTTGGACACCGGCGCGCGCATGGTCATCAACTCGACCATCGGTGTCGCCGGCTTTTTCGATGTGGCCGATGAAATGGGCTTCAAGCCCCATTCGGAAGACTTCGGCCAAACCCTGGCGGTGTGGGGCGTCGGCGAGGGGTTCTATATGGTTCTGCCCCTACTCGGACCCTCTAACCCACGGGATGCATTGGGGAAATTCGTGGTCGACAGCTTTTTCGATCCGCTGGGAATTTACCTGGATAACACCGGACGGGACGAGATCGCGCTTTCGCTGGCGGGCGTCCGGGGGGGCACCACCTACGCCAATATCGTCGAGGAATTGGGCGATTTGCGCGAAACCTCCATCGATTTTTATGGCGCGCTGCGCAGCCTGTTCCGCCAGCGGCGCAAGGCCGAAATCAGAAATTCCGACGACGGCATCGTCCCGGGCATCGATTCCTACGCCAAATAAATTCGCCACTGACCGGCTCCCCGGCGTGATAGGATGCCGCCCATGACTTGGAAAACCCTGAGCCCGCTTTGGCTGCGGCGGCTGCTCATCGCTGCGATGGCGGCGCTGCTCCCAGGGCTCGGCTCCTCTGGCGCCTGGGCGTTGACGCCGGTGGATCTGGAACTAGTGCTAGCCATTGACGTATCGGGCAGCGTCGATTTTGAAGAGGCGGCCTTGCAGCGCGACGGCTATGTCCGGGCCATCAACAGCCCCGCCTTCGCCAAGGCCGTTGCCGGCGGCGTCTTGGGGCGGATTGCAGTCACCTACGTGGAATGGGCCGGCGACGACGTGCAGGCGACGGTGCTGGATTGGCGCGTCATCGACGGTGCCGCCAGCGCCCGCGCCTTTGCCAAAGCCTTAGGCGCGGCACCCATATCTACCGGCCCCTGGACGTCGATCAGCGATGCCATCTCCTTTGCGGTGCCATTGTTGGAGAGCAACGCCTTTCAAGGCACGCGCCGGGTTATCGATATCTCTGGCGACGGGCCCAACAATGTGGGCGCACCTGTCACCGAGGCCCGCGCCGCCGCCATCGCCAAGGGCATCACCATCAACGGATTGGCGATCATCAACGACCGGCTGCAGCCATCGGGGCGACCGCAATTGAAAGACCTGGACCGCTATTACGCCGCCTGCGTGATCGGCGGTCCCGGCGCCTTTCTGGTGGCGGCCAAGGATTTTCAGGATTTCGGGCGAGCTATCCGGCACAAATTGTTGTTCGAAATCGCCGGTATCGGCCCACATTTCGGTGTTCCCGGTGCCGGCGGTCGTCTATTGATGCAGAATGTGTCTTTGACGTACCCGCTCGGCTGCGATATCGGCGAGCGGCGTTTGCGGCAACTCCGGTATCGGTTTGACGACGATTTGTAAAATTTGCGACGATTTTGCTAGCAAAATTATTGCAAATGGAAATGCACGTGTTCTAATAATGGATATCCGTTGTTTATCAACGAATTACAGTGATATTAAAGTTGCAAATTGCGTAGCGAGCGGAAAATTTTTGTATGTTTGATTCCATTCTAATTGCTAATCGCGGAGAAATTGCTTGCCGCATAATTCGCACCGCGCGGGCCATGGGCATTCGCACCATTGCCGTCTATTCGGAGGCGGACCGGGGCGCGTTACATGTGGATATGGCCAGCGACGCCGTTGAAATCGGCCCTGCGCCGAGCGCCGAAAGCTATTTAAATCAAGACGCCATATTGGCGGCTATCGAGGAAACCGGCGCCGAGGCGGTGCATCCCGGTTACGGCTTTCTTTCGGAAAATGCCGGATTCGCCGAAACCCTTGGCAATGCCGGCGTCACCTTTATTGGCCCGCCCATCAATGCGATCAATCTGATGGGCGACAAAATCCGCTCCAAGCTGGCCGCCGAGGAGGCTGGTGTGCCGGTGGTTCCCGGCTTCGCGGATCCGGTGACCAGCGGTGCCGAGGCAGAAAGAATCGCCGCCGACATCGGCTTTCCAGTGATGCTGAAGGCGTCCGCTGGCGGCGGCGGCAAGGGCATGCGCTTGGTTGAAGAAGGCGGCAATGTGGCTGAAGCGCTGGCTTCCTGCATATCCGAAGCCGAAGCCAGTTTTGGCGATGGCCGCGTGTTTATCGAAAAATTCATCACCAATCCGCGCCATATTGAAATTCAGGTGCTGGCCGATGCCCACGGCAACGTCATCCATCTGGGCGAGCGCGAATGTTCCATCCAGCGGCGCCATCAAAAGGTGGTCGAGGAAGCGCCGAGCCCGTTCGTAACCGAAGAATTGCGCGCCGAAATGGGCGCCCGCGCCGTGGCCCTGGCCGAGGCGGTGGATTATGTGTCCACCGGCACGGTCGAATTCATCGCCGATGCCGACCGCAATTTTTATTTTCTCGAGATGAACACGCGTCTTCAGGTGGAGCACCCGGTGACCGAGTTCGTGACCGGCCTTGATCTGGTCGAACAGATGATCCGCATCGCCGCCGGCGAGGAATTGCAAATTACCCAAAGCGACGTGACCATGACCGGCTGGGCCATGGAATCCCGGGTCTACGCCGAAGACCCGGTGCGCGGATTTTTGCCCGCTATCGGGCGGCTGACCCGCTACAAGGAGCCCATGAGCGGAGTCTTCGGAACCGACAAGTCGGTGCGCATCGATAGTGGCGCCTCCGAAGGTGACACTATTTCGCGCTTTTACGATCCGATGATCGCCAAGCTGATCACCTATGGCGAAAACCGGGACGCGGCCATCGCCAAAATGCGCCGCGCCTTGGATGAGTTCATCATCGCCGGCGTCACCCATAACGCCGATTTCCTGGCGGCGCTGATGGGCCATTCCCGATTTCAGTCCGGTGAGCTGACCACCAATTTTATTGCCGAAGAATTCGGCGACCGCTTTATCCCCGGTGACACCACGCATCCGCGCCCGAAAATCCTGGCCGCCGTCGCCGGTGTCCTCAATGGCATCCTCGAGGCGCGGCGGGCCGTGATCGCGCCCCGCAGCCGGGATGGATTGATGGCCGGGCGGGCACCCATGAAGCAAGACGATCAATGGGTGGTGATCCTCAATCACAGCCACTATCCGGTCCGTCTGGCCGAGACCAACGGCGATGCGGTGGTTGTGGTGGGTGGCGAGCGGTTTACCATTTCCGGCTCCTGGTCGCCGGAGCAGGATTTGTTTTCCGGCGCCGTCAATGGCGAGGACATCTGCATCCAGGTGGACCGCACCGATAACGGCTTTCAGTTCCGCCATTATGGATTTCTCGCCGACATTCGCATCTTGCGTCCGCTGGCCGCCGAAATGCTCGGCCGCATGCCGGAAAAGACCGATGCCGATACTTCCAACCTGGTGTTGTCGCCAATGCCGGGGCTGGTGGTTTCCATCGACGTGTCGGAGGGCCAGGAGGTTCGTCTGGGCGACAAGGTTGCGGTCATCGAGGCCATGAAAATGGAAAACCAACTGTTCGCCGAATGCGACGGCGCTGTTGCCAAAATTCACTGTCAGCCCGGCGAAAGTGTGGATGTGGATCAGGTCATCATGGAGTTTGAATGAGCGCCGATCATATCTGCCGGTTGGCGCGCATATCGGGGCGCGTGCAAATGGTCTGGTTCCGGGCCTGGACGGTGGGTGAGGCGGAAAATAGGGGCATCGCCGGCTGGGTCCGCAATCGCAAAGATGGCTCCGTCGAGGCGTTGTTTTCAGGTGAGGCGGATGCGGTGGAGGCGATGCTGGCCGCCTGCAGGGAAGGCCCGCCAAAGGCCGACGTCACCGATATTGCCATCCAGCGAGCGGTCGCTCCGGATGCGCCCGGCTTTCACCAATTGGCCAGCGAATAATCTTTAAGAGACGTACCAGGCAACCACGTCCAAAAGCGCGTTGGTGCGCGCCAGCTCCACCGCTTCACGGGCGTGCGCCAGGACATCTTCGACCTCGTCGTCGGGACCGATAGGGGCAATGCCGAAGCGCAATCCGATCTCCACCTTGGTGCCGTCTTCCATTTCGAGGCCGCCATTGACCACGGACGCGTGCAGGCGGCTGATCACTAGATTGGCCACGTCGGTATCGGTGTAGGGCAGGCACAGCACGAAATTATCATTGTCGATCCGGTAAATCTGATCGTAGGGCCGCAGCATCTCCATGCAGGCCAGGGCGAACTGAGAGATGACTTCGGAGCGGCCGACCATGACGACGGCGTCCAGCTCCAACCCTTCTTCCTCGGGCACCGAATATTCGCCCAACTCTGCCAGCGCGATACAGGCCTGCTGGTTGGTCCGGCGCACCCGCTCGCGCTCCGCCAGCACATGGGCCTGCATGCCGGTTTCATTGCCGACGCCGGTCAGATTATCGACCTGGGCCACCTGATTGAGGGCCTCGCGCATCAGCTTGAATACCAGATCGTTGAAGCTGATCACCGCATCCATGAAGGCGGCGTAATCGGCGCCCTGAAATTCTTCCGTTTCGCCGAGCGCGTCTAGCAATTGGTTGCCGAGGGTCTGCATGGATTCGAGGCTGAACCCGAGGGCGATGAATATGGCGCTTTCGGAAAAAAGATCCTGCGGCAGGCCCTTGTACCAGGCGCGGAACGGCGAAGTGGCGAGGGCGGTCAGATCGATCTCTTCGTCTTCTTTCCTGGCAAAGATCGCCAGGTGCCAGTTTTTCAGCCAGCCGAATTGTTCGCTCATGGCCACTTCCATGCGATTCAATTCTCTCAGGTAAACTTCCGGAGTTTTAAATTCGTCGTCCATTTCACTACCGCTGTTTGCCGAGCCGACGCCAACACGAATGCCGGCTAATTTTCAACTGCCGAAATGGGACGCAAAGGTTTTGCGCAAAACCGCATCGACATCTTCGAGGCTCGCCGTCACCCCTAATTGGCTGAGGGATGTAACGCCATAACCGGCGATGCCGCAAGGAATGATACCATTAAAATGTTCCAGCTCCGGATTGACGTTGATGGCAATGCCGTGGAACGTCACCCAATGGCGGATGCGCACGCCAATGGCGGCGATCTTCTCTTCGGTGCCATCGGGTCCGGCCACCCAGATGCCGACGCGGCCATCGCGGCGCTCGCCGGTCACGCCGAATTGGTTCAGCACGGCGATCACCCAACCTTCCAGATTGCGCACGAATTGCCGCACATCTGGCCCGCGCCGCTTGAGATCAAGCATCACATAGGCGATGCGCTGGCCGGGCCCGTGATAAGTATAGCGTCCGCCGCGCCCGGTCCGGTGCACAGGAAAACGCCCCGCATCCAATAGCTCATCTTCGGCGGCGCTGGTGCCTGCGGTATAGACGGGCGGGTGTTCAAGTAGCCAGACCAGCTCGGGCGCGGTTCCCGCGCGAATATCGGCGACGCGCTGCTCCATTGCCGCCAAGGCGTCCTGGTATTCCACCAGATCGTGCTGGGTGCGCCATTCCGCATCCATGCCTGCCGCTGCTGCATCCATCGGGCCGTAACTCCAACTGACTTGGCCCCACATTTGGCCGGGGGCGCAATATATCGGCCATTGTACCCTGCTTTACCTTGATAAGAGAGAGCCGATTTGCTATTTCCCAAATGGTTCACCGGCATTAGCGTGCTGGATTAGGGCGCATTCAGCGGTCGTGGCGGAACTGGTAGACGCGCAGCGTTGAGGTCGCTGTGGGAGTGATCCCGTGGAAGTTCGAGTCTTCTCGACCGCACCAATGCCCCTAATTGAAGTTATTTGCGAAATGATGCCGGGGCGGATGGTCGCCAGCCCGAATGCGGATGGTCGCCAGCCCGAATATTGTCATAAACCGGATACCGGCTGGGGAGGCGAGCGATGGCAGACAAGCTTGACGAAGAAGCCCTGGATTATCACCGCTATCCGACGCCGGGTAAGGTTGCCGTTGTCGCCACCAAGCCGCTTGCCAACCAACATGATCTGGCACTGGCCTATTCGCCCGGGGTCGCCGCTGCCTCAATGCTGATCGCGGGCGATCCGGCGGAAGCAGCCAACCTGACCTCGCGCGCCAATTTGGTGGCGGTCATTTCCAACGGCACGGCGGTGCTCGGCCTCGGCAATATTGGTGCCCTGGCTTCGAAGCCGGTAATGGAAGGCAAGGCCGGTCTGTTCAAAAAATTTGCCGGTATTAATGTTTTCGATATCGAGATTGACGAGACCGATCCCGACAAGCTGGTCGATATTATCGCCGCCCTGGAGCCCACCTTCGGCGGCATCAATCTGGAAGACATCAAAGCGCCGGAATGTTTCGAGGTTGAGGCCAAGCTGAAAGAACGCATGGCCATCCCGGTCATGCATGACGATCAGCACGGCACCGCGATCATCGTCGGCGCCGGCATCCTCAATGCGTTGAAAGTGGTTGGCAAGGATATCGGCCAAGTGAAGCTGGTTTGCTCGGGCGCCGGCTCGGCGGCGCTGGCTTGCTTAGATTTGCTGGTCAAGCTGGGCCTCGATAAGAGCAACATCTTCGTTTCCGATATTGCCGGCGTCCTTTATGAGGGCCGCACCGAAGAGGTGAACCCTTATAATGCCCGTTATATGCAAAAGACCGATGCCCGTACCTTAGGCGATATCATCAGCGGCGCCGATATCTTCCTTGGCGTTTCCGCGCCCGGCGTGTTGAAGCCGGAGATGGTGGCGACGATGGCCGACGCGCCGATCATTTTCGCGCTCGCCAATCCGGAGCCGGAAATCCGCCCCGAAGTCGCGCGCGAAGCCAAACCCGATGCCATTCTCGCCACCGGGCGCACCGATTATCCCAATCAGGTCAACAACGTCCTTTGCTTCCCCTATATTTTCCGGGGCGCCCTCGATGTAGGCGCGACCGCCATCAATGACGAAATGAAAATGGCCTGCGTGCATGCGCTGGCGTCTTTGACTGAGGCCGAGTCTGATGAAACCGTGATCGAGGCCTATGGGTTAGAAGAGTTGAGCTTCGGCCCCGAATACCTGATCCCGAAGCCTTTCGATCCCCGATTGCTGGTCTTGCTGGCGCCGGCGGTGGCCAAGGCGGCCATGGATACCGGCGTCGCTACCCGCCCGATCGAGGATTTCGAAGCCTACCGGTTAAAATTGGTCGATTTCGTGTTTCGCTCCGGCACCGTCATGAAGCCGGTGTTCGAGCGCGCCGCCCAGGATCCGAAGCGCGTTGTGTTTGCCGAGGGCGAATCCTACCGGGTGCTGCGCGGGGTGCAAAGCTCGGTCGACGAAGGCATTGTCCAGCCGATCCTTATCGGCCGCCGCCAGGTGATCGAAATGCGCATCGAACGCTTAGGGTTACGTTTGAAAATCGACGAGGATTTCGAGCTGTGTGATCCTGAACATGATGATCGCTACCGGGACTACTGGACCCTCTATCACGATCTCATGAAGCACCGGGGCGTGTCCAAAAACGAAGCGCGCACCGTTGTCCGCACCAACAATACGGTAATCGCCGCGCTGATGGTGCGCCGCCGGGAAGCCGATGCCATGATCTGCGGCGCACGCGGTCGCTACGTGGAACATCTGGACCCGCTGTTCAATATCATCGGATTGAAGGCCGGCGTCGATCGGGCCGCCGCCATGAGCATGCTGATCATGCCCAAGGGCACCTTGTTTATCTGCGACACCTTCGTCAATGCGGGCCCGACCGCCGAGCAGATTGCCCGCTATACCGTGCTGGCCGCCGAAGCCATCCGCCACTTCGGCATCCAGCCCCGGGCCGCCTTGTTGTCCCATTCCAATTTCGGCTCGTCCCTGGCATCGACGGCGCGCAAGATGCGCGAAGCCGTCGAAATGATCAGAGAGATGGACCCAGATTTATTGGTCGACGGCGAAATGCACGCCGACGCGGCCCTGTCGGAAGCCATGCGCGAGCCGTTGATCGGCGACGGGGTTTTGAAAGGCTCGGCCAATCTTTTGATCATGCCGTCCCTGGATGCGGCCAATATCTCGTACAACATGGTGCGCATGCTGGCCGACGGGGTCGATGTGGGACCGATACTGCTGGGTATGGATTTGCCCTGCCACGTGCTGCATGAAACCATTAATGCCCGCGGCATTGTCGATATGACGGCCCTGGCCGTGGTGGAGGCGCAGGGCACGGTTAAGCAGGAACTACTCCTGTGAGCGAGGCCCAGCCACAGCCGGATCAATTTGATCCGGAAAATGTGGCGGGCCTTGATCCCGAGATTATCGAAGCTGTTGTCGCGGCTCTGGATGAGGCCGATACCGAAAAAGCCAAGACCCTGGCGATTTCGCTGCACTGGTCAGACCTCGCCGATCTGTTGGAGACACTCAATCACGACCGGCGCGAAAATTTGGTCGAGGCCATTGCCGCCGAGTTCCCCGCCAACGTGCTGACCGAGCTGGACGAAAGCGTTCGGGAAAGGGTGATCGAACAGCTTGGCCTATCGCACGTCGCCAATGTGGTGTCCGATCTGGAAGCCGACGATGTCATCGAGATCGTCGAGGAACTGGATTACGCGGAACGCGAAGAAGTGCTCGACGCGCTCTCCGACGATGATCGCTCAATGGTCGAGGAGGGGCTATCGTATCCTGAGGACAGCGCCGGGCGTCTGATGCAGCGCAGCGTGGTGGACATGCCGTCCCATTGGAGCGTCGGTCAGGCCATTGATTTCCTGCGCGAGGCCGACGATTTGCCGCGCGATTTTTATGACATATTTTTGGTCGATCCGAACCAACGCCCGCTCGGCGCTATCCCGCTCAGCCGTATACTAGCCACGCGCCGGCACGTGGCGCTAAATGCCTTGATGATTGCCGATTTGAAACTGATCCCGGTGGATATGGACCAAGAAGAGGTGGCCTATCTGTTTCGCCAGCGCGATCTGATTTCGGCGCCAGTCATCGACGATACCCGACGGCTGGTCGGCGTCATTACCGTCGATGATATTGTCGATGTGATCCACGAGGAGCACGAAGAAGATATCATGCGCCTCGGCGGCGTCGGCGAGGAAGATGATTTGTTCGCCGCCGTTCTGGATACGGCGCGCTCCCGGTTCATCTGGTTATTGGTGCATCTGGCTGCCGCAATCCTCGGCGCCGCCGTCATCAACCATTTTTCCGGCACCATCGAGCAGATGGTGGCGATGGCGGTTTTGATGCCCATCGTTGCCGCCATGGGCGGCACAGCCTCGGTACAGACATTGACCGTTGCGGTGCGCGCCATTGCCATGCGCGAATTGACGCCCGCCAATGCTCTTCGCACCATCGGCAAGGAGATCGTGGTCGGCATGGTCAACGGCTTGCTGTTCGCGGTAATCATTGGCGGTGTGGCGTGGGGCTGGTTCGGCAACCCGGCGCTCGGCGGTGTCATTGCGCTGGCCATCGTTATCAACTTCCTGGTCGCCGGATTGGCTGGTAGTGCCTTGCCCGTTTATCTGCAACGGTTCGGGTTTGATCCGGCGGTGGCGTCGAGCGCGCTTCTGACTTCGATCACCGACGTGCTTGGCTTCTATGTTTTCCTGGCCCTCGGCACGTGGCTTTTGCTCTAGATTTTCCAGATATGCAGCTTGGTTTTGCGCCGGTCATCAAGGACGATAGTCTCGTCCGGCGGCACGCCCGGTACGGCGAAGGAGTTCGACACGAACATTGTGCCTGGCTTCATTTCGCGGCGGACCTTGTCATAAAGCGCCGGCATCGGTTCGGGCGATAAAAACGCATAGACCATATCGTAGTCGCCAAAATCCAGCTTCCAGAAATCGCCGTAAAGAAGTGTCAGGTTCGGATATTTGTTAAGCGGCGCCCGTAGCCATGAGAGCAAAAACGGCAGCGGCGCCGATTCGATGCCGGTCAACTGCACCCCGGCGCACCGGGGCGCGAGGTAGATCAGTATTCCGCCGATGCCGTGACCCACATCCAGAAACCGGGCGCCGAGCGTAGCCGGTATCAATTGGGCGATGGCATCGAATGTGGTGCGGTTGGTGAGGTACAAAGGCACCCGGTTTCGGGCGCTGTTCCAATAGACCAGCCCGAGAAGAATAAAGGCGGCCAGGAACAGCCATGGCGGCACCGCCGCCAGTGACACCAGCGCCGCTGCCGGGCCTAAGTTCATCTGCACCGGGATCCACCAGCGCGCTAATCGCATCTTGCCCCCCAACCATGCAGCGATCACGCCGGTGGCTACCAGAACCGCAAACAGCGGCAAGGATGCGCCTGCCCAGGCGCTAAGTGCGAAGGCAGCGGCGAAGGCGATGGCGGCGCCGATGGCCTGGGTCAGCAGCACCCGGGCAAGCGGCGTTCCAGCCCAGCCCGGCGCCCCCCGGTTTTGTGTGTCAGACGAAGCGTTCAAGGAAATCAATCTCTCGCCGGTGAAAGGCCCATCATAGCGCCGCCCGCCCCAGCCGTCATCTCGCATGACCAAGCCGAAAAATCCGTGTATGCAGAGCCATGCCCGACGAAGCGGATATCAAACCCCGATCATCCAATCTGGTGCTGCGCATCTGGCGCGGCGAGGAACGATTGTGGAAGGTCTATTGGTTGGTGGCCATACTGGGCGGCTGGGCACTGGCCACCCTGGTTGGCGCCATGGTGCGCACCGGATTTCTGTATGATTTGCTTGGCCTCGCCCTGTTGGTTATTTTCGCAGGTTATTGCGGGGTGGGGGTCTGGCGCTGCGCCTTCAACGTCCAACGGATGATTTGGGGCTATGCGGCGCGCGCCATCATCGCTGTCAGCCTGGTCTATTTCGTGGTGGCCATCGTGCAGGGGGCATTTGCCGGATGATGGCTTAGTTTAAGGAGATAAGATGCCGACAGTATTCATAACCGGCGCGAACCGGGGCCTCGGCCTACAGTTCGCGCGCCAATACAGCGCCGAGGGCTGGCGCGTCATCGCCACCTGCCGGGATGCAGCCGGTGCGAATGACTTGCGCGGGCTGGCAGGGGATGTGGAGATATTCCCCCTCGACGTGACCGACCGGGCCGCCGTCGAAGCCCTGGCCGTCCAGCTATCGGGCACTGCCATCGACGTGCTGCTCAACAATGCTGGCGTGCTTCTGGATCACCACGCCCGGCTCGGCGAAATCGATCACGACGCGCTGGCCACAAGTTTCGCCATCAATGCGATGGCACCGCTGCACATATGCGAGCGCTTCACCGATCATGTAGCGGCGTCCGAGATGAAAGTAATGGCCTCTATATCCAGCCATCTCGGCAGCATTGACGGCATCGGCGCCGGTAGCGGTTATAGCTATCCCGCTTCGAAGGCGGCGCTCAACGCGCTGATGAAAAATGTTGCCGGCGATGTGGCCGGGCTGGGCATCAAGGTGGTCCTGTTTCATCCCGGCTGGGCGCGCACCCGCATGGGGGGGCCGAGCGCCGCCGTCGATCCGGGCGATAGCGCCGCCGGAATGCGTCGCATCATCGCCGAATTGACGCCAGAGCAATCGGGCCGCTTCGTCAGCTACCAGGGTGACGACTTGCCGTGGTAGGAACGGCCACTATAATTCAAGCCCGGTAAGGCAACCAAATTTCAGGGGGAAAATGTGTCCGAAGATGTGATTTTGGCCGAAATCAGCTCCGGCGGGGTGGCCACCATCACCCTCAACCGGCCCGAGGTTTTCAACGGCTATAATGCCGAATTGCTGGCAAGCTTGCGCCAAACAGCGGAGCGGCTAGACGCCGATGATGCGGTGCGCGTGATTCTGTTGCGCGGTGCCGGCAAGCATTTTTCCGCCGGCGCCGACGTCAATTGGTTCAAGGAATTGGCCGCCGGCACTGCCGCCGAGCAATTGGATGCGGCCAAGCTTTCCGCCCATGCCATGGCTGCGCTCTATAACCTGTCCAAGCCGAGCATTGCGCTGATCCACAACGCCTGCTTCGGCGGCGGCACCGGCTATGCGGCGGCCTGCGACATTGTGGTCGCCTCCGATGATGCCCGCTTTTCCATTACCGAGGTGCGGCTCGGCATCACGGCGGCGCCGATCTTGCCGGAACTGGTGGCCGCCATCGGGCCCCGCCAGATGCGCCGTTATGCTCTCACCGGCGAAACCTTCGATGCCGCCGAGGCGCACCGCATAGGATTGGTCCACGAGATTTGCCCGGTGGGCGATTTGGACGAGGCCGCCGGCCCGATCATCGACGGCTTGCTCAGAAGCGCGCCGGGCGCGGTTCTGGAAACCAAGGCCCTCATCGCCGAAGTGGCGGGCACGGCGATCGACGCGGCCACCGCCGAAGACATGGCGGCAATCAGCGGGCGTGGGCGCGGCTCCGACGAAGCCATTGAAGGTTTTACCGCTTTTTTCGACAAGCGCCCGCCCAATTGGTATCCCTCCGATACTTAACGGAATTCAAAGATCATGACTGTCCATCTCCTCCGCATGGCGGTGCGCGTCGAAAGCGTCGGCCATTTGCGCACCATCCAGGCCGAGCGCATGCAAGAAAGCGCCAAAAGCCGCAAAAAACAACGGCTGTTCACCTATACCCGCAACGCGCCGAGACGAGATAAAGAGCTGCTGGACGGCGGCTCGATCTATTGGGTGGTCAAACGCTATATCCGGGTCCGTCAGAAAATCCTCGGAATAGAAAGCGCCACCAATGATGAGGGGCGGCGCTATTGCTCCATCGAGCTTGATCCGGAATTGGTGCTGGTGGAACCAAGGCGCCACAAGGCGTTTCAAGGTTGGCGCTATTTCCGCACCGAAGATGTGCCCGGCGACATTTTGGAGCAATCTGCCACCGAGGTCGATAGTCTGCCACTCGAATTGGCTGATGAATTGCGCGATTTGGGGTTAATTTGAAATTTAGGAAAATTTTCTAATTTTACTTTTTTCCGAACCTAAGTTACCAGTGTTAAAGGAATTCGGTATACCGTTATTGAATTCCCCCACGGGATGCATTATTTGCAAATATTCGGGGCCCGCCCGGCGCGTGGAACCATAGCAGACACAGGCATGTAAACCATGAGCGATCAAGCAGGTAAAGTCATCAAGCCCCCCAACACGCTGAGTCAGAAGGTGACTGTTGGCGGACCCGGTGCGGTTGACGCCGCCGCGCTTGAGCGCGCCGAAACGGTGATTTCGGATTTGGCCGGTGACTATGTGAATTGGGCCAAGGACGATATCAAGCGCCTCGAAGGCGTGTTCGCCGACATGAAGGGCGGCAGCGGCGACAACGACAAGCTGGCCCAGGATATCTTTCAGATTTCCCACGACATCAAAGGCCAGGGCGGCAGCTTCGATTATCCCTTGATGACCATCATCGGCGGCCAGCTTTGCGCTTTCATCGACAAGCGCGAAAAGGCCGTGGATGCGGGTGCCGTCGAGGTGATTGGCTTGCACATCAACGCCATGCAATTGGTCATCGCCCAAGCTCTGACCGGCGACGGCGGCAAGATTGGCGATCAACTTTTGACCGGCCTCGAAAAGGTGATCGAAAAGCGGAGTTGATCGAACGCCGCTGCGTGCCACAGGAAAACCGCATTTCCACCGCAATCATTTGTTAATTTTCGCTCCTTAAGATTCGAACAATGCGTACCAATTCGGGCGCAACCGATAAATCTGTGTTGAGCGGAGAAGCGACAATGCTCCAACATTCGAGCGACCATAAATTAGCCTTCGAGGTGTTTCTCTATAACGCCGAGGTCCGCGCCGCGGTCAAGAACAACCGGTCACATGACTTGTTTGGTGATCACTGGGCGGATGTTCAAATCCATGATGTCATGGCGGAAAGCGAGGATCAGGCAAGGCGCCTGATATCGGACCGCTATCCGCCGGAGCAGGGGTTCGTGGTGCAGCAGCTAAGCGTGCTCGCACACTAGCAAAAGCCGATCGGTCCTATTGGGCGGCGCCCTCGAAGAATAGGTACGAATCGACGCCATCGATCACCACCCCATCATAGCCCTGCGCGATTATGCCGTAGGTATAGGACTTGGTGTCGCCGGTGATGATTTTCTTCCAGGCCGGGTTCCAATATTGAACATAATGACTGTCCGGCTCGCCGAGCACGGGTGAGCCGAGAAAGCCCGGCCGCCCCTCGCGCCAGCCCGATTTCCAATAATAGCGCGAGGTGTCCGCCCGCCCGATATTCATGTAGGCGAGGGCGAGGCGCTTGGCGCCCAGCTTCTTAAATTTCATGCCATTCACATGGGAGCGCTGAAACGCAGTGCGGCCCCGGTGATAGACGTCGACGACAACCGCGTCGAAATTGGTCTCATTGAGGGCCAACACGAAATTGTCACGGCTGTCAAAGCGGGACGAATCGTTCAAAAATAGAAGGTTTTGGGCAAATTTCAGCCCGGTGATATTTTTCGAATTTTCCCGGAACGGGCGCTTGGGAAAGGTCGGGAAGGTATCGAACCGGAATTCCGGGTTGTCCACGGAAAATGGCAAATAGCCCTTGGCCTTGTTGATATTGATCGCTTCGGTGATCATTTTTGGCGTTTTGGCATAATCGGCGACCATGATGCGAAGGCCGCGCCGTTTGCCCATATCGGCCATACGCACCAGCTCGTTGCGGACTTTTTTGTCGGTACGCATTTCCCGCTTGCCGCCCTCCGGCGGGTGCATATTTAACGAACGGACAATGATGCCGTCGATGGCGCGCATATAGGTTGTCGCCGGCGATTTGCGGGTGGCGTCAACCGCGTCGATCTTTTCGATCAGCTCCAGCCCGCCCAGGGTGATGACCACGAAATTGCGGTTGGCGCGCCTGGAAACGGAACTGATCTGGCGGATCAGCTTGCGCATTTCCTGGCGTGCATCGACCAGCGATGCGTTGGTCGTCCGCCGTTGCGGCGTCTTTTGCCGGTCGCGGTTGACGTCCTTGCCCTGGGCGCGGATACCGCCCGGCTGCTGGGCGAGGGCGCCGCTGATCATTGATACGGTGAACACGGCGGTAAGGGCCAACAAGGCTGCGGAAGCGTTACGTCCCGGTTTCATCTATTCGGCCTCATGCAGATTGGTTTATCAGCTATTGCAAAGTATCGGCTACTCTTTGGGCGATTGCCAGCGATGCCGTCAATCCCGGTGATTCTATGCCAAATAGATTAATCAGACCTTGCACGCCATGATCGCCCGGCCCGGAAATGACAAAATCCGCCGCCGGCGTGCCGGGGCCCCCCAATTTCGGCCTGATCCCTGAATAGCCCGCCGCCAGCGCGCCGTCGGCCAGCCCCGGCCAATAGGTGCGCACGGCGCCGTAAAATTTATCGCCGCGGCTGGGATCAACCTGGTAATCGATTTTATCCACCCACTCCACGTCGGGGCCAAAGCGCGCCTGGCCGGCCAGATCCAGCGTCAGATGCACGCCGAGTCCGCCTTCTTCGGGTACCGGATAGATGAGATGGGTAAACGGCGCCCGCCCGGCCAAGGTAAAATAATTGCCCTTGGCGTAGAAACAGTCTGGAACGTGCGCGGCGTCTAAACCGCGGATCAAGGCAGCCGTTTTTTGCGCAAACAGCCCGCCGCAATTGATCACCGTTTCGCAAAGAATGTTCATCGGGCTGGGTCCGCCAGTCTCGATCACGATGCCCGCGTCAGTAACCTCGCCGCCGGTCACGGGCGCGTGGAAGGCTAGCATCATGCCCATCGCTTCGGCATCGCCCTGGTAGGCCAACATTAGCGCGTGGCTGTCGATCAAACCCGATGACGGTGACAACAAAGCCGCCGTGGCGTTGAGCGCCGGCTCCATGGCGCGGGCCTCGCTGCCTTCGATCCAGGTGACATCATCGACGCCGTTATCGGCGGCTTTTTGTTGCAGCGCGGCCAGGGTTTCATGCTGGGCCTCGTCGGTGGCGACGATCAGCTTGCCGCAGGCTTTGTGGGGCACGCCGTGGGAGGCGCAATAGTCGTACAACATCTTCTTGCCGGCCACGCACAGCAAAGCCTTGAGGCTGTCTTTGGGATAATAGATGCCGGCGTGAATAACCTCGGAATTGCGGGACGAGGTGCCGGTGCCGATGGCATCTTCGGATTCCAGAACAATCACGTCGCGGCCTTCGGCGGCCATCGCCCGGGCAACGGCCAGACCGACGACGCCGGCACCGATCACGGCGCAGTCAATTTTATCCAACTCGCTCAATATGCTACTCCAGGTTACGCGTCGATATTCAGCGGAACGCCAAGCCAATTATTAAAACGCCGTGGCAACATATTCCATGTTTTTGTTTCACCAAGATGTGATCCGGCTTGAATTGCGCGCCAGGGTTCTGAGTGCCTACTTAAAGCGCATCGCAGCAAAAGGAATGAGCCATGATTTCGTTTTCACGCATTAAGTCGTCTATCGCGCCGGTGTTGGCTGCCGGACTGATTTCTGCTTTTTTGATTTCCATTGGATTTAATAGCGCTTCGGCTAATCCAGCCATTTGGAAATTCGAATGGCCGAAAACCGATTTCTCCAAAACCTCGGTCAACTTTGATGATATTATGAGCGGCGGGCCGCCGAAAGACGGCATCCCCTCCATCGACAAACCCCAGTTTGAAAAGGCCGGCGACGTCAAGGGCATCGCGGCCAAGGTACCGGTCATCTCGTTCAGCCTGAATGGCGATGCGCGCGCTTATCCGCTGGGCATTTTGATGAACCACGAGATCGTCAATGACCGGGTCGGCGGCGTGCCGGTGATCATCACCTATTGCCCGCTTTGCAATTCCTCGATCGTGTTCGACGCGCGCCTCGACGGCAAGATTTTGGAATTCGGTGTCTCGGGCAAATTGCGCAATTCCGACATGGTCATGTATGACCGCAACACCGATAGCTGGTGGCAGCAGTTTCTGGGCGAAGGTATCGTCGGCGAAATGACCGGCAAGCAGTTGAAGATGCTGCCTTCAAGGGTCGAATCGTTCGAACGGTTCGTGGAAAAGCACCCCAATGGCAAGGTTTTGAAGCCGGTATTTGCATCCCGTGGGCGCGCCGGAATGAACCCCTATGCGGGCTATGATTCGGCCCGCTCACCGTTTCTGTACCGGGGCAAAATGCCCGAAGGCATCGCGCCTATGGCGCGCGTCATCGTGGTTGGCAAGCAGGCCTGGAGCATGGCGCTACTGCGCAAAGAGAAGAAAATCGAAGCCGGCCCGCTAGTCCTGTCTTGGGTGGAAGGCCAAAATTCGGCCCTCGATTCCCGCAACATTGCGCGCGGCCGCGATGTCGGCAACGTGATTGTTCAAAGGAAAACCGACAAGGGTTTGGTTGACGAAGTGTATGACGTCACCTTCGCCTTTGTGTTCAATGCATTCCGGCCCGAAGGAAAGCTCCATAAAATCAATTGATTGGGATGACATCGGTTGTTTTAAAACCAGGGCGGATATAGAATTTTCGCCCTGGTTTTTGTTTGTCTGATATGACCAGTTTTAAATTCCGAGCGCTTACGGCCCAACGATGAAGCGCCCGCTAACCAGAGCCCGAGGAGCCGGCCGAGATGGCACGAAGCGATCTGCCCGCCAAAGCGTCGAACGACCAGGTGCAGGATTTCCTGCGCAAGGTTGCGATGACGCCCGTGCTAAAAACCTCCGAAGAAAAGGGCCGCCTGATCTTCGCCCTAGATGCGACTGCTAGCCGCGAGCCTACATGGGACCGCGCCAGCCATCTCCAGGCAGAGATGTTTCAGGAAACCGCAAGCCTCGGCGGCCTGGAAATCCAATTGGCGTTCTACCGCGGCTTTGGTGAGTTCAAGGCGACCAAATGGGCCGCCGACCAAGATACATTGATGCGCCAGATGACAGGCGTTTATTGCCTTGCCGGGGAAACTCAACTCCGTAAGGTTCTGCGCCACGCGGTTGTGGAAACAAAAAAGCGCAAGGTGGATGCGCTGGTTTTTATCGGCGATTGCATCGAAGAAGACGTGGACAAGTTGGGCGCGGTCGCCGGCGAGTTGGGCATCCTCGGCACGCCGGCATTCCTGTTTCAAGAGGGCGGCGATCCGGTCGCCGAATTTGCCTTCCGCCAGATCGCAAAGTTGACCAACGGTGCCTATTGCCCGTTCGATTCGGTCAGCGCCCAGACGTTGCGCGAATTGCTGCGCGCCGTCGCCGTGTTCGCCGCTGGCGGGCGCAAGGCGCTGGAAAACCTCGCCAACAATGAAGGCGGTGCATTCCGCCAGATCGCCCACCAGGTCAAGCGTGGGTAATATCTGATGCCCTATCTTGTATTAGGCGTTGCGGTTTTAATCGGCACCCTGTTGGCGGCGCGCTGGTATGTCAGCGCTCAGCCCGCGACCCTCTTAAAATCCCTGAAATGGATTTTCATTATTCTCGTGGTGCTGGTCGCCGGCGCGCTGATCTTTACCGGGCGCATTGGCTGGGGCCTGCTGGCGATCCCGGCCTTGCTACCCTTGTTGATGCGCGCCCGCATGGCGGCGCGGGCGGCCAAGAATTATTCACGCATGGCCGCCTCAGGCGCGCCGGGCGCGGGCGCCGGTACCGGCTCGGGCCAGGCGTCGGAAATCGAAACCGCCTATGTGCGCATGATCCTTAATCATGACAACGGCGAGATGAACGGCGATGTCATCGCCGGTCGTTTTGCCGGGCGGACGCTGCGCTCCATGGAGCTCGGCGAAATTCTGCAATTGCTTGGCGAAGCGTCCGCCGACGAGCAGAGCGTGCAGGTCTTAAGTGCCTATCTGGACCGCTATCACGGCGACGAATGGCGCGAACAGGCGCGCGCCGGCGGCCACGCTGAAAATGGCGGTGGCAGTGGTGGCGGCCAGGGGGGTATGACGCGCGAAGAAGCCTATGATATCCTCGGCCTTGAAGCAGGGGCCAGCGACGAAGATATCAAGACCGCCCATCACGAATTGATGAGCAAAATCCATCCCGATAAGGGTGGTTCCACCTATCTTGCGACCAAGATCAATCAAGCCAAGGATTTCCTGCTTGGAACTTAAATTTGGGGAGAGAAGGGTGTTTTTGTGCGCGGCGCAGTAATCCTGAGCATTTCTATTGCCACGGCGGCTGCCCTGGCGCCCATAAGTGCCGGTCCAGCCGGCGCGGAGGCCTGTTCGTCGGAGGATATTGTCTCCGGATATGGCCAGGCCGTGGCGCTTCTCAAAGCCAAGAAATATGGCCGCGCGTTGCCGGGATTGAAAAGTCTCGCCGATGCGGGTCATGGCCCTGCGCAACGGCATCTGGCGATTATGTTGCGCGATGGCGATGGCCTTCCAAAGTCCAAATCTGGCGCCACCTTGTGGTCGGAGCTTGCCTTTCGGTCCGGCGACAAGGCGGCCAAATCCATCACCCGGAAATTGCGCGCCGGCCTTGATGAAATTGCGCGCGCCGTATTGGACGAACGCTTGAAAGCCTGGCGTGTGGCGCGTCTATCCTGCAACGGCAGTAAACTTTCGGCGCTGCCGGTAAAGGCGGGCAATGACGGCGCCGCGTTGATCCCGGACATGATCAATGGTCGGCTGGTCGATGACCGGGGCGCTGAGATCGCGCGCCGGCGCTTCGGAGAAATCATCCAGGCGGCGCTTGCCCAAGATCCCATGGCGCGCATTTATCTGGACGCGGTAGACGCATACGAGCTTTACACCGGCGGGCGTTATCACCGCTATGCGGGTTGGAAAAACAATAAAAGCAAAAACATCATGCGCGTTCCGACCAATGTCTTTAACGACAAAACCCTCAAATATTTTGCGCATATGCTTACACTGACCGCCAAGCGCAAACTGTACGCACAAACCCCGGACGCCGAATTCGACGATCCCCTGGTGCGCATTATCGGCGGCATTAAAGTCTACGGTTCGGTCTATCCCGATATTCGCAATGGCCGCTTCTTTCAGGCTATGCGCCAGGCCTTCGTCCTTGCCAGGCAATTGCGATCGCCGGTCACCAAGTACATCGAGATTATCGATGAAATTCACTACAATCCGATTTCCAAGTATTTTCACCGCTCCGGCGCTGCCGATGCGGCGGCGGCCTATTACAACAAAATCCTTTCCTTTGATGGTCAGCGCATGATGTTCGTGCGCCGTAACGTGCTCTATGGATCGCCGCTGTTTTTCATGCAGACCTTCGTTCACGAAGGCACCCACGCGGTCCAGGACCAGCGCGCGCAACGCTATAACCGCGAAGTGCCAAAACTGAAACGGCGTTTGTCGAAATTGCAGGAGCGCGGCAAGGGCAAGAGCCCCCGTGCCGGGCGCGTCAAGAAAGATATCGACGTCAAATTCGATTATGTCTCGCGCTGGTACCGGGGCGTAGAATCGAACGGGCGCCGCATCGCCGATATGGCTTTCGAATGCGAGGCCACCGAAAAAGAGATTTTGGCGGTCAAGTCGGTCGGTGGGCCGCCCAGCGTGATGCGAGCATCGGGTTATCTGAAGCTTTGTTCCGAAGCCCAGCGTATGCTGGTGCAATGGCAGAATGAGCTACCCAAGGGAAAACGTCGGTAAAGGCCGCCTTGCGGTGTGCGCGGCCCTATGGCACAAAGCCGACGCAAATTGAGGCGTAATGCCTTGGCCACATTGCTTTATTATTGATCGAGCCAGATGGTTAAACCCGTTCGAAAAGCCGTATTTCCCGTTGCTGGGCTGGGCACCCGTTTCTTGCCCGCCACCAAGGCGATGCCTAAGGAAATGTTGCCCATTGTCGACCGCCCGCTGATCCAATACGCGGTCGATGAGGCGCGGGAAGCGGGCATCGAGGAATTCATCTTTGTCACGGGGCGCGCCAAATCGGCGATCGAGGATCATTTCGACCACTCCGCCGAGTTGGAGCGATCCCTCCAGCAAAGCGGTAAGGAGGAAGCGCTGGCGGCGATCTCGGAATGGGTGCCGGAGCCGGGCCAAATTTCCTACACCCGCCAGCAAAAACCCTTAGGTTTGGGGCACGCGGTCTGGTGCGCCCGCTATCACATTCATGACGAGCCGTTTGCGGTATTGCTGGCCGATGATTTGATCTTGGCGAAACCCGGTTGTTTGAAGCAAATGCTGGAAATCTACGATGATGTAGGCGGCAATGTGGTCGCCGTCGAAGATGTTCCGAAAGAACATACCGACCGATATGGTATTCTCGACGTGGTCGAAGATGATGGCCGCCTAGCGCGCGCCAAGGGATTGGTGGAAAAACCGGAACCGGACGCGGCGCCCTCGACACTGTCGATCATCGGGCGTTACATCTTGCAGCCCGAAGTCTTTCTTGAATTGGACCGCCAAGAGAAGGGCGCCGGCGGTGAGATTCAGTTGACCGACGCCATGGCGCGCACTATTGGCGAGGTTCCCTTTCACGGCTTCCGCTTCGATGGCAAGCGCTACGATTGCGGCAGCAAGCTTGGCTTTATCGAGGCCAATATCGCCTTCGCCCTTGACCGCGCCGAAATGAAAGACGAAATGGCCGAAATTTTGTCGCGCTTAGCTTGATACGAGGTCTCACCAAATGAAGATAGCGATGATTGGCACTGGGTACGTGGGCTTGGTTTCGGGCGCATGTTTTGCCGAGTTTGGCGCCGAAGTTGTCTGCGTCGATATGGATGCGGACAAGATCGACTGCCTCAACCGGGGTGAAATACCCATCTACGAGCCGGAATTGGACACCACCGTCGAAAAAGGCGTGCGCGGCGGGCGCCTGTCGTTCACCACCGATCTCGCCGCCGCGGTGCGCAGCGCAGATGCGGTGTTTATCGCCGTCGGCACGCCGTCCCGGCGCGGCGATGGCCATGCGGATTTGAGTTTTGTCTATGCCGCTGCCGAAGAAGTGGCCGCCGCCCTCGATGGCTATACGGTGATCGTTACCAAATCGACAGTGCCGGTAGGCACCGGCGACGAGGTCGAAGCGGTGATCAGGGACGCCCGGCCCGATGCGGAATTCGATGTGGTGTCGAACCCGGAATTTTTGCGCGAAGGCGCGGCGGTTAGAGATTTCATGCGCCCTGACCGGGTGGTGATCGGCGCCCATGGCGAGCGCGCCCGCGATGTCATGCGCGAATTGTACCGGCCATTGTTTTTGATCGAAACGCCGATCATCTTCACGGCCCGGCGGACCGCAGAGCTGATCAAATATGCGGCCAATACGTACCTGGCCACCAAGATTACCTTCATCAACGAGATCGCTGATTTGTGCGAGGCCGTCGGCGCCGATGTCCAAGACGTCGCCAAGGGCATCGGCCTTGATGGGCGCATCGGCAGTAAATTCCTGCACGCCGGGCCGGGCTATGGCGGCTCCTGTTTTCCAAAAGATACCCTCGCGTTAGTGCGGACCGCGCAATCGGCAGGCAGCCCAATCAAGATTGTCGAGGCCGTCGTCGCGGTCAACGCGGCGCGCAAGAAAAACATGGCCGAAAAAATCATCGCGGCCTCGGGCGGCGACGTGGACGGCAAGCGGATTGCCGTACTTGGCCTGACCTTCAAGCCCGACACCGATGATATGCGCGATTCCCCCAGCCTCGATATCGTGCCCGCCTTGCGCACCGGCGGCGCCGATGTTCGGGCCTATGATCCCCAAGGCATGGGCGAGGCGCGCAAGCTTCTGGACGGTGTCACCTGGTGTGAGGATGCCTACGATGCCGCCCAAGGCGCCGACGTTCTGGCCATCCTTACCGAATGGAACGAATTCCGGGGCCTCGATCTGGCCCGCCTCAAATCGACCATGGCGGCGCCGGTGCTGGTCGATCTTCGCAATATCTATAATCCCGATGACATGCGCGATGCCGGCTTTACCTATTCCTGTATCGGGCGTGCCGATACGCCGGCCGCCGGAGCGCCTGAGTAAATGCCGGGCGGGCACACCCTGCACCCAACCATCCTCCGCGAATATGATATTCGGGGGCTTGTCGGCGATACCTTGGATGCAAGCGATACCGAAGCTGTGGGCCGCGCCTTCGCCTCGGTCGCGGTGGAACGTTTCGGCGGGACGCCCAAAATATGCGTTGGCTATGATGGCCGCTTGAGCTCGCCCGAGTTGGAAGCGGCGCTGATCAGCGGCATTACCGCAGCCGGCGCCAATGTGGTTCGCATCGGGCGCGGGCCGACGCCGCTGCTCTATTACGCTGCCCATATATTGGAGGCGAATGGCGGCGTGATGATCACCGGCTCGCACAATCCGCCGGAATATAACGGCATCAAGATGGTGCTCGGCGGTGATTCCTTTTTCGGCGAAGACATCCAGGCCCTCGGCGCCCGGGTAGCCGCCGGAGAATTCACCAGTGGCCAAGGCACCACCGAGAGCCAAGACCTGATGGATCAATATGTGGCGCGCCTGGCCGCTGATCATCCGGGCGCAAGCAATATGCGCGTTGCGTGGGATCCCGGTAACGGCGCGGCCGGCGAGGCTTTGGTGAAGCTGATTGCCAAGCTGCCCGGCGAGCATTTCGTCATCAATGCCGAGATCGACGGCACCTTTCCCAACCATCATCCCGATCCGACGGTGGAAAAAAACCTAGCCCAGCTCAAACAATTGGTGGCCGACAACAACTGTGATATCGGCATCGGCTTCGACGGCGACGGCGACCGCGTCGGCGTTATCGACGCCCACGGGCGGATGCTTTATGGCGATCAGATATTGGTGATCCTGGCGCGGGAAATCCTGTCCCGCAACGCCGGTGCGCCGATTATTGCCGATGTCAAAGCCAGCCAGGTGTTCTTCGACGAGGTAACGCGCGCCGGCGGCAATCCCATTTTGTGGAAGGCCGGCCATTCCCTGATCCGCACCAAGATGAAGGAGATCGAGGCTCCCCTGGCCGGCGAGATGAGCGGCCATATATTTTTCGCCGACGGTTATTACGGATTTGATGATGCTTTGTATGCGGCTGTGCGTCTGCTCGCCATTCTTTGCGGCGGGGCGGACAGCTTGGCCCAGATGCGCGACGACTTGCCGGTGATGTTCAATACGCCCGAGCTGCGTTTCGATTGCGCTGAAGAAAAAAAATTCACCGTGATCGAGGAGATCAAGGCGCGGCTCAAAGATGCGAGCGATATCACCGTCCGCGATATCGACGGCGTTCGCGTCGAAACCCCGGACGGCTGGTGGCTGTTGCGCGCCTCCAACACCCAGGCCGTTCTGGTGGCCCGTTGCGAATCGGCCAGCGAAGACGGCCTCGCCCGTCTCAAAGCGATTGTTGCCGATCAGTTGCGCCGATGCGGACTAGAACCGCCCGATTTCGGCTGATCCGGTTCCCATGGCGGGCGTAAGAAGCACCTACTTCTTTTACGGAACGCTGATGGACATGGAAGTGCTGAGCATCGTTTCCGGGCTATCCCTTACATCCATGCGCCTCCGCCCAGCGATCTTGCCGGGCTACCGGCGGGTGCGGGTCCAAGATGTGCAGTATCCGGCGGTGTATGCTTCGGAGGACCATTCCGTGGAGGGCCTCGCCGTGCACGGCATCCCTCAACCAGCCACAGCGCGCCTGCGCCTGTTCGAAAACGACGGCTATGATCTGGCGGTAGAACCGGTGGTTATCGGGGATAGTACAAATCGCAAAGCCGCCTTGTTCGCCGCAACGGCGCGCATGAATTTAACCGATGAAGATTGGTCGTTCGAGGATTGGCGCCGTCAGCACCGGCGGCAATTTTTGCTGCGCGTAAAAGCTTGGGCGGAAAAATTACCGCGGTCTTAGCGCGATGCCAGCTCTATGGATGGCGGGATTTTCAGTTCCATGCAATCGCGCTTGTGGCTTTCCAATACCCGGCAGGCCCGGTAGGCGCTGGCCTTGCCGATACCGAGGATGCGCGCCCGGTACAGAACGCGGCCCCGGCGTTTGGTCAGCGGCATGATCGTCACCCGCCCGCCGGCCAAATAACTGCCATATTTTTTTAACACCTTGCCGGCCAGCTTCGAGGCCGGGCCGCGCGTATAAAAAGCGCCAACCTGAATACCCCAAACATCTTTGCCATTGCTGCGCGCCGGCTGCTGCTTTCGTCTGGGTTTGGATTTGGGTGTTTGGGCGCGGGCTATATTGACGTTGCCCGCCGTTGCCGCGAAGCCTTTGTCCAACAGCCGCTTCATCAACCGGTTTCGTGCCCGCGATGATTTGCCGCCGAAGATAACGCCGATCAGCCGGTGCTTGCCGCGCCGGGCGGAAGTGACAAGGTTATAGCCCGAAGCCCGGATATAGCCGGTTTTCATGCCGTCGGCGCCGGGGTAGCTGGTCAGCACCTTGTTGTGGGTGCGGTAGGTTCTGCCGCCATACTTAAAGGCGGACAACGAAAAGAAGTAATAATGATGGGGAAAATGCTTGATGATGGCTCGGGATAATTTGGCCATGTCGTGGGCGGTGGATTGCTGGCCCCGGTGCGGCAATCCCGATGCATTGCGAAAAGTGGTCCTGGACATGCCCAATTTGCGCGCCTTGGCGGTCATCAAAAGCGCAAAGCGCCGCTCGGTCAAGCCGAGCGCTTCGCCAACCACCGAGGCCACATCGTTGGCCGATTTAATCACCAGCGCCTTAATGGCGGTGCGCACCTTGATCGAGCCGCCAGCGCGAAGGCCAAGGCGGGACGCCGGCTGTCTGGCGGCGCGCCGGGATATGGCAAGGCGGGTATCCATGGTCAGCTTTTTGTTGTCGATCGCCTCGAACAACAGATAAAGGGTCATCATCTTGGTTAGGGACGCCGGATAATTGCGGGTATGGATATTGACTGCATGGCGCACCTGGCCGCTACCGGCATCGATAACCATGGCCGCGTAGCGGGCCTCGGCCGGGGAAGTTCCGGCGATAAGCAACAGCATCAATACGGCGGGCGCCGGAACCAGGCTTCTTTGCAAGCATTGTTTGGTGCGGCGCAACAAATTGAATTCCTCGGCCCAGCTTGCCGCTAGCGGTACGGCGACTTTGAACAATAGCACCGATAGCAATGCAGGTTTCTTTATAATGGTGGTAAAGTCCGTGAATTGAATGTGTCCGCTGGCCATTAATAAATGGTAAATCTGCAAGGAGTTCAAATCATTTTCTTAACTTTTCGATCCCTTCGTCTCATTGTGCCCGTATCAGTTCTGCTGATCCTTGGCGGTTGCGCCAGCCTCGGCGAAGACCATCCGCTCAACCGCAAATTCAACTGGTTCGGTCATTTGGGCGGTGCCGATATTCGCCAAGCCTGCGTGGCCGGTGCGCCCGAGCGTTATCGCTTTGTCTATAACGGCATCTATGTGGAGCAGGTCCGCTCCTACGATATTTTAGGCACCAACGCGCCAGCCTATCACCGCCTCAAAGTCGCCGTTGCCGAGCAAGCCGACCTTACCGAGATCATAACCGAATTGGCGCGGCCCGACATCTTCCAACCCTGGCGGCCAAGAATCGGCAGCACCATATTGAGCAACGAGACTGTCCAAAACATGAAATCCGTCCTCCAAGGTGATGATTTTTTCACCTCCAAGCCGCCGGCGAGGGGTATTTCGTCGATCGAATTTTATTGGGGCGTGTCCGCCTGTCTGGATGGGCAATTTCACTACAACGCTTATGTCTGGCCCTCGGCGCGATTCCGAAAATTGGCCTTCCCGGCGCTTCTAAAGTCTTGGGATAAAACGAAAATTGCCATAAATCGCCCGCGAAAAGCCTCCGAATACGATGTCTATGGGACCTACCAGCAAGAAGAATTTCGCAATTATTTCACCCTGCATTTCGATAACCAGGGCGTGGCAAGATAACTTTTGCCGCCTGAGACCGAGAAATTTGGGAATTCGCCTGGAAATTGCCGTTTTACGGCTTATTTAGTAATGGTAAAGTCTTGGCGTGCTATGAAGGAAATGTAGTTTTGCATGGCGCGTTGCAATTGGCTCGCAAGATGGCCAAACTGAGATCTGTCTTATTGAGACACAGATAAATTAGGTATGCCAGGGAATGAAGCGGGACGACGACGATAAAAAGGATGGCGGCGGCGATGGCGACGATATCGATCATGGCGTTACGGTAAAAAGCCGGACCAAAACCAAAAAGCCATCCATGTATAAAGTGCTGATGCTGAACGACGACTACACGCCGATGGAATTTGTTGTGCATGTGTTGGAGCAGTTTTTTGCCAAAAGCCATGAAGAGGCGACCCGCGTGATGCTGCACGTGCATCAAAAGGGCGTCGGTATTTGCGGCGTATTCACCTACGAGATCGCTGAAACCAAGGTCAATCAGACCATGGATCTGGCGCAACAGAATCAGCATCCGCTGCAGTGCACAATTGAGAAAGATTGAGAAAATTACATCGCTGAGTGTTACTATCTGAACAATCAAGCCGTTGGAGATAACATGCTTTCGCGTAACCTAGAACAAAGCCTACACCGAGCGCTGTCACTTGCCACCGAGCGCAGTCACGAATACGCCACATTGGAACATCTCTTGCTGGCCCTGGCCGACGATCAGGACAGCATTTCGGTGTTGCGCGCCTGCGGCGTTGATGTGGAGCAGTTGAAACACGACCTGACCGAGTTCATCGACGCTGAGCTTGGCAATCTGGTGTCGGCGAAGCTGGCCGAGCCGAAGCCGACCGCCAGCTTCCAGCGTGTTGTCCAGCGTGCCGCCATTCATGTGCAGTCGTCGGGCCGCGAAGAAGTGACCGGCGCCAATGTTCTGGTGGCTATCTTCTCCGAGCGCGAGGCGCACGCCGTCTATTTCCTGCAAATCCACGACATGACGCGCCTGGATGCGGTCAACTATATCTCCCACGGCATCGCCAAGGTGCCCGGCTTCTCCGATTCCAAGGCCCCCGATGGCGCCGACGAAGAGACGGGCGACGAAAAAGTTGTGCAAAAAGGCTCCGAAGCCCTCGACGCTTATTGCGTCAACCTCAACAAAAAGGCCGCCGCCGGAAAAATCGATCCCTTGATTGGCCGCGATTCTGAGATCGAGCGCACCATCCAGGTCTTGTGCCGGCGCACCAAGAACAATCCGCTCTATGTGGGCGATCCCGGCGTCGGCAAAACCGCCATCGCCGAAGGTCTTGCCCGGCGCATCGTCAACGAGGAAGTCCCCGAAGTGTTGATCGGGCACACCATCTTCGCCCTCGACATGGGCGCGTTGCTGGCCGGTACCCGCTATCGGGGCGATTTCGAGGAACGCTTGAAGGCCGTGCTGAACGAGCTGGAAGAAACCGAAGACTCGATCCTGTTTATCGATGAAATTCACACCGTGATCGGCGCCGGCGCCACCTCGGGCGGCTCGCTCGATGCATCGAACTTGTTGAAGCCTTCGTTGCAGGGCGGCGCGCTGCGCTGCATGGGATCGACAACTTATAAAGAGTATCGTAGCCATTTCGAAAAAGACCGTGCGCTGGTGCGGCGCTTCCAAAAAATCGACGTCTATGAGCCGTCGATCGAGGATGCGGTTAAAATCCTGCGCGGGCTGAAACCTTATTACGAAGAGCATCATCGGGTCCGCTATACAGCCGAAGCCGTGCGCCAGTCGGTGGAGCTTTCGGCTCGCTATATCCATGACCGCAACCTGCCCGACAAAGCCATTGATGTTCTGGACGAAGTCGGCGCATCGCGCATGCTGTTGCCGGAAAACAAGCGGCGCAAGACCATCACCGTCAAGGATGTGGAGAACGTGATCGCCAAGATGGCCCGCATTCCGCCCAAAACGGTTTCCAGGGACGATAAGAAAACCCTCGAAAATCTGGAGCGCGATCTAAAAACCATGGTGTTCGGCCAGGACAAGGCTATCGATGCGTTGTCGAGCGCTATCAAACTATCCCGCGCTGGGCTGCGCGAGCCGGAAAAACCCATTGGCAGCTATCTGTTCTCGGGGCCCACGGGCGTCGGCAAGACCGAAGTTGCGCGTCAGCTTTCGCGCTCCATGGGGATCGAACTGGTCCGCTTCGACATGTCCGAATATATGGAGCGGCATACGGTATCGCGGCTAATCGGCGCGCCTCCGGGTTATGTGGGCTTCGATCAGGGCGGCTTGCTGACCGACGCCATCGATCAGCAACCCCATTCGGTGCTGCTTTTGGACGAGATCGAAAAAGCGCATCCGGATCTGTTTAATATCCTGTTGCAGGTGATGGATCACGGCAAGCTGACCGACCATAACGGCAAGAGCATCGATTTCCGCAACGTGGTGCTGATCATGACCACCAACGCCGGCGCCTCGGAGATGGCCAAGAACACCATCGGCTTCGAGCGCGAAGAACGCACCGGCGATGATGAAGAAGCCATCGAGCGCATGTTCTCGCCGGAGTTTCGCAACCGGCTGGATGCGGTGGTTGGCTTCTCCAGCTTGTCGCCGGAAGTCATGAGCCGGGTTGTCGATAAATTCATCATGGAGCTGGAAGCCCAGTTGAGCGACCGGGACGTGACGATTGAGCTGACCGACGCGGCCCGGGAATGGCTGGCCAAGAAGGGCTATGACAAGCGTTTCGGCGCCCGCCCATTGGCCCGCATCATCCAGGAGCATATCAAGAAACCCCTGTCCGAGGAGCTGTTGTTTGGTGCCCTGGTCAAGGGCGGAACGGTCAAAGTTTCGGCCGAGGACGGCAAGGTCGCATTTGAATATGAAAAAGCGGCCGTAGTGCCCAAGGTCAAAAAGAAAACCAAGGCGCCGAGCCCCAAAGACAGCGGCAAGGACGAAACACCGACCGAACTGGTGGAGTAGCTCTTACCCTACAGAATTGAAAAAGGCCGGCCCTTAGGGACCGGCCTTTTTTTATGGCGCAGAGTCTGTACGCGTTATCGCCAACATACAAAACTCTTGAT
>JABHAA010000052.1 GCA_018674495.1 Rhodospirillaceae bacterium | reverse complement strand
CCTTGGGATTTGTGACGGTACCATGGTAGTTAGTATCTTTGGTAGCCTATATTTTGCTGCCGCTAATTGATAATAAAATTTACACGGGGACGGCCTAAATTGGAAAACGAAGACATTGCTGTCCTGACCGAATGGAACAACTCCCCCATTTTGGTCAAGGCCCTGTCGATCCTTGTCGCTGTCCTCATGTTTCTGATGATGGGGCTGACCTTTGCCGATGTGGTCGGGCGCTACGGATTTGGGCAACCAATTCCAGGCGGCTTCGAAATTATCGAGTTCGTCATGGGCACGATGATATTTTCCGCCATCCCCGTGGTCTCACACTACAACAGCCATATCAATGTCGGGCTGTTCGACCACGCCTTCAAAGGTAACGTGCGCCGGGTACAGCAGACTTTCGTGCTGATGTTCTCGACCGTCACTATTGGCTTCATGGGCTGGCGCCTATGGGACGAGGCGATGCGCGACCACTTATCGGGCAAGGTGGGCCAACAACTGGATGTGCCGGTGGCACCGGTAATTTTCGGCATGGCCGGGCTATCCTTTCTCGCCTGCCTTTTGTTGGTGCTGCTCACGGTGAACTATCTTCGCACCGGCATTGAGCCGGTTGCCAGCGGCTCTTTGGACTGATTGCATGACAGCATCGCTTCTTGGTATCTTCATACTACTCCTGCTGCTGTTCGCTGGCGCGCCCTTGGGTTTTGCCATGATGGCGGTCGGCTTTGTCGGCTATGGGCTGATCCGGGGCTGGGAGCCGGCCCTGGTCATGGTACCCCAGCAGATCCTCGATCTGGCCCTGAATTTCGGCTTCTCGGTGCTGCCGCTTTTCATTCTGATGGGGGTGTTCGTCGCCCGCTCGGGCATGTCCGAAGATTTGTACGATGCCTGTTATAAGTGGCTCGGTCATTTCCGCGGTGGGCTGGCGCTAGCCACGGTGGCCGCCTGTGCCGGCTTCGCATCGGTGTCCGGCTCGTCCCTGGCCACCGCCGCAACCATGGCCAAAGTTGCCGTTCCGGCCATGCGCAAGTTCCGCTACTCCGATAGCTTCGCGGTCGGCACGGTGGCCGCCGGCGGCACCCTCGGCATGCTGATCCCGCCATCGACGGCGATGATCATCTACGGCATCCTGACCGAGGTGGATGTAGCCAAACTGTTCGTCGGCGGTGTCCTGCCCGGCCTCCTGACCGTGATCGTTTATTTCGGCGTTATCTCGGTGGTAGTGCGCGTTTCCCCCAATGCCGGACCACCAGGCGACCGTACCGGCTGGCGCGAGCGTTGGATAGCACTGTCCAAGGTGTGGGGCGTGATCGCGCTGTTTGTCATGATTATGGGCGGCATATTCATGGGTATCTTCACCCCGTCGGAAGCCGGCGGCATCGGCGCCTTCGGCGCGCTGGCCTTCGCCATCGGGCGCAAGAAAATGTCCTGGTGGCATTTTTTCGCATCCTTGGTGGAAGCCGGGCGCATCACGGCGCTAATCTTCGTGGTGGCCTTCGGCGCGCTGATCCTCAACCAGTTCGTCAACATCGCCGGACTACCCGCCGCCATGGCGGCGTTTATCGAAAATCTGGATGTCAGCCTGACGCAGACCCTGTTGCTGATCCTGCTGATCTACATTTTGCTCGGCACCATCATCGAGGGCTTGGCGATTATCTTCCTGACCGTCCCCATCTTCGTTCCGATTGTCGAGAACCTGGGCTTCGATCTGATCTGGTTCGGCGTGGTGATGATCATGATCATCGAGATCAGCCTGATCACGCCGCCCATCGGGCTCAACGTGTTCGTAATGAAATCCATGCTGCCCGAGGTGCCGTTGATCGACATCTTCAAGGGCATCGGCCCGTTTTTCGTCGGCGACATCATCCGCCTACTGATCGTCGCCTTCTTCCCGCCGATTGTCTTATACCTACCCAGTCTCATGGGCTGACCAAACTCCGGTCAGCCCCGACTACCCAGCATTGACCTCGTGGGCCAGGGCGTAAGGCTGCAGCCGGGCGGTGATCTCGGCGCCTGTTTCGGCGTCCGGTGCGGTGACCACCAGGGTTAAACCGGTGGCGGCGCGCTCTTCGACTTCGATCCCCACACCCGCTCCCAAATCGCCAAGCGCGGCGTCGAAATGGCGCTTGGCGGCATCCAGGCGCAACACCCGCTTGTTGACCTTGCCGATGGCGGTCAGCGGCATGGCGTCCAGAATAAATACCTCCGAAGGCGCCGCCGCCCGCTCGGCCACGTTTTCGCGGGCGAAGGCTTGAAGCGCATCCCCATCCGCATGGTTGCCTTCTTTCAATTGTACATAGGCGACGGGCATTTCGCCGGCATAGGCGTCGGGCCGGCCGACGGCGCCGGCGATCTGGACGGCTTCGTGTTTGTATAATGATTCCTCGGTTACTTGCGGATCGATATTGTGGCCACCGCGAATGATGATGTCCTTGGCGCGCCCGGTAATCCAGAGATAGCCGTCCGCGTCCATGCGCCCGATATCGCCGGTAACCAGATAGCCGTCATCGGTAAACAGGCCTTCGTTATGGGCCGCGTTCAGATAGCCCGGCGTCACGCACGGCCCCTTGATGATAATCTCGCCGCTCTCATCGGCGCTGCATTCGGTCCACGATTTATGGCCCGCGTCCAGTACCACAATCTTGATATCCACATACGGATAGCGGATGCCGCAGGATCCGTGGCGCACCTCGCCGTCCGGCGGCGCGATGGAGATCGCCGCCGCTGCCTCGGTCAGCCCGTAAAGATTGGCGAGTTGAACGCCGGTCTTCTTTTCCATCGATATCGCCAACTCCGCCGACAACGGTGCCGAGCCCACCGCGACCCGGTCCCGGATCATCGAGATATCGGCGCCATCGACGGGCACATTATTGATGGCCGTATAGCTGGTGGGCACCCCGTAGAGACGGGTGAGGCCAAACTTGGCGAAATATTTCCAATAATTGGCGATCAGCTCCCGATTGCGGAACCCCAGCGGGCCAGGGATGAGGATGGTCATGCCGTTGGCAAACGGTACTGCGCTGGCCGGCTCGATCCCGCCGATATGATAGAGGGGCCCGGCGCCGAACATCACTTCGTCGGACTTAAGTCCTTGCATGGCTGGCGTCGACCAGGATTTGAACAGGATGCCGCCATGGGTCACCCGGGCCAGTTTCGGCGTTCCGGTGGTGCCGCCGGTATGGATATAGAACGCGACATCGTCCCGGATGGGATGATCATCGAAATCCAGCCCATCGCCATCGAACTTGGCCAGCACCGCATCGAAATCATCATCGCCGCCGCCGATGCGCAAGATATGGTCTAGGCCCGGCACCAGTGCCTTGATCTTTTCCACCTTGTCGTCGATGCCGAAGCCTTCATCCGCATCCTGATAGGCAACCAGCACTTTGGCGCCGGAGCCGGCAATAATCTCGGCGATGGCTTCCGCCTGCATCAGGAAATTTATGGGCGACGCGATGCCAGCCACCGAGGCACCCCAAAGGCCGTAGTGGGATGCCGGCAAGGGCGGCACCAGGAACGAGACCACATCTTCGCGCTCAACCCCTAAGCTGCGAAACAGATTGGCGGCGCGGCGAATGCGGGCGGCAAATTCGGCGTAAGTGAGCGATTGCACATCATCGTCGAGGCGCCCGGTGGCCAGGAACTGGATCGCCATGCGCCTCGGCTCTTGGGCGGCCTGAGCCTCGATAGCGTGGAACACGGTTTCATGGGCAAGGCGGTTTTGCCACGGCTCGGCTTCCAACGCTTCCACGTCGGCGAGAGTTTTGATCAACAAAGGCTTGTTCATATTTGGTCCGGCTCCCTGGCCAACATGTCTGCGAAGCGCGCCCGGTGCGCCATTTCGTTGCCGTAGGCCGCCGACAAGGCAATGGCGCGCTTCAAATAGAGCCCGATATCGTGCTCGTCGGAAACGCCGATGGCGCCGTGAAACTGGATCGCCGATTTGGTGATGGTCAGCGCCGCCCCCGACGCCTTGGCCTTGAGGCCCGAGGCGTGGGCCGAGACATCCTCGCCGCGCCCGGCGGCAGCAGCCACCTGATAGAGGAACGAACGGGTCAGTTCGGTATCCACATAATCGTTGGCCGCCCGATGCTGCAACGCCTGAAAGGCGCCGATGGGCTGATCGAACTGGGTGCGGATTTTGATATATTCCACCGACATATCAAGCGCCGTTTCCATAATGCCAAGCAGCCCGGCGGAAAGACCCACCAGGGTCAAATCGAGAAGCTGCCGGCAGGCTGCACCGGCGTGGTTGGGACCGCTGATCATTTGCGCCGCAGCACCATCAAGACGCAGCGTACCGGTATCGCCGCCATCGACGCTATCGGCAAGAGACAGGTTAGCGCCGTCCGCGTCCCCGGCCACGTAACACAGAACCAAGCCGTCCGGGCCAGTGGCGTTGACCAGAAATCCGTCCGCGCCGCCGGCTTCGGGGATAAAAACCTTCTCGCCTTGCAAACGCCAGCCATCACCGTCGGGGGTAGCCTGGCAATCCGCCAATTCGGGATCGATCCCGAAGGCGGTTTCCTGCAAGGCCGGAACGATGATCAGATCACCGCTTAAAACCCGGTCGATCAAATCGCTGCCGCCGTCACCCTCGGACAGTGTTTTGGCGGCGGCCGCAGCGGCGGCGATCGGGCCGGGCAGCAATGCCTTGCCGGCTTCTTCCAACACCAAAGCCAGCTCGGTAGGCCCAAGCCCAAGCCCGCCCTTGTCGTCGCTGATCAAAATCGCCAGCCAGCCAGCGCCAGCCATTTCCCGCCAGACTTCAGCATCGAAAGGCGCAGAGGCACCCCGCACCCGGCGCACAAGCTCCGCCCCGGCGCTTTGCTCCATAAACCGGGCGGCGCTGTCTTGCAGGAGCTTCTGTTCTTCGCTGAGTATCAATTCCATGGTCTTAATCTCCCGGCGCACCGCTTGCAAATTCCCGCGCACCGGGCCTACAATTTCGGCACTGTCATTTGTGACCCCGGTGCGCATCTAAATCAAGGGACCAGCCATGTTCGAAGGTGAAAGCGAAAGTGACGCCTTGTTCCGGGCCGAGGTGCGGGACTGGCTGGAAGCCAACCTCGCCGAAGATTTGCGCAATTCTCCTGTCAAGCTGACGCCGGCGGAGATCAAGCCCTGGTTCGACCAGCTTCTGGCCCAAGGCTGGCACGCGGCGCACTGGCCCAGACAAGCCGGCGGCATGGGCGCCAGTTTACCTGAACAGATCATCCTGGCGGAAGAGTTTGCCCGCATCGGGGCGCCGGAAACCCACGCCACCCACGCGCTCAATCTGGTTGGCCCGGTGCTCATCGAATTTGGCACCGAAGCGCAGAAGGAAAAATTCTTAGCACCGATCCTGAACAGCGAGGTGATCTGGTGCCAGGGCTATTCGGAGCCCAATGCCGGCTCCGACCTGGCGTCCTTGAAAACCAGCGCTGTCCTGAATGGTGATAGCTTCGTGGTCAACGGCCAAAAAATCTGGACCACCATGGGTAATGAAGCCCAATGGATGTTCGCATTGGTGTGCACCAACCCGCACGCACCCAAAAAACAAGGCGGGCTTAGCGTCATCTTGATCGATCTCGCCAGTCCCGGCATCACCAGGCGGCCCATAAAGGTGCTCTCCGGCGACGATGAACTGGCCGAGGAGTTTTTCGACGATGTGCAGGTACCGGCGGAAAATCTGGTGGGAGAATTGCACGATGGCTGGCGCGTCGCCAATTCGATCCTCGGCACCGAACGCTTCACTCACGGCCATCCTCGGCACCTCACCAGCGTGTTGGGCGCGGTCAAACGCATGGCGCGCAAGACTGGCGCCATGGACGATGCCGCCTTCCGCGACCGGCTGGCGGGCCACGAGATCAACGTCACCGCCTTCACCGCCTATTTTCGCCATGCCCTGGAACTGACCAATGCAGACATCTCGCCGGGCTGGGCAGCGTCAATCTTGAAGCTCTACTGCACCGAAGAAATCCAACGGCTGGACGATCTTTTGGTGGAGGCCGCCGGCGGCCATGGGCTGGACAAGGATATTGTCGGAACCGATGAAGGCGGCGTCGATATTATGGGCCGCTTTTTAGGCGACCGGCGCAACACCATCGGCGGCGGCAGCCGCGAAATTCAGCGCAACATTATTTCGAAACGCATCCTCGGCCTGCCGACGTAAATTTTATTCGGACGGCTTCCATTTTGGCGGGCGTTTCTCCGCAAAGCTGGCGCGCCCCTCGGCGGCCTCAATCGAGGTGCGGCTTTTCTCGCCCATGGCATCAAGACGCGCCGCCAGATCGGCGTCCACCATCAGCCCGGCCAATTCCCGGATCGTCGCCTTGGTAGCCACCATGGCATCGGGCCCGCCGGACAGCAGCGCATCGATAACCGGCGCCGCCGCTGCGTCCAATTCGCCAGGTGCACACAAATGATGCACCAGATCCATCTCGTGCGCCTTGGCCGCATCGAAGCGGTCGCCGCCGAGCACATAGCGCATGGTGTTGCGCGCACCCATCACGCCTAGAAACATGGGGATCAGCGAGGCCGGGTTGAAGCCCAGCCGCACCTCGGGGATGGAAAAGAACGCGTCGTCGGATGCAATGACCACATCGCAGGCGGTAGTCCAGGCCAGCCCACCACCGATACAGGCGCCTTGGACCAGAGCCATGGTAGGGCGGGTGAAATTGGCCAGGCAGTTTATGGCCTCCGGCAAGCTGGGCTTAGGCTCATTGTCTTGGCCGCTCATATCGGCGCCGGCGGAAAAACTTTTGCCGGCCCCGCGCAGCACCAATAGCCGGATATCGGGGTCCGCCTCAAACCCGGTGATGGCATCGGCCAGGCCGGCCAGCATGGCACCATTCATGGCGTTGTGGACCTGAGCCCGGTCCAAGGTGATCGTGGCGACGCCGCGGCCATCGACGGCGGCCAATATGGTTTGTTCGGACATGGCCTTGTTATTACGTGTGATCGGCGATTTATTCAACGTACATCGCCGAAACATATCAGGGAAGGAGGCCCACTATGGACCTGAACCAACGACTGGAACGCGCCGCCGACGAATCTGAGATCAAAAAGGTTCTCTCCAACTGGGCCTATGCCCGCGACAATGGCGATTGGGACGTGCTTTCCAATTGCTATCACGATGACGCCACCATGAATATTTCCTGGATATCGGGCCCGGCTTCGGAATTTATCGAGCAATCCAAGGGCATGCTGGCCAAAATCAAGCCAGACGCCTTCAACAAGCATCATGTGGGCGATTCCCGCGTCATCGTGAACGGCAACCGGGCTTCCTCGGAGGTGCATATCGAGCTGATCAGCCGCATGCGCAATGATGTGTTCGAGTTTGACTGCCTCACTTGGGCGCGCTTCCTCGATTTGTTCGAAAAGCGCGAAGACGGCGTCTGGCGTATATTCCAGCGCACCATGGTCTATGAAAAAGACCGCCTCGATGCGGTCAACCCGGACCAAGTTCCGGACGGCTATTTCGACGCCATGAATTTGGACCAGTATCCGCCCGAATGCCGCTTCCTGTGCTACCGGCTGGGCCTCCGCGGCTATGCGCCAGAGCCGAATATCATTCCGGTAAAATCGGAAGCCGAAAAACAACTGCGCGCCGACGCCATTAAATGGCGGGACGGGTGACGCCAATATCGGGGCTGCCGGCCTTCGGCGTTATCCTAACGATCCTGGTGGCCGTTTCCTTTGCGGCCAACTCGACGCTTGCGGCCATCGCCTACAGCTACGGCGCCAATCCGCTGTCGGTGCTAACATTCCGCACCTCGGCCGCAGCCCTGACCGTGCTGGTCATCCTCCGCATCTGGCGGGTGCCAGTGAACATCTCGGGCCGGGTGAAGTTGATCGGCATTGGCCTCGGCGGCTTTTTGGCGGCCTATTCCTATGGCATCCTGGGGGCTATCGAACATCTGCCGGTGGCGCTCGTTGTCCTCACCTTTTACCTCTATCCCATGCTGACCGGCTTCGGCGCCTGGATCACCGGGCAGGAGCCGATCTCGGCAAAACTGGTGATTGCCCTGGTCATTGCCTTCGCCGGGCTCGCCCTGGCCCTTGATGTATTCGGCCAGAGCCTCAGCCTAATTGGCATCGCCATGGCCGCCGGCGCCGCCGTGATCATTACTGTCATGATGCTGGTAATGAACCCCCTGGTGAAAGGACAGGATTCGCGCCCCATCAGTTTGTACATGCTGGCTTCGAGCACCGCGGTCATTATCGTCCTGGACCTGATCGCCGGCGAGTTTGCCCTTCCTCAATCCTTGCCCGGCCAGCTGGCCTTCGCCGGGGTCGGAGCCTTCTACAGCTTTTCCATTATCGGCATTTTTGTCGCCATATCGAAAATCGGCGCCGTCCGGGTCAGCTTGCTGATGAACTTCGAGCCTTTATCGAGCGTCATATTGGGGGTGGTGCTATTGGGGCAGGTTTTATCGCCGATCCAATTCCTCGGCACCGCCATCGTCCTCGCCGCCATCACCTTCGCGGCGTTTAGCAAGGGCGAGACAGGGTAAGCGGTTGTTACGTAACGATTATCCGAATTGGGTTCGTTTCGTAGTTCACGGATACGATTATTTCTGGACAGTTTAAAAATTTATGTTGGGAGCCCATCTGCCCCTTGCGGTGGCGACCTCTTAGACTATTTAACTAACAGTACTCCGATCACAGACAGGCGCCAATTCGGACGCCGGTCTGGCCGAACCAGCCGTCTCGAGACCGGCTGGGCCGGTGCGGTCTTTATCATTGTGAATAGGAATATCTGATCCCACGCCGGGCGATGCCCGAGATCGTGACCATTACGGCTATGCTGATGCGTTAAGAACCGTTAGGAACCGTTAGGTATGCTCGTGAATCGGTATGGTCGATTTCGTAGAAATATATTGCACGAAAATTAAATTATAATGCTCGTAATAAAAGAAAATTTACCACTGAGACGGTGAGAAGAAAGGGAAATGCACTGCGCGCGGGTTTGGAGCTCCCTGCCTTACTCATCCTCGTCCAGCTCGTCTTTTTCGAAGCCGGCGAGGGCATCCGTAATGGCGGCGTCGCCCGGCAAGAAGCGCCGCCTACTCCCCTTGCGTCTCTTCCGCATCGAACCTCGGAAGGTTTATGTGAAAGGCCGCACCCAAATTCGGCGCTTGTTCGAGCCAAAGCTTGCCGCCGTGGTTTTCGATGATCGAGCGGCAGATGGCCAGGCCCATGCCGAGGCCATCGCTTTTGGTGGAGTAAAACGGCTCGAACACTTTTTCGTTGTCGCCCGCCATGATGCCAGCGCCGGTGTCCTCGACCGCCAGCAGGATCAAGCCGTTCTCGAATGTTGTATTGATGGTCAGTGCGCGGGCGCCCGGCGCCACCGCCTGCATGGCTTCCACCGCATTGCGGGTCAGGTTGAGAATGACCTGTTGAATGAGGATCGAATCGCCGGCCACCGGGGGAATAGCCGAACCCAGGTTAAGGCGCAGTTCCACCTGGTTGAGGCTGATATCGGTTTCAATAATATCGAGCACGGTGCGGATCGTCTCGTTCACGTTTATCTTTTCGGTCGCGTGGTTAACGTTACCGATAAATTTGCGCAAACGGCTGATAATCTCGCCGGCCCGGTGCGCCTGATCGGATGCCTTGCGCAAAGACAGGATAATCGCATCGGACATTTCTTCGCCGGAGTCCAGCCGCCTCAAGCAGCCATCCACGTAGGCGGCCACCGCGGTCAAGGGCTGGTTCAATTCATGGGCGATGCCGGTCGCCATCTCACCCATGGTGGCGACCCTGGCCACATGGGCGAGTTGCTCGTACTGCAGGCGAGATTTCTCTTGGCGCGCCCGGCGTTCGGTGACATCACGGGCCAGCGCCACAATCTTGATTTTGCCTCCATCGATGAGGCCGGCCAGGCGCACCTCCACCGGGAAGGTTTCGCCGTTCTTGCGTCGATGCGTGCCTTCCAAGGTTATCGCCTGGCCCTGAACCAGATCGTGCCAATTTTTGCGGACAATATCTTGATTGTAATTAATTTCGTAGTCGCTGACACGCAAATCCATAAGCTCGGCACGGGTATAGCCCAAGGAGCGACAGGCGGTATCGTTCACCTCGATCAAATTGCCCTTGTCGTCGTGGATAAAAAACGCATCGCCGGCGCTTTTGATGACGGCGGCGACCTCTTTTTCGGAATTATCCAGCTTGATAACCACGGCGATCAGAAAATAAATAATCGGCGGCGCTATGAGCAGCGGGATATAGATGGACAGATAAAGGGTTGGAAACAGATTGCGGCTTAGGACTATGGAATCTGCATAGGTAATCAAGATGGCGGTTATCATGATCGGTATCGTGATCACAATGGTCGCGCCGGAATGTCCGAACAAATTGATCAAACGAAGACAGAAATTGACCACGGACAACCTCAATCACCAACAATTACCGGCATCAAATTAACGGCTCTACAATCCTATCAAAGACTACTTAGCTTCGAAAATTAAACTTGGGCTTCCAACCTGTTGGAGAGCGTGCCAATACGCTCGATCTCAACTTCAATGAGATCGCCGTCTTTCATGAAGACCGGCGGGTTGCGGCCGACGCCGACGCCGGCGGGCGAGCCGGTGGTAATCAAATCGCCCGGCTGCAACAGGTACCATTGGGAGTAATACGACACCATCTGGGGAACATTATGGACCAGATCATCGGTCTTGGTCGATTGCATAACCTCGCCGTTGAGGCGCGTGGTCAGTTGCAGATCGTGGGGATCGGGAATCTCGTCGGCGGTGGTGATCACCGGCCCACAGGGCGAAAAGCTGGGCAGATTCTTGCCCATGATGTTGCGCTCCCAGCCGATACAAATATCAATTTTATCGGTGGCGGCTCGGTATTCGGGAATCCAGTCGCGCGCCGACACATCATTGACGATGGTATAGCCGGCAATGTAGTCGAGCGCGTCCTCCTCGGACACACGGTGGCAGTTACGCCCGATGACGATGGTAAACTCGCCCTCGTAATCAATTTGGTCCGGATATTGGGGCGGCACATAGATCGGCTTGCCGGAACCGGTCAACGACGATTGCAGCTTGATGAAGGCGGTCGGCGTGGCGGTCGGTTGCTCGCCGCCCATCTCGGCCAGATGCTTGCCGTAGTTGCGCCCCTCGGAAAGGATCAGGCGGGGTTCGGGAATTGGCGCCAGCAACGGCGTGTCCCCAAAGGGCAACAGAGCACCCGACGCAGCAATCCGGTCGGCTTCGGCGCCGCTGGCATTATCGATCCTGTCCACCAGCCGGCGGACCATATCCAGCCCTTCCGCGCCCGCATCCAGAATGCCGCGCACCGTGTCCGGCAACCAGTTGCCTAAGCCTTCGCCGGCATCAACTTTAAGCAAATCAATAATCTCGCCCTTGGCGGACAAGGCGCCCGGGCGCCCGCCCCGGGGCGCATCGATGGTCAAAAGTTTCATGGTTGGTCTCCCCTTCGTTATACGGTTTTACGGTTATTCGGATTGCGGTATGGCGCCCAGATAGTGCCGCTTGCCAAGCGTGACGCCGGCGCTGCGGGCAATATCGTAGGCGGTGGTTACGTGGAACAAAAACTGCGGAAAGACGAAGTGCAGCAGGTAATCCCGCCCCGGAAAATGCATCAGGCGGACCCGGGTTTGCAGCTCGATAGGCCTGTCCTCGGAACCTTCAAATTTGTCCGCCGGCACAGCTTGAATGAATTCCAGCGTTTTCGCGATACGCGCCCGGCAGTAATCCATGGCCTCTTCTTCAGGCCCGAAATCCAACTCGTCGATGCCGGTGAGCTTGGCGACGCAGCGCTGCACGTGATCGGTGGCTTGGCGCACCTGGATGGCCATATTGTACATGTCCGGCGAAAGCCGCGCCGCCAGAAATTGGTCCGCATCCAGCTCGCGGGCATCCGCGTGGGCCTGGGTCTCATTGAGAATTTCGGCAAGCGCACCCAGTTGCTGGGTAAACACCGGCAGCGCTATGTCATGCATCGAAAGTGCCATTTTGATTTTTCCCCGTTGGATGAAGCCGACTATTTGCATCCCACTCTATCACCCCATGGCGGGAAGTGAAATTCCTGGTCGTTTCTAGAAACTTGAACGGTTAGATTAAACTCGAACTACATTTTTATGGATCAGAGGCGCGTCGAAATTGTACCCTGCAAGGCGGTGGCGTCCCTGGCGTAGGGACGGTCCTCGGCGCTGGTGCAGGAACGGCAAAAGCAAAGGCCTGGGCTCGTCGCCCATCTCGGCTCGCAGATACGGGCCGAGAAATGAGCGGGTTTCCTTACGCCGCCTCGCCGGTCTCCTTGATCATCTTGGCCACCTCGGCCTCGACGCAGGTGCCCTTGAAATAGTCCGGGTTCATGCGGGTCATGTAGGTGGCGGGGTTGGTGAAGACGAAGTCCTTGAAATCTTCGTCCGACATCAATCCCCTGTCGACCGCCTCGTGGGTTTCTTCCAACACCTCGCCGAAATCGACCACGTCCCAGTGGCCCAGATCGGACGAGAACATGGCTTTTAATTTGGCGCCGAAGGCGTTGGCCTTGGAATTGAAGGCGGTGTAGTTCATGGCGTCGTCCGCCTCGCAGCCGAAATAGAAAGGTTTGATGTAAAGCTCCAACAGATCCTCGGCCTTTTCCATATCCAGGTTTTTCCACTCGTCGACGAAATCGGGCACCTCGCCGGGGCTCGTGCGACCGTCGCGGGTGAAGAAATCCTTGTTCTCCATGAAACGTTCGGCGGTCATGTAATCGTTGCCATAGCGCCGGTACATTTCCTCCATCAGGCCCAAATCCACATTGGCCGGATCGTGGCGTTCCAGCAATGCGTCCACGTTGCGCTTCTCCCAGAACTCCACCAGATCGTTGTAGAGCGCCACACCCCACCAGACGCCGCCTTCCAAAAAGCCGATATTCAAGTCCGGGAACCGTCTGGTGACGCCGGAGATGAACAACGAGCGCGCCGCCGCGAACCCGGAGGTGGCGAAATAGCCGAGCCGGTTATAGAGATAGCTAGTCGGCGAGGCGTGGGTGCCGGTGAAGTTGAACGCGTGTGTCGCCGGCGCCACTTTCAATTCGACACATTTGGCCCAGAACGGGTCATAATCATATGGGCTATCGAGGCCGATGGATGTGTAATGGCGGACGCTGTCGTTCAATTGGGGCGCCACCGCTTCGACAGCCGGGATTGGGCGCAAAACCTCGCCGGCGATGAAGGCGGATTTGAGGCCCAGCTCGCCACAGGCAAATTCCAGCTCGGCGACCGCTTCTTCCGGAGTTACCATGGGGATCAGCGCCGACGGTGTCATCTTGTCGGAGACGTCTTTGAACATATCCGCATACATCATGTTAAGGGCGCGGCAGCCGGCCTGGCGCAATTCGTCATCGTGCAAGGTCTGCACCCGGAACCCCATGGTCGAATAAAGGGTACAGAAATCGATGCCGGCTTCTTCGATGCGCTGGGCATAGAGACGCGGCAGCATAGTGGTGACCCTATCGATGGTGCCCTTGCCGGTATGGGCGCTCCAAAAGAGATTCTTGGGCCGCCCCGGGCGCGCCGTCGCCATTTCCTTTTGGAAGCGCTCCGCCAAATCGGGACCGCCAATCTGGTTTAGAAAATCGGGCAACACGAAGCGGGATTCGATGATATGCCCGTCGCCGTCTATCACCGGATGGTCCAGTTTTTCCCGAACCTTTACCGAATCCGTCCGCTTGTTCTGATAATCGCCCATTTGGCCTCTCCCGTCCCTGGCTTGTTTTATGTCCGCCATCATAGCCTGGGGACACATATGTGTGAAGCGCCGGGGCTAGAGGCTGGTTTGTAATCTGAGGGCAAATGAGCCACTCTGGCGGCTGGCAAGGATCCCCCTAATGAGTCGACGCGGCTATATCATTCTTATCAGCGCCAGCATGGTTTTGCTGCTCTCCATGGGCATGCGCCAAAGCTTCGGGCTGTTCCAATCCTCCATATCGCAAAGCTTCGGCATCGGCATCAGCGTCTTTTCGCTATCCTTGGCGATCCAGAACCTAGCCTGGGGATTGGCCCAGCCTATCGTTGGCGCCATTGCCGACAAGTTCGGCTCCGGCCGTGTCATTGCCGTCGCCGGCCTGTTTCAGTTCCTCGGCCTTTTGATGCTGGCCAATGCCTCGACAATTTGGGAGCTGCATGTCAGCGCCGGTATCATCATCGGCGTCGCCGGGGCGGGCACGACCTGGGCGGTGATATTGACGGTGATCGCCCGCAACGTGCCGCCTGAGCGGCGTACATTTTTCCTCGGCCTCGGCGGCGCAATTGGCACCGGCGGCCAAGTTTTCATGGTGCCCCTCAACCAGTATGCGATCAACAATTTCGGCTGGGCCACGGCGCTGATCATCATCGCCGCCATGATCGGCCTGATCGTCCCGCTCGCCTATGTGCTACGCGGCAATTCGGCGCCCGATGAGGCAGGCCGCGAATCGACGGAGAGCCTATTGGCGACCCTGGACCGGGCGCGGCGTCACTCAGGCTACCTGTATCTGACCGCCGGGTTTTTTGTCTGCGGCTTTCAGATCATGTTCATCATCGCGCATCTGCCCAATTATCTGAACACCCTCGGCATGCCAGACTGGCTGCCGGGCACCGCGATCAGTATTATCGGCGTCACCAACCTGGCCGGAACCCTGATTTTTGGCTGGCTCGGCGACCGCTTCTCCAAAAAATATCTTTTGAGCATACTGTATTTAATGCGCTCCCTTGCCTTCGTTATTTTCCTTTTGGCCCCGATTTCACCGGCGTCGGTGATGGCATTCGCCTTTGTCCTCGGCTTTCTATGGTTGCCGACGATACCGCTTACCAACGCCCTGGTCGGACAATTGTTTGGCCTCCGCTATCTGGCGACCCTGGCCGGCGTCGTCTTTGCCAGCCACCAATTGGGCTCGTTTATCGCCGTATTCGCGGGCGGCATCTTGTTTGACGCCACCGGGTCCTACACGCTGATCTGGCAAATCGCTATTGGCCTCGGATTTGTGGCAGCTCTCCTGCATCTGCCGATCAACGAAAATCCGGTCGAAATTTCGGCAACCCAGCCAGCCCAATAGGCACGCCGTACCCATGCCCCGTAAAGCCTATATCGTTCTCATCGCCGGCTGCCTGATCTTGATTTTGAGCACCGGCACAAGACAAAGCTTCGGGCTGTTCCTCACGCCGGTGAGCAGCGGGCTGGGTCTGGATTTCCAGATATTCTCGCTGTCCATCGCCATCCAGAATTTGGTTATCGGCCTGTCCCAACCGTTCGTTGCCGCCTATGCGGACCGCTTCGGAACGGCTCGCGTCATGGCCACCTGCGGCGCTCTTTACGTGCTTGGTATGATCACCCTGGCCAACGCGGGCGGGCCGATGGGCCTGCATCTGGGCGCCGGGCTGATCGTCGGGCTGGCGGCATCGGGCGCCGGATTTACTCTGGTATTGGGTGCCGTGGGGCGCGTCGTGTCTGAGGAAAAGCGTAGCTTCGCGCTCGGAATTGTCGCTGCCTTCGGCTCCTTCGGCCAGATGCTTGCGGCTCCCCTAAACCAGCAGCTCATCAGCGCCTTCGATGTGTGGACCACGTTTTTGATCTTGGCGGCGGCGCTCGGGCTGATCGTGCCGCTGGCCATGGCGCTACGGGGCCGGGCTGCCGACACCCATGACCCCCGCACCGAGGGCCAGACCCTGCGCCAGGCCCTGGACGAGGCTTTGCGCCATCGCAGCTATGTACTTTTGGTCATCGGCTTTTATGTGTGCGGCTTCCAGGTGCAGTTTGTTGGTGTGCATTTACCTAACTTCCTGGCTACCGAGGGTATCCCGGAGTTGGCCGGCATCGCCATCGGCATCATCGGCTTTTTCAATTTTTTCGGCACCTTGTTCTTCGGCTGGCTAGGCGGGCGCTATCCCAAAAATGCGGTGTTGTCAGTGCTCTATTTCACGCGTTCGGTGGTGTTTGCACTGTTTATGGTGTTTCCCGTCAATAGTGTCTCGATCATCCTATTTGCCGCCGCTATTGGATTTTTGTGGCTGGGAACGGTGCCGCTAACCACCGGGCTGGTGGCTTCCATGTTCGGCGCGCGCTATTTGACTACCCTAGCCAGCATTACATTTCTTGGCCATCAATTGGGCTCGTTCACCGGCTCCTGGGTTGGCGGAATTATGTTCGACGCAACGGGCTCTTACGACCTGATGTGGATAGCTGTCATCGGCGCCGGCCTGTTCGCCGCTGCCGTGCATCTGCCCATATCCGGCAAACAGGTTGGCGAAGCAAAAACCGCCACGGCCTGATCGGCAATCCACTGACGGCGATCTTGACCGGCGCGCAAATTTGTCCAAATTTGTGCTAGAATTCCACAAGCACAGGAAAAAGGAGCGACTGATTGCGAGGATATTTCGGCATCGGTGTTGAGCGCATATCGAAAAGCGTCAATGTGGGCACGTTGATGCGCACCGCGCATGCCTTTGGCGCCGGCTTTGTGTTTTCCGTCGATGCGGTCTATTCGGAGCGCGAAGGCGGCAAGTCCGACACTTCGGATGCCACCGGCCATGTGCCTTATTACGCCTTTCCAGACGTGGACGGTATGGTGTTGCCCGAAGGCTGCGATCTTGTGGGTATCGAGCTTTTGGACGACGCCGATGATCTACCCAGTTTCCGCCATCCCAGGCGCGCCGCCTATGTGCTGGGGCCGGAACGGGGTGTGCTGTCGCCAGAAATGATCGAACGCTGCGCTTACACGGTAAAAATTCCCATGCGCTTCAGCGTCAATCTGGGTATCGCCGGCGCCATTGTCATGTATGACCGGCTTCTCAATCTGGGCCGCTATCCGGCGCGCCCGCTTACCCCCGGCGCACCGCTCGAAGAATTGCCCGAGCATGCGTTCGGCCCGCCGCGCCTCCGCCGCGCCTTGGAGCGCCACCGGGCCGCACCGCCGGGCGAGGCATTAGACGATGCAAGTGCGTAGCGCCTTGTTAGCGCTTGCCGTGCTTGCCGTGGCGGGGTTAAGCCTGCCTGCCTTTGCGCAGCAGAAATATCTGGGTGAATTCAAGGACTGGTTCGCCTACCGGGAAAATAAGGGGCCTGGACGCACCTGTTACATCGCTTCGATCCCGAAGAAAGAGACCGGTAAATATACCAGCCGCGGCGAGACCTTTATCCTGGTGACCCACCGGCCCGGCGACGCCAAGCGCGACGTATTCGAATTGCGCGCCGGCTATACCTATAAAAAGCAGAGCAAGGTGACCTTGAACATCGACGGTAATGTGACCAAGCTGGTCCCGATTGGCGCCTCGGCCTGGGCCGAAACCGATAAGATCGACCGTGCGCTGGCCGCAGCCATGGCCAGGGGCCGCCAGATGATGGTTACCGGCTTTTCGGCGCGCGGCACCAAGACCACGGACACCTATTCCCTGGCCGGCTTCACCGCCGCCTACCGCGCCATCGGCCGGGCCTGCGGCATTAAATGAGCGCTACAAACCTTATCGGCCTGTCGCGCGACGAACTGACCGATGCGCTCAGCTCCTTGGGCGAAAAGCCGTTCCGAGCGAAACAGCTATGGCATTGGATCTATCATCGGGGGGAGCGCGACTTTGCCGCGATGACATCCCTCGGCGGCCCTCTTCGCGAAAAACTCGCCGCCGCCCACAGCATTCGCTTGCCCGAAATAGCGGTGGAGCAAAAATCCAAGGACGGCACCCGCAAATGGCTGCTGCGCACCGAAGATAAAAACGAGGTCGAGGCGGTCTTTATTCCCGAAGAAGACAGAGGCGCGCTTTGCCTATCAAGCCAGGTTGGCTGTACCCTCGCCTGCACCTTTTGTCATACCGGTACGCAGAAACTGGTGCGCAACCTAAGCGCCGCCGAAATCGTCGGTCAGGTGATGGTGGCAAGGGATTCCTACGGCGAATGGCCGTCGCCCAATGATGGCCGCATGCTGTCCAACATCGTCATGATGGGCATGGGCGAGCCATTGTTCAATTACGACAACGTGGCCAAGGCGTTGCATATCATCATGGACGGCGACGGCCTCTCCATATCGAAACGCCGCATTACCTTGTCCACATCCGGCGTCGTGCCGATGATCGAACGCGTCGGGGCCGAGCTTGGCGTCGGGCTCGCCATTTCCCTGCATGCGGTGCGCGATGAATTGCGCGATGAATTGGTGCCCATCAACCGCAAATACCCCATTGCCGAGCTGCTGGCGGCCTGCCGAAACTACCCCACGGCCTCCAACGCGCGGCGCATCACCTTTGAATATGTGATGCTGAAAGGCGTCAACGATTCCGAAGCTGACGCCCGCGAGCTGGCGCGCCTCTTGAAAGACATCCCTGCCAAGATCAACTTGATCCCATTCAACAAATGGCCGGGTGCCGGCTATGACTGCTCGACTGCACCAAAGATCAAACGCTTCTCGCAAACCCTCAACGAATTGGGCCTGACCGCGCCCATCCGAGTGCCCAGAGGCCGCGACATCATGGCCGCCTGCGGGCAATTGAAAAGCGCCAGCGAACGGGCGCGGGACAAAAAAGATATCGGCGAATTCGAAACCCTGACCGGGGGGCGCTGATGGCCAACACGGACAAGCTGCCGGTTTGGGGTATTATGATCCTCACCTACCGGTTCTTCTGGGCCGAGCGGCGGCAATTCTGGCTGCTGGCGGTGCCGGCCATCATCGTGGTCAGTATGCTGTCGGCGCTGGCCGAATGGTCGGTCGCGCGCGCCGCCGCCGAGCGTATCGATATCGTCATCGACCGGACAAGCATCGAGGCCTTGCCGGTCTCGGCCATGTTCCTGACCGTCATTGCCGCCGTCGCCAGCATCTGGGCCTATGTCAGCTACTCCATTGCCTGGCACCGCAGCTATTTGTATCCGGCTGAGAACGTGACCATCGGCTCTTGTTATAACTGGGGAGGACGGCAATGGCGGTTTTTGGGAACGCTGATTAAGATCACCATCCTGTTTGCCGGCGCCACCACATTGATTTTTTTCGGCTTAGTCCTGTTTTCCGGCACCGGTGTGCGCGGCATTAGCGGATTTGGGTTTTCGTCCTTCGGCCCCATGGTCATGTTCGCCATGCTGTTCGCCTTCGCGCTGATCGGCGCCGTCTATGCGCGCTTGAGCGTCTGGCTACCGGCGGTGGCGCTCGACCAAACCTTGAGCTTGGGCCAGGTCTGGGCGCTGACCCGTGGCAATGGCTGGCGGCTACTGGCGATCATCGTGCTGGTCACCATTCCCATCGGCATCATCTTAATACCGATAACGGTAGTGATGAACTTCGCCGCTGGCACGGCGCCCGATTACGGGCCGTTGACGTCGGGCCTCGTGCAAAACCTGATGGTGCAATTTTTGAGCTACATCTATATTGCCCTCGGCATATCGGCGCTGTCGGTATGCTATGCGCGGCTAGACGAGAATAATTCAGGCTGAACCATGGCAACAATGAACAAAGAGCTCATCTATGTGGGTGATCCGCAATGCTCCTGGTGCTGGGGCTTTGCGCCCATCAAAAGCCAGATCGAAGACATGTGCCGGGGACGGGCGGTATTAACCCTGGTGGTCGGCGGGCTGCACGCCGATTGGACCGAACCCGCCGACGCGGAGCGAAAAGGCTTCCTTCGCGATCATTGGAAGGAAGTGGGGGAGCGCACCGGCCAGCCATTTATATACGATATTCTGGATGTGGAGGGGCTTACCTACGGCACCGAGGCTTCCTGCCGGGCGGCGGTGACGGTTCGCCAGATGGAAGGCAACGACGCGGCACTTCAGTTTTTCACAGGGCTGCAGCGCGCCTATTACGCCGAAAGCCGGGACGTGACCTCCAATGATGTGCTCGCCGATATCGCCGCCGAGTTCGGCCATGACTGGCGCGCATTCACCGAATTGTTCGCCGCGCCGGAAACCGGCCAGCGCACCATCGCCGATTTCCAGTTCGCCCAGCGCCTCGGTGTCACCGGTTTTCCCACTGTTCTGATCAATGACGAAAAGGGCTACGCCTACTTGACCATGGGTTATCAGCCCATCGAGCAGTTGGGCCATATTGTGGAGGCCTGGCTGGACGGCAAGCTGGAGCGGGGTTAGTCTACGTCGATGCGATTAGGCTCGCCAATTGGGCACCAAAGCTGAGGGAGGCGGATTATGTGGATCAGGAATGCATGGTATATCGCCGGTTGGGCGAGCGAGGTCAGTTCCGATCACCTGCTGGCCCGGACGTTTCTCGGCGAGCCGGTCATTATGTACCGCGCCGAGAACGGTTCAGTTGCCGCGCTTGAAGATCGCTGTTGCCACCGCCACGCGCCATTGTCCAAGGGGCGGCTGGAGGGCGATGCAGTCCGCTGTATGTATCACGGCCTCAAGTTCGATCCGTCGGGCCAATGCATCGAGATTCCCGGCGAAACCAACGTGCCTGCCAATTACCGGGTGCGCGGCTATCCGCTGACCGAAAAACAAAATCTGCTATGGATTTGGATGGGTGATACGGACTTGGCGGACCCGAGCGACATCGTAGACTGGCCGTACCTGGACGATGAAGCCTGGCGATTTACCGAGGGCTACCTACATTACCAAGCATCCTATCTGTTGGGGATCGACAATTTTCTGGATTTTTCGCATCTGCCATATGTGCACGAGCACACAATCGGTACAGACGCATTCGCGCAAAATCGCCCGGCGACGGAACGGACGGACTATGGCATGCATATTCGAAATATCGCGACCAACGATCCGCCGTCAGCGCATTTCAAGAAATTTGGCGGCTTCAGAGGGCTTGTCGACCGCTGGAACATTTATAATTTTCACACCCGTGGGAATTTGCTGCTGATGGATAGTGGCGCGGCGCCTGTAGGCGAGGGCGGTCATGAAGGCGAGCGCAAAAATGCCTGCGAGTTTCGCCATCTTTCTGCCATGACACCGGAAACTGAAACCACATCCCATTACCATTTTGGCCACGCGCGCAACTTCGGTCTCGATGTCGATGGGCTCGATCAAGGCGTCCATGACACAATCGTCAACGCCTTCGAGGAAGACAGGGACATCATCGACGCGCAGCAGCGGATAATCAGTGGCGGCGGAACCGCGCCGATGCTGCCGATTGCAGCCGACGCGGCCCTCCTGCATATCCGCCGCGAGATCGACAATATTGTCGCCAAGGAACAACAACTTCGAACCGCCGCCGAATAAAATGCGCCGACCGAGATATTTGGACGCTGGCGCCAAGGTAAAGATGAGTAGCCGGAAATTACAAGATCGTCGGAGCCTGCCCATATGACGGAAAATTCTGCCAGCGCCGTGACCGAACAGAATATCGAAGAGTACCAACGGGACGGCGTCACCTGCATCCGGGGCGCCATTTCCATGGACTGGATCGAACAGCTGCGCCCGGCCGCCGATTGGGCGCAGGCCAACTACGGCCCTTATGACGGGGATATTTCGGCGGGCGCCGAGGACCAGTTCTACGGCGGCCAGTTTATGTGGTGGCGCGAGGATACTTTCCGCGATTTTATACTGGACGGCGCCGCTGCCGCCATCGCTCAGGCGCTGACCGGCGCGCCCGAAATACGCTTGTTCTACGATTTCCTTTTGACCAAGGAAGCCGGCGCCGGCAACCCGACGCCCTGGCATCAGGACCGGCTATATTATCCCCTGGCCGGTGACGGCGCCGACAATGTCTGCACCACCTGGATTGCCCTCGATCCGGTGACCCTCAATTCAGGCGCCGTAGAATATGTTAAAGGCTCCCACGCCTGGGGCCGATATTTTGCGCCGAAATCGTTCAACGACGATGGCCGCTATGGCGGGCTGGATATCGAAGCCTTGCCCGACGTAGCAAACACACGCGGCGACTACGACATCGTCCATTACGATCTCGAACCCGGCGATTGCGTCGCCCACCATGTGATGGGGGTGCACGGCGCGCCGGAGAACAATGCCGATATCCGCCGCCGGGGCCTGGCTATCAGGTGGCTGCCCGCCGAAGCCACGTTCGATCCCCGCGAGGAAACCCAATACCAACTCAAAGCCGCCCTCGGCGAAGGCCCCGATAAATTCGAATCTGGCGAAACCGTCCAAGGCGATAATTTTCCGCTGTTCCGCTTCTAACCGACGAATGGTCTGAAAATGCCGCGTTTCACCGGCGAAGACATGGAGTATTTGCGCCACGGCGATGCGCCCTTGCTGCTCCGCCTATTCCGGCCCGAAGGCGCGGGACCATTTCCCGTCGTTGTCGATCTGCACGGCGGCGCCTGGAACAACAGCGACCGCACATCCAGCCAGATGCGCGGCGAGATCATGACCGCCGCCGGGATCGCGGTGGCGGCGCTGGACTTTCGCCAAGGGCCCGATGGCTATCCCACATCACTGATCGATATCAACTACGCCATCCGCTGGCTGAAAGACCGGGCGGGAGAATTAAATCTGGATGGGGAACGGTTTGGCATATCCGGTGCATCCAGCGGCGGCCACCTTGCCATGCTCAGCGCCATGCGCCCGTTCGATACGCGCTACTGCATACTCAAACTGGTGGACCCGATTGGCGATGCCGCCGTGGACGCCGCGGTCCGCTGCGCCGGGCTGGTGGCGCCGGTGATCAATCCTTTATCCCGCTACCGGAATGCGTTGGTGACCGGCCGCCTGGCAGACCCGCCGGATTGGGCGCTCCGCGTTCCGGCCAGTCACGACACCTATTGGAAGACCGAAGATGCCATGGCGGAAGGCAGCCCGGTCTTGGCCCTGGAGCGAGGCGATGATGTGGCGACGCCGCCGACCATATATATCCAGGGCCAGCCGGACGAGGTTCATATTTACGTGGACCCCGACACAGAGGATTCCGAGGAGACCGAGCCGGAGCGCTTTGTCCGTGGCTACCGCAAAGCCGGCGGCGAAATTGAATTGGTTTACGCCGACACCGATGCGCGCCAGTCGCCGCTTCTTTACGAGCCGTTGGCGCAGTTTTTTTCCGAAAAACTTTAGCTATCCCAATTGTTTCACGGCATTGCATATCCTGTTGCACGCCCACGGCAGATCTAGCGCTGCAAAACCCCGGATCCCTTCAGGACTGCTTTGCTGACCCCAGGGGACGACGGATAGGATTGGAATACCGAGGCGGGTTGCTATCGCGGTTTCCTTTTGAATTGCGTCTCTGAATTGCTGGTAGAGGCCCGATAAAACAATGACCACGCCCGCCCGCCCGATCAATTCATCCAGCACCGGGGCAGACGGGCCACCGGCTCGGTGCTCCTGACAATTTTGCTCCGCCGACAGGTTTTGCCATTGGTTTAGACCAAGACCCTGGTTCAACAATTTGACCAGCCGGTCATAATCATCGCCAATTTGCCAGCCCGGCGAAATGAATATGGACCGGTACGAAACCCGCGCCGTTCCAGGCGACCGGGTGGGGTTGAGCGTGACGCCTTGTATTTTATCAATGACCACTGCTCGTCCCTTTCAAGGAATCGCATCTACCGTGGCATTGCTAGATCGATACCGGCCCGCCGTCCATGACCGGCGTCAATACCGGCAACGGCGCTTCTAATCCGCCAGACCGTCCAGATGCCCGGCCAACGCGTCCGGCGCCGACAGGAACGGCGAGTGGCTGGTCTGCATGGTGATAACCGGATCGCACCCGGCCCGTTCGATCATGAATTTCTGGGTTTCGATTTTGATCGATTGATCGTTGGCGCAAATGATATAGGCGCGCGGCAAGCGGCCCCAGTTTTCCGCACTTGTCCGCACTGGCGTCGAAGACACCGCCGCCGGCTGCGGGCGAAGCCGCACCTTGGCCCAGGCCACGGTTTCAGGATCGCAATCGTGATAATAGTTGGGCTCTATAACCTCGTCGGGCAGCCAGTAGGTGGATTTATCCTCCGATTGCAGCAGCACGCGGGTGGATGGCGGCGCGCCGGGCACCACCACATCGGCCCGGGCTTCCCCGTCGAGGGGCAGGAACGCGGTCAGATACACGAGCTTCGCAATGCGGTCCGGATAGATTTCGCCCGACTGGGTGATGGTGAGACCCCCTAAGGAATGCCCCACCAGGATGGCCTTTTCGCCGGCTTCATCCAGCGCGGCCCCGACTGAGGTCACATTGTCTGCCAATGTTACCAAGGCCGGATCGGTCTTGTCCTCGCCGAGCCCCGGCAGGTCCGGCGCAACGACTTTGTGGCCCTTGGCTTCGAGCAGCGGAATAACCCGCTGCCAGCACCAGGCCCCATGCCAGGCGCCATGAATAAGTACGAATGCGGCCACCATCGAACCTCCGAAAATCCAATCGGAGCCAGCATCCACTCTTGCCCCAGCGCGCGCAATGCCTATACTGCGCCGCCTTGCGTTAAACCATCAAAACATAAGGACTTTTCGTCATGGCGCCGAGCAAAAAGGGCGACATAAAAAAAGTGGTGCTGGCCTATTCGGGCGGCCTTGATACATCGGTCATCTTGAAGTGGCTGCAGGACACCTATGACTGCGAAGTGGTCACCTTCACCGCCGATATCGGCCAGGGCGACGAGGTCGAAGACGCCCGCAAAAAGGCCGAGGCTGCCGGCGTCAAACAAATCTTCATCGAGGATTTGCAGGACGACTTTGTGCGCAATTACGTGTTCCCGATGTTCCGCGCCAATGCACTTTATGAAGGCACCTATCTGCTCGGCACCTCCATCGCCCGGCCGCTGATCGCCAAACGCCAGATCGAGATTGCGGCCGAAGTTGGCGCCGACGCCGTTGCCCATGGCGCCACCGGCAAGGGCAACGACCAGGTACGGTTCGAACTAGGCTATTACGCCCTCAACCCCGATATCAAGGTCATCGCGCCGTGGCGGGAATGGGACCTGGACAGCCGTACGAAGCTGATCGACTATGCCGAAAAGCACCAAATATCGGTGCCCAAAGACAAGCGCGGCGAGGCACCGTTTTCCCAAGACGCCAACCTTCTGCACATTTCGTCGGAGGGTAAAATCCTCGAAGACCCGTGGGTTGAGCCCGACTACAGCCATATCCTGACGCGCATGGTCTCGCCTTTCGATGCCCCCGATAAGGCCACCGAAGTCACCATCGATTTCAAGGCTGGCGATCCGATTGCCATCGATGGCAATGCGCTGGACCCAGCGCCTTTGCTGGCCCGGCTAAACGAACTTGGCGGCGCCAATGGCATCGGCTGCATCGATATTGTCGAGAACCGTTTTGTCGGCATGAAATCACGAGGCGTCTATGAGACGCCGGGCGGCACCATTTTGTTCGCGGCCAGGCGCGCCGCCGAAAGCCTGACCCTCGACAGGGGCGCCATGCACGCCAAAGATGCCCTGATGCCGGGCTATGCGGAGATGGTCTATAACGGATTCTGGTTCGCGCCAGAGCGCGAGATGATGCAGGCTGCCATCGACAAGGCATCGGAGCGGGTAACTGCCACCGTGCGGCTCAAGCTCTATAAGGGCAACGTCATGGTTACGGGTCGCAAATCGCCGAACAGTCTTTACGACGAAGACGTGGTTACCTTTGAAGAAGACAGCGTCTACGACCAGCGCGATGCCGAGGGTTTCATCAAGCTGAACGCGCTCCGCCTGCGCTTGGCCGGCAAGCCAAAAGGCTAACAAAGCGCCAGCTCAAACAGGTGATGAAGAAGATCAGTTAGCGAATTATTCTCACCCGTACCGCTTCTCCAAATCATCGAGCATAGTCCAGATACGTTCGATGTGGTCATCGACGTTGTAGCTCCGGTACCACATGGATTGAGTGCGGTTGGGATCGCCGAGGTAATATTGCTCATACAATTTCTGCCGCCCGGAAAAACCTGACAGGGCGGCATCGTAGGCCAATCGCAAAAGCATAGTACGCGACTTGGCGTCGGCGTTGACCGATTGGAAATAGGTCTCGACGCTGTCTTTCATCTCGCCGGCCAGCTCGGCCATGGACGGCGCCGCCACCAGCCCGCCGGCGCCCAGCGTGGTTATGATCTCGCACTGGCGCACATACATCTTCCAGAACATGGACTGCCAGACTTGAAGGGAGCGCGTGCCCGGCGAATAGATGCCGTGCTCGGTCTCAAAGGCCTCAGCCTCGGCGGCGATGCGGCAGGTACGGCAAAATTCGGCAATGCCCATGGTTTCAGCTAGCAATAGCTGCACCGGATTGTGCTGGTCGATCTTCGTGGTTCGGGCCAGCGCAAAGGTGAGCGCCATCATGAACTCCGCCTTGGAGGCCGCGCGCACCACCGATTGCATGACCATATGGGGATAGATTTGGCCGGCGGCGGTTACCTCGCCGTCGAATTCCGGGTCCCGGTGGATGAATACTTTTTCCCAGGGCACGAACACGTCTTCGAAGATGGCGAGACCGTCGCTTTCGTCATAACGGGCGGAAAACGGGTAATCCAGGACTTGGCTGGAGTGCATGTCGGCGAAGGATGGTCGGCAGACGAATTTGAGGCCCGGCGTCGCGGTCGGGATCGCAAAGCCAAAGGAGTAATCGGTGGTATCTATGGTTTCGGTGCCCTGCCAGCGGACGGCGGCGGGCATCACCACGATCTCGTCGGCGAGCGCACACAATGTCGCCACCATGCGGGCACCGTTGATGACGATACCGGCGTCGGTCTCTTTGGTGATATGGGCGGTGATATCGGATTCTTGTAAGTGCGCCGGTTTCGAGCGGTCCACCTGGGGATTGACGAGCACGTGGGTCATGACCAGATCGTTCTCGCGCACATATTCGTGGTAATTGCGCACATTGTCCGCGCCCTTGAAGCTGTCCCGGTCAAAAATATTAGCCGCCGCCGCATAGGCGGACCACATAACATTTTTATAGTCGGGGCTGCGCCCGAGCATGCCGCAGGTCTCGTCCATCCAGATTTTGATGGCATCGTTGCGGGCCACCAGATCATCTTTGGATTTGGGCTGCAGGTGGGTCATGCCGACCGCATCACCGCTGCTCGGCGATGTGTAGGTAAGCTGGGGCGCCAGCTTCGTGTCATGCTGCATGGCAAGCAGGCCGGCCATGGTTTCAGCGGCAAGGCGAAAGCGCCGGTCGGCGGTGACATCGGTGATGCGCTCGCCATCAATCTGGATATGGCGGTCGTCGCGAAGCCCGTCCAAATATTGGGCGGCGGTTCTGATCGGCATGATAATGGTCTCCGTTCCCGTTTGCGTTTTTGTTTATGGCGCGGATTAGGGACTGGGGGGAATTGCAGTTCAATGGCTTTTACTGATACGTTTCACATTGTGAAATCAATGGAGAAGCCGGAGTGGCGGTGAAGCAGATCAAATCCTTGCACAAGGCCATCGATGTTCTGGAAATCCTGGACCGGCTCAAGGCCTGCTCCCTGGCCGAACTGCATGCTCATACCGACATCCCCAAGGCGACTTTGCTGCGCGCCATTCGCACGTTGGAGGCGCGCAATTTTGTCCGGCGCAGCCTCGCCGACGATAAATACCGTTCCAATATCGCCATTCCTCGTGCCAGGGCGCCGGCAACGGTTGGCAAGGCGGACGCAAGCGCCCTCGCCAGCTTGGCCCAGGCAGCAACGCCGGAGTTGGAAATACTGGCCCAAAATCTGCCCTGGCCATCAGATTTGTTTGTGCGCAGCGGCTTGGCCATGGAGTTGCTCGAGACCAGCCGCTCGCAAAGCCCGTTGTTGGTCAACCGGAACGAGATCGGCGATCAGGTCCAGTTCACGGTCTCTGCGGTGGGGCGGACCTATCTGGCCTATTGTTCCGAAATTGAGCGCGAAGATATCCTTACCGGTCTCGAATGCGCGCCGGAACGCTACCTGCCCCTGCGCATCGACCGGCGGCGGCTAAAAAGTGATCTCGGTTCTATAAGACGCCAAGGGTATGGATTGCGCGATTCCCGTTTTGCTGGCGCCACCGTTGCCGATAAAACCCTGGCAGATCAGTTGTCAGCCATCGCCGTTCCCATCCGCATCGGCGATAAGGTTGCCGGATGCATCAATATGTTATGGCCGAAAAGTGCCTACTCGGCGGACGAATTTGCAGCACTGCACCTGGACGGGCTGACGTCCGTTGCGTTGCGAATCTCCGATGCCTTGAGCTCAGCCGACAGCCATACTTAGCCAGCCTCGTTTGCCGCCATCCACTGGTTCGTGCTTTCCAGGGTTGCGATGGGCATCAGCATTTCCGGGGCGAACGGGCGCGGCGTCTCGCCGGCGGCAATCTTATTGGGCAATGCCGGATCGCCGACGGCGCCCTTGGCAACGGCGGCGAAATCGCCATCGCCGCGCACCAGAATATCGAGAGCCTGGTCCGGGTCTTCCAAATTTCCGCAGGCGATGACCGGCAAGCCGGTAACATCCCGGGCCAGGCCGGCTAGGGAGCGCCCCACTCCAAACACTTCGGCGCCGCCCCGGCGGGTAGCCAGATGGATGTAATCGGCGCCGGCCTTTGCTTCGGCGGCGAATATAGCGCGCGCATCGTCGGCGCCGCCGGGCCATTCGTGTTCGAAATTGTTTACCTTGGATTGGGACAGGCGCACCCCGGCGACGCCGCCGCCGACGGCGGATTTGACGGCCTGCATGATCTCGGTGGGTAGACGCAGCCGGCTTTCCAGGTTGCCGCCAAAATCGTCATCGCGCAAATTCGTGTAATCGGTGAGGAACTCGTCCAGCAGATAGCCATTGGCATTGTGCACTTCGGCGCCGTCGAAGCCGGCGCTGATGGCATTTGCGGCGGCCTCGCCATGGCTGTCGATGATGACCTGAATACCGTCCCGGCTCAATTCTTCCGGTACCGCGTAAGCTCCCGATCCGCCAAAGCGCGGCGGCTTTCCGCCCTGGGGCAAAACCGCCGATGGAGCCAGCGGCGGCGCACCGAAGGTGTTGTTGGTCAGCAATGCGCCCGTATGCATCAGCTGCAGCAATATTTTGCCGCCGGCCTCGTGCACCGCATCGGTGACGCGGCGCCAGCCATCGATCTGCGCCTGGTTGGCGATGCCCGGCTGGGTTGGAAAGCACTGGCTGGAGGCGAGGTCCGTATAGGTACCCTCGGCGATGATCAGCCCGAAACCGCCACCAGCGAAGGCGGCGTAATAGTCGCGCATATCCGCACCGGGAACACCGTTTTCATCGGCGCTGATGCGCGCCATGGGCGCCACCACATAGCGATTGGCCAGCGTCATCCCGGCAATAGCGCCGGGCTCGAACAGCCTGGCATAATCTTGTCCGCTCATAATCCCCCCTCCTGGTCCGAATTATCCCCTCAGCACCCCGCCGGTCTGCTTGGCAACATTGGCAATGATCTTATCGGACACGGCTTCGATTTCCGCATCGGTCAGGGTGGCCACGGTCGGCTGCAAGGTAACGGCGATGGCTATGGACTTTTGATCCGCGCCCAAGGCGCCGCCGGTAAACACGTCGAACACGGCAACCTCGGTGATCAATTTGTTGTCGGCGCCACTGGCGGCGCGCATGAGCGCCCCAGCCTCGACATTGTTTTCGACAACAAAGGCAAAATCCCTGGATACCGATTGGAACGGCGACAAATCGAGCGCCGGGCGCGCCGGGCCGCGGTTGCCTTTCGGCATGGGCACGGCGCCAAGATAAATTTCAAAGGCCGCCATCGGGCCGGCCACGTCCATGGCCTTCAAGATGCGGGGGTGCAGTTCGCCGAAATTGCCAAGCACCGTCTTGGGGCCAAGGCGAATGGAGCCGGAACGCCCCGGATGGTACCAGTCCGGCGCCTCGGCAACGATCTGTATTGAACCCACCGGCGCGCCGATCTGGCCCAGCACGTCGAGCACATCGGCCTTGGCGTCGAACGCATCGGCAGCGCGTAATGTTTCGGACCAGCCCCTCGGCACCGCATTGCCGGCGCGCAAGCCCGCCGCATTGATGGATTGATCGTCCGGATTTTCGCCGGCGAATTGGGGACCAACCTCGAACAAGGATATATCGGCATAGCCGCGATCCGCGTTGCGACCGGCCGCGGCAATCAGATTGGGCAGGATCGAAGGCCGCATCACGTCCAGGTCGCTGGAGATCGGATTGACCAGGCGGATAGCGTCCGGCGCGCCGCCGAACAGGGCGGCATGATCCTTGGGGAGGAACGAATAGGTAACCGCTTCGATGAGCCCCCGCGCCGCCAGCGCACGCCGCGCCTGGGCCCGCCGCTCCTGCGCGATATTGATGGCCGCCGTGGGCAAGGCGGCTACGCGCGGCAGCGATACGGTGGGAATATTGTCGAAACCGTGAATGCGCAGCACCTCTTCCACCAGATCCGCCTCGCCGACCACATCGTGGCGCCAGGACGGCACGGCGGCATCCCAGCCATCATCGGTGGCGGTCACGGTGAAACCCAGCATGGCCAGAATTTCTTCGATCCGCTCCGGCGCGACGTTAACGCCGCCAAGCGCGCGCACGCGGGATTTGCGCAAATGATAGCTGCGCTGCCAATTCGGCTCTTCGCCGGCGACGATCATCTCGGAGGCCTCGCCGCCGCATATGCCAAGGATCAGGGCACTGGCGATCTCGGCACCTTCGATCATGAAGGCCGGATCGATGCCGCGCTCGAAACGGAAGCGGGCGTCCGATTGCAGGTTCAGCTTACGCCCGGTCATGGCCGTGCGGATGGGATCGAAATAGGCAGATTCCAAAAACACCTCGGTGGTCTCAGGCGTGCAGCCCGTCGCTTCGCCGCCCATGACACCGCCCAAGGCTTCCGGCTCGGCCTCATCGGCGATCACCGTCATCTCTTCGTCGAGATCATATTCCTTGCCATCCAGGGCCAGCAGCTTCTCGCCCTTTTTGGCCAGGCGCACATGCAGATCACCATTGAGCTTGGAAACATCGAACACATGCAAAGGCCGGCAATAGGCGATGGTCATAAGATTGGTGATGTCCACCAAAGCCGAAATGGGACGCAGGCCAATTTGAATCAGTTTTTGCTGCAGCCAGTCGGGGCTCGGCCCGTTCTTGATGCCCTTGAAATGACGGCCAACGAAATAAGGACAGGCGCCCTTGGCATCATCGTCGAAATCCAGATGCACCTTCACCGGGCTCTCGAACGTGGGTTTCACATCGTGGGCCTCGATAGGCTTCAGCGTGCCGATACCGGCGGCCGCCAAATCCCGGGCAACGCCGCGAACGCCCAAACAATCGGCCCGGTTGGGGGTGATTTGAATATCAAAGACCGGATCGGAAAGCCCCATGATCTCCGCCGCCGGCGCGCCAATGGGGGCGTCGTCGGGCAGCTCCACAATGCCTTCATGGTCATCGGAAAGGCCCATTTCGCGCTCCGACAAAAGCATGCCGTTGCTTTCCACGCCGCGAATTTTGGTCTTCTTCAAGGTAATGCCGGTGCCCGGAATATGGCTGCCTTCGCGGGCGAAGACGCCTTTCATGCCGGCGCGCGCGTTAGGCGCGCCGCACACCACTTCGAAGGTTTCATCGCCGGCATCGACCGTGCAGACCTGAAGCCGGTCGGCATCGGGGTGCTGTTTGGCTTCGATCACATGGGCGACGGTGAAGCCTTGCAAGCGCTCGGCGGGATCATCGACGCTTTCGATCTCCAAGCCGATCATCGTCAAAGTCTCGGCAATCTCGGCGACCGAGGCGGTGGTCTCCAAATCTTTTTCCAGCCATTGCATGGAGAACTTCATCGCGCCGCCCTCCCCACCATGGATGGTACATCCAAGCTGGCGAACCCGTAATGACGCAGCCAGCGCAGGTCCGAATCATAGAACGTGCGCAAATCGGGGATGCCGTATTTGAGCATGGCGATACGTTCGATCCCCATGCCAAAGGCGAAGCCCTGATATTTGGTGCTGTCGATACCGCAGTTTTCAAGAACGTTCGGATTGACCATGCCGGAGCCCAGAATTTCCAGCCAATCGTCGCCGCCGCCGATCTTTAAAGTTCCGTCTTCGAAGCTACAGCCGATATCCACCTCGGCGGAAGGCTCGGTGAACGGAAAATAGGACGGGCGGAAACGCACCGGCAATTCGGCGGCGCCAAAAAAGGCGCGGCAGAAATCGATCAGGCAGCCTTTCAAGTGACCCATATGGGTGGCCTCGTCGATCATCAACCCTTCGACCTGATGGAACATGGGCGAATGGGTGGCGTCGTGATCGCAGCGATAGGTGCGTCCCGGAACGATGATGCGGATCGGCGGTTTTTGTGTCTGCATGGTGCGGATCTGTACCGGGCTGGTGTGGGTGCGCAGCACCATGCGCTGGCCGTCTTTTATCGCGTTCACATAAAACGTGTCGTGTTCCTGGCGGGCAGGATGATCGGGCGGAATATTCAAAGCCGTGAAGTTGTACCAGTCTTCCTCGATATCGGGGCCTTCGGCGACGGTGAAACCCATCTCGCCAAAGATGGAAACCACCTCTTCTATGGTTTGGCTGATGGGGTGGATGGCGCCGGCGCTTATCCGCCGCGCCGGCAAAGTTACATCGATACGCTCGGCTTCCAATTGGGCATCAATATGGGCGCCTTCCAGGGTGTCTTTACGGGCATCGATGGCCGCGTTGATATCGCCTTTGAGCGAGTTCAAAGCCTGGCCGGCTTCTTTGCGCTCATCCGCCGACATGGCGCCCAGACCCTTCATCATTTCGGTAACCCGGCCCTTCTTGCCGAGCGCGCCGATGCGCGCCTGTTCCAACGCATCCAGATCGGCGGCGGCAGCCACCTGACCCGTGATCTCCGATTTTATCTCGTCAAGATTTTCCATTGGCTCTGATGTTATGTGCGATAAATAAATGAGGGGCCGCCCTGGTCAGGACCGCCCCTCGAATGTCTCACCGGTGATCGCCAGAGGTAATTTAAGCGGTTTCCGCCGGTGCGGTTTCTTTGGGCGCGGATGCTTCCTGGCCGAGAGCCGCCTGGGCAGTTTCGACCAGGCTTTTAAACGATTCCGGCTCGTGGATTGCCAGATCGGACAACACCTTGCGGTCCAATTCGATGCCGGCCCGCTTGAGACCGTTCATGAACTGGGAATAGGTCAGCCCGTCGAGGCGCGCGCCGGCATTGATGCGCTGAATCCAAAGGGCGCGGAAATTGCGTTTGCGGTTGCGGCGGTCGCGGTACTGATACTGCATGGCCCGCTCGAGCCGTTGTTTGGCGATGCGAAAGCTGCTCTTGGAGCGGCCGCGAAAGCCTTTCGACTTGGCGATGACTTTCTTGTGGCGGGCGCGGCTGGCGACTTTACCTTGGGCACGGGACATGGCTACTTCCTCCTCGAATAGGGCATATAGGAAAGCACCTTGCGTGCATCGGGAGCGGCCAGGATGGTGGTGCCGCGCGCCTTGCGGCGCATCTTGATGGAACGCTTGCGGAGATTGTGCTGTTTCGAAGCCGGGTTGGCCCGAACCTTACCGGACGCGGTGGTCCGAAAGCGCTTTTTGGCGCTGGATTTGGTCTTCATCTTGGGCATTTTCAATTCCTCGATTTGATACGTATTTGAGGCGGCTGGGCATGCCCGGGGGTCAGAGTATTTGCTCCGGCCCCTCAGCCGTACCGCCATGAGAAGCGCGGGTTATAGCGCCGGTATTTGAGGAATGCAAGCAAGCTCGCCGCCAGAGCCGGACGCCTGGTCTGGCGCAGCCAGCGCGGCATCCAGCCAAAATTAAACCGGCCCACTAAGGGGCCGGTCAAATTGCGCGTGGAAAACGGGTTTTGATTAGTGCGCCAGCGCCGCCTGTCCGTGGTCATTGGCACAAATCTGCAGGGTCAGAGCGGGATTGGTCTTCCATATTTCAATCCACTCCATCTCGGTCGCCGGGCGGTGATCGTTGGATACCGTCGCGACCCACATGTCGCCGTCGTTCTTCATATAAAAGCTGGCTACGTTGTTCGGCATGATGTTTCTCCTCAGTCCCAATTTGCGTGAAATGCAATCCGTGTCTGAGATAGACATTAGCTGACCGACGTAAACTGAATATGTCCTAAATGTATAAAAATGTAACAGTCATGCGCACTACCGAATCAAAACGCCCGCGCGGTTAGATGCCGGCACGGGCGCCAAGATATTGGCCTTGAGAGACCTTTAGCGGGGCGCCAGCACCATGGTCATCTGGCGGCCTTCCATTTTCGGAAACTGTTCGACCTTGGCTTGCTCATCAAGATCAACCCGCACACGCTCCAGAACTTTGGCGCCCAGTTCCTGGTGGGCCATTTCGCGGCCCCGGAAGCGCAGCGTCACTTTGACCTTGTCGCCGGAATCCAGAAACCGGATCATGGCCCGCATCTTGACCTGATAGTCGTGCTCCTCGATGCCCGGGCGCATTTTGATTTCCTTGACGTCGATGGTCTTCTGCTTTTTACGCGCCTCGCTCTTTTTCTTCTGGGCTTCGTATTTAAACTTGCCGTAGTCGAGGATCTTGCAGACCGGCGGGTCGGCATCCGGCGATATCTCAACCAGATCCAATCCAACATCATCAGCCATCTGCCTGGCTTCAACGAGTGTAACGACACCGACATTCTCACCTTCGGCGCCGATCAATCTGATCGAAGCAGAGGCGATGTCGGAATTAATGGCGGGCCCTTCCTTGGTCGGGCGGGCGTTCATCGGTGGGCGTGCGATCTAGCCTTCTCCTTCAAATCGGACCCCGAGTTCCCGGGGATTTTCAGCTATTCGCAATCGCTCATTCTCCCAAATGGAACCAAAGGTCTTTTCTCCAAAATTACTTTTCGGCGCGTTCCGGTGTTTTTATTGGCCGAGGTTCCGCGCTTCACGGTTCAGTGTATCAAGGGCAGCGTCAAGCGCAACAATTTCTTGCGCCTTACCGCCAAGACGGCGCATGGCGACATCGCGGGTTTCGGCCTCGCGGGTGCCGACAACCAGCATCACCGGCACTTTGGCGAGGCTGTGTTCGCGAACTTTGTAATTGATTTTTTCGTTGCGCACGTCCAATTCGGCGCGCAATCCTGCGGCTTTCAGGGCGGTCAGAACTTCGGCCGCATAGTCATCGGCGGCCTCGGTGATGGTTGCCACAACCACTTGCAGGGGCGCCAGCCATAACGGAAAGCGCCCGGCATAATGTTCGATCAGGATACCGGCAAATCGCTCCAACGAGCCGAACAAGGCCCGGTGCAGCATCACCGGGCGGTGTTTTTCGCCGTCTTCGCCGATATAGGACGCGTCCAGCCGCTCCGGCAAATTCATATCCACCTGCAAGGTGCCGCACTGCCAGTCGCGGCCGATGGCGTCGCGCAGCACGAACTCCAGCTTCGGGCCATAGAAGGCGCCCTCGCCCGGATTGTGGGTAAATTCGTGGCCCATGGATTGCAATGCGCCCATCAGCGCGCCTTCGAGCTGGTCCCAAATCGCGTCGGAGCCGATGCGTTTTTCCGGCCGGTCGGAGAATTTTATGGCGACGTCGTAGAAGCCGAAGTCGGCATAGATATCGAGGATCAGATCGACCACGGCGCGGCATTCTTCTTCCATTTGGTCGGGCGTGCAGAATATATGGGCGTCGTCCTGAGTAAATTCCCGTACCCGCATCAGCCCATGCAGGGCGCCCGACGGCTCGTAGCGGTTGACCTGGCCAAACTCGGCAACGCGCATGGGCAAATCCCGATAAGACGTGATGCCCTGCTTGAACACCTGGATGCCGCCGGGGCAGTTCATCGGCTTCAAGGCGAACACCCGATTGTCTTCGGTTTCGGTGGTGTACATGTGCTCGCGGAACGTCTCCCAATGGCCGGAAAGCTCCCAAAGGCCCCGGTCCATGACGCTGGGCGTCGAGATTTCCACATAACCGGCATTGTCCTGTCGGCGGCGCATATAATCGATGAGGCCGCGAAACAACGTCCAGCCATGGGGGTGCCAGAAGACCGCGCCGGGGGCCTCTTCTTGGAAATGAAACAAATCCATTTCCCGGCCCAGACGCCGATGGTCGCGCTTTTCCGCCTCTTCCAGCATCAAAAGATGGGCTTTAAGCGCTTTCGCGTCGGCCCAGGCGGTTCCATAAATGCGCTGCAGCATGGCGTTGTTGGAATCACCGCGCCAATAGGCGCCGGCCAGTTTCATCAACTTGAACGCTTTCGGCAGTTTGCCCGTGGACGGCAGATGCGGGCCCCGGCAAAGATCGGTCCAATCGCCCTGGCGGTAGATGGACACGTCCTCGCCTTCGGGAATGGCGGCGACCAGCTCGGCCTTGTAATCCTCGCCGGCGGATTTGAAAAAATCGATAGCCATATCCCGGTCCCATATTTCGCGCACGAATTCCAGATCGCGCTCGATAATTTCGGTCATGCGCGCTTCGATGGTCTCGAAGTCATCAGAGGAAAAAGGCTCGTCACGGGCGAAATCGTAATAAAAACCATTTTCGATGGCCGGGCCGATGGTGACTTGCGTTCCGGGAAACAATTCCTGCACCGCCTGCGCCATCACATGAGCGGCGTCGTGGCGCAAGAGCTGCAACGCATCGTCGTCCTTGCCCGTTACCACCGAAAACGCGGCGTCCGTTTCGATGCTGCGCCCCAAATCCCACATGTCGCCATCGACACGCACCGCCAGCGCCGCCTTGGCGAGGCCGGGGCCGATATCGGCGGCCACCATCGCGCCGGTAACCGGGCCGTCAAATTTGCGGACGCTGCCGTCCGGGAGGGTCAATGCGACCATGATTTTCCGTCTGTTTGCCCATAAGAATACGGGTGTTTGAACCGGCGGCGGAATGTAATTGCTTTTGCCACCCTGTCAAGCCGGGGGCGCAACCAATCGGGCGATGGCTTCTGTAATTTGCCGGACGCTCAACTGGTCCATATTATTTTCGCGCAATATGACCGTTCGCTGCCCGCGTTGGGCACAGAGGTCTGGATCGGACGCCGCCGAATACAGCACCAATGTGGCGGCGCCGCTTAAGCCCGCGACATGCATCGGGCCGGTGTCGTTGCCGATGGCCAGGCGGGCGCCCTTGGCCATGGCGAAAAGCTGGCCAATGGATGTCTGACCGGTCACGTCGCGAGCGTCAGGCGCGACTTTAAGAATCTCGGCGGCCATGGCTCGTTCGGACCCGGCGCCGATGATCACCGGCGTGATACCGCTTTGCGCCAGATGCTTCGCGATTTCGGCGAAGCGGTCCAGGGGCCAACGCTTATCCGAGCGGTGAGCGGCGCCGCCGGGGGCGATGATGGCGTAGGTTTCGGGCAAATCCAGCGCCGACACGTCGCTCCGTTCCGCCCAGGAATAATCGGCCGCCGGCACGGCTTCGATGCCGGCCATGGCCAGTTGCTCGGCCTGGCGCTCTATGGTGTGCATAAAATCGCGCCCCGGATTGGCGTGCGGGAAGGTGCACCCCCTGGCGATACCCGACCATTCCGGCGCCACGCCGGGCCACCAGAGGCTATGGTAATGGCTGGAACGGGAAGAGGTTTGCAGATCGTAGACGCGCGCAAATTCGCCGCCCCGAAGGCGAGCGCGCAATTCAAGCCAGCCGCCCACTTGCAATAGCTTGGGCCGGCTGTCGATCCAAACCGCGTCGAACCAGGGCGCGGCAGCGGCAAAGTCTACAAACGGGTTGGTGGTCAGCAATGTGATTTGGGCAGAGCCGTGATGCGCCCGGATAGCCTGGAAAGGCCCGCCGGCTTGTACAAAATCACCGAGCGCGCCCAGCTTGATCACCAAGATCTTGTCGCTCACGGTCGGGTTCCGCTCATTGGGTGCGCCCGCGCTCCGAAAGCACCTCTTCATAAATATCAAGGGTGCGCCCGCACATCTGGTCCTTAGAAAAATTTTCGCGGATATAGGAGACGCAGCGCTCCGCGAAGGCGGTGCGCTCCGCATCGCTTTGATCGAGGGCAACGGCCATGGCGGCGGCCAATGATGCGGCATCGCCGGGCTTGGTCAGCCAGCCGGTTTCGCCTTCGATCACGGTTTCGCGGGCGCCGCCATGATTGGTGGCGATCACCGGGCGGCCAAGGGATTGGGCCTCGGCAACCACGCGGCCAAAGGCTTCCGGCTCGGTCGAGGCCGATACAACAACGTCGGTCAGCATGTAGGCGGCGGGCATATCGTCGCAATGATCGATCACATGGATCATGCCGGTCATGCCCACAGCTTCGATACGCTCCTCCAATTCCCGGCGGTAATCGTGGCGGCCCTGGTCAGAGCCTACCATCAAAAATTGAACGCCGGTGCGGCCTAGCAGCTTGACCGCCTCGATAAAGACATTCTGGCCCTTCCAGCGGGTTAGCCGGCCGGGCAGCATGACCACCGGCTGGCCATCCGGAAGACGCCATTCATCGGCTAGATGGATCACCCGTTCGGCATGGATGTTGGCCGCATCGAAGCGATGTACATCGATGCCCCGGTGGACAACCCGGATACGCGCCGCCGGCACGCCATAAATCTGATGCACGTGGCCGCCGATGAAATCGGATATGGCAATCACCCGCTCGCCCTTGGTCATCACCGAATTGTACCAACGCTTGGGGCCCGAAGCGTGGCCATAGGTACCGTGGAAGGTGGTGATCAGGGAGCGGTTGGTGCGCTTCGCCGCATACCAAGCGCTCCAGGCCGGTGCGCGTGAGCGAGCATGAATGATGTCGACGCCTTCGCGGCGGATCAGATCGACCAAACGCTCAATATTTTTATAAATGATCAGCGGGTTTTTGGAGGCCAGCGGCAGCTCGATATGTTCAGCGCCGGCGCGGTTCAGTTCGCCCACCATGGGCCCGCCTTCGGATGCGACCAGCGCCCGCCCGCCGGCGCGCACAATAGCCTCGGCAATATCGACCGTACCGCGCTCAACGCCGCCGGTCACCAGGGCGGGCAGAACCTGCAAGACATTAGGCGGGCGTGCATCGCCCATGCCGGACTTGCTATCGGTGGCCGCTTCGCCAATTGTGTGCTCGGAATCCTTATCCATCGAAGGGGTACTGAATGCCCTGTATCCAATGCCGATGACGCCTAAGATACTAACACTTGAGACCGGCGCGTCCATCGCTTACCACCAAAGCCCCGGCGTCGGGCCGGGCGTGGTGTTCCTGTGCGGCTTCATGTCGGACATGACCGGCAGCAAGGCGATCTGGCTGGAAGAATTCTGCATCCAGCGTGGCCAGGCGTTTCTACGCTTCGACTACCAAGGTCACGGTGCCTCATCGGGAAATTTCGCGGACGGCGATGTGGGCGTCTGGGCCGCCGATGCCATCGCCGCCATCGAGAAATTAACCAGCGGTGCGCAAATCCTGATTGGCTCCTCCATGGGCGGCTGGATCATGCTCAAGACGGCACTGGCCATGCCGGAACGGATGGCCGGGCTGATCGGTATCGCTGCGGCGCCGGATTTTACCGAAGATCTTTTGTGCGCCGAATTGTCGGCTGCCCAAATGGGCGAGATCCAGACCCACGGCCTGACAAGGATCGCCAGTGACTATGACGATGACTACGTTATCACCAAGGCGTTGCTAGAGGAGGGCCGCAAACATCTGGTCCTCCGCAGTGAGATCGCGCTGGATTGCCCGGTGCGGCTGATCCACGGGCTGGAGGATAATTCGGTTCCTTGGGAAACAGCGCTCAAGATTCAGGAACGGCTGCGATCTACGGATGTGGAGGTGATTTTGGTCAAGAACGGCGATCACCGGCTGAGTGAGCGGCAAGATTTGGATCGCCTCGGTCGGACGCTGGACGCACTAATCGATCAGGGCAAAAAATCTTCGAGCCGCACTGAGGCGTAATTCTTCGGATAGGCGGCCATGAATTCCTGACGCTCTTGCTCGCTCAAATTCACCGGCAGGGTGGCATCGATCAGCCATTTGGTGCCAAGCCGGGTAAATTGCCCCATGCCGGGCACGTTGGGCGATATGCTGTCGAGGGCAAACACCCGCGTGTTGGGGATCATGGTGACGTCTTCGGATGCATGCACACGAGTGACCATGGACCAGGAGATTTGCCGCAAATCGGCGGCATCGATATCTTCATCCACGGCGATCGCCAGCTTAGGATGCAAATAGGGACCCGACAAAGCCGCCATGAGCGCCGTTTTGGCCTGGCCCGGCTGGCGCGGGCGCATTTTCAATACCAGCATCATGTCGCCCGATGCGGCGACGCTGCGCACATCAATCAGATCGATGCCGCCCTCGACGGAACTGAGATGTTTTTTGGTGGCCACTTCGATGCCGAGCCCCATGGTCGCCTGGGCGTCGGTTACCGGCGCGCCGCAATGCAGCGCATAGAAGATGGGATCGCTCCGTCTGGTGATCGCCTTTACCTTGAACACCTCGGACGTGCCGCCGGCGTTGTAAGTGCCGGTGACCTCGCCGTAGGGGCCTTCCGGCTCCAAAAGGTCCGTTGGCACCTCGCCTTCGAGCACCAATTCGGCTTCCGCCGGCACCTCTAGATCGTTGGTTTCGCATTTGACCATGCGCACCGGTTCACCCAACAGTCCACCGGCCAGAGACATTTCGTCGCGCCCAAAATCGGTAGTGAAGGCGGCGGCATAGAATATGGCCGGATGGCAACCGAAGAAAATGGACACCGGCATGGGCTCGCCCAGCGCCTTGTATTTATCAAAAATGCGGCGCGCCTGACGGGGCAACATAATGAAACCGGTCTTGTCCTTGCCGGTGATCTGCTGGCGGTGGATGGACACATTACGAAGGCCGGTCTCCGGATCCTTGATCACTGCGATGCCGGACGCGAGATAGCGCCCGCCATCATGCTCGGAGGTAAACATGGACGGGATTTCCAGCAAATCCACATCACCGCCGGTAATTTTCACTGCCTTGATCGGCGCACCAGCCGCATCAACGGTTACCGGCGCGATATCGCGCCCGAAACGGGCGCCGATCTCGCCCAGTAATTGGTCTTCATCGATGCCAAGACCTATGGACCATTTGCGGCGGTCGGCGACGATCTGGCTGCAGGCCTGCCAGCCGTCATGGCCGGCGATGTTGGTAAACAGGCTTGCTTTGCCCAATTCGTTATAGGCGCGCCATTCCACCGCCGCCATATTGGTCTCGGGGTCCACTTCCTTGGTGAAGCGGATCATTTCGCCTTGCTGTTCCAGGTTGGCGAGCATGGTACGGAAGGATTGATCGGGCATGGGGACAGTCTAAATCACGTTGCGGCCAATTTCTCAATCAGAGTTCTCGGCGGCCAGGATGGCAGCCAGACCGGAGCGGTAATCGGAGAACCTCAACGTGATGCCCAATTCCCGCTTGATGCGGCCATTATCGATGCGCCGGTTGTCGGACCAGAAGCTGCGGGCCATGGGACTCATGTCCGGCTCCGCCGCCGCGAACGGGATCAGGGTTGGCGCTGTGGCGCCCAACAGATCACACGCATGGGCAACGATTTCGGCCTGCGCCGCCGCCGCATCGTCGCAAACGTTATAGATTGCGCCCGGCGCCGGCGCGGCCATGGAGGCGCGCAAGATATTGGCCACGTCGTCCACATGGATGCGCGAAAACTTATAGCCCGGACGATCGATACGCCGGGCGGTCCCGGCGCGCACCTGATCAAAGGCGCTGCGCCCGGGCCCATAGATACCGGCAAGGCGGAAAATATGCAGCGGTATATCGAGAGCCAGCCACGCCAGTTCCGCATCTGCCCGCCAGCGGCTGCGCGCGTTGGTAGGCGCGCAAGGCGCCGATTCGTCGACGGCAGCGCCGCCCGTATCGCCATAAACGCCGGTGGTCGAAAGATAGCCGACCCATGCCAGGTTTTTGTGCGCCGCCAATTGCTCTGCATAGCGGGCAAGCACTGGATCACCCGCCTCGCCGGGGGGCGTTGACACCAGGACATGGCTGGCTTCGGCGAGTACCGCATCGGCGTCATCAAACGCCACCCCATCATATCCGGCCAGCGCTTCCCCATCCCGAAAGGTACCGGTTGTTCGCCAACGGCCAGCGTCCAGGGACGCCGCCAGCGCGCGCGCCGTGTATCCCATGCCGAAACACAATAGATTTGTGCCCGCTTCGCTCATGCACGCGTCCTCGAATTTTCGATCTTGTTTCCTTATACCAAGTGTAGAATTGTGTGGCGCCCGCGAAAAGCCGGGATATGGAATATGAAAATGTATGCTGGCCATTTGATCGTGATCACCCTTTTGGTGGCTGCGCCATCGTTGGCCCAGGAGATCGTACCGGCGCGGGAATACCAGGCCTGCATGAAGCTGGCGCGGGACAATCCGGAACAGGGGTTTGGCCGCGCCACCAGTTGGCTGGGGCTCGGCGGCGGCGATGCGGCGCATCATTGCCAGGCGGTGGCGCTGGTTGGGCTTGGCCAGCATAGCGAAGGCGCGCGGCGCTTCGAGGAATTGGCTCAAGGTGTTCGCGCGCGGCCATCCTTTCGCGCCGAGTTGTTTGCCCAAGCCGCCCAGGCCTGGCTGTTGGCCGGTCAGCCGGCGCGCGCCGAGGGGGTGCTGAACAGCGCCCTCGGGCTCGATCCGGAAAACCCGGAATTGTTTGTCGACCGCGCCCAGGCCGCTGCCGCCATGGGTGCCTGGAAGCGCGCCGAAGAGGACCTTGGCGCGGCCCTGAATATGGATCCCGAATTGGTCGATGCGCTGGTCTTTCGCGCCGCCGCCCGGCGTCATCTGGGCGATATGAAAAATGCCGAAGCCGATGCCGAAGCGGCCCTTAAACGCGATCCGGGCAGTATCGAAGCCCACCTTGAAAACGGTATATTGCACCGCCATGCGGGCCGCAAATCAGCGGCGCGAGTCAGCTGGCTAATGGTAATCCAGCACGCACCCAGCACGCCCGCCGCCCGCGCAGCGCGCGACTATCTGCAACAGATGGACGATCCGGAGCGTCAAAAATCCAAATCAGAGTAATGTTTGGCGGCCGGCAATCGGGGGATGCGTTCGGCCAATATGGGGCGCATGCTGGGCCGGGATTTGATGCGCGTATACCAGTTTTTCGCCGGCTTGTGATCGGCCCAGGGCACATCGCCCAAATAATCGACGGTGGAAAGATGCGCCGCCGCCGTAATATCGGCGAGGGACAATTCCTCGCCACCCAGCCAATGGCGGCGCTCGACCAGGAAGGTGATATATTGCAAATGGGTGTGAATGTTTTTTTGCGCGGCGCGGATGGCGCCGGAATCGGGCTCGCCAAGTCCTAGGAACCGCTTCATCACCTTCTCGCCAATCAGCTTATCGCCCACCTCGAAATCAAACTTGCGGTCGAACCAGGTAACCAGGCGGCGAACTTCGGCGCGCTCGTGCAGGCCTCGGCCCAACAGGCTCGGTTCGGGCTGCAGTTCATCCAAAAATTCGCAAATGGCCTGGGAGTCGGATAGCACCGTATCGTCCGGCTCCACCAGTACCGGAACCTCGCCGGCCGGATTGAGGGCGAGGAAAGCCTGGCGGCGTTCCCAGACCTGCTCGACGACCATTTCGAATTCCAGCCCCTTTTCCGCCAACACAATTCGCACCTTGCGCGAGAACGGGTTCAGCCATAAATGATAAAGCGTACGCATTGGCTCACTTATATCCGATTCGTTTCCCGGAGCAATTAACCATTCTTTAGAACACCCACCTTATTGGGTGATGGGTACCCGAGTGCTATAAGAGCCGCCAACCCCGAAAGCGTAAATCCTTAAACCCAACTACCAGCGAAGAGTTTCCGTGCCGTTCATTCAATCCATCGTCCTCGCCGCCGTTCAAGGCATCACCGAATTTTTGCCGGTTTCCTCGTCCGGGCATTTGATTTTGGTGCCCAAACTGACCGGCTGGCCGGACCAGGGCCTGGCCATCGATGTGGCTGTCCATGTGGGCACATTGCTGGCGGTGATGCTGTATTTCTGGCGCGATATCGGCGGTATCGCCGGAGCGGTTCTGCGCGCCGGCAGCCAGATGGCCAACCACCGGCCCCTGGACCAGGAGTTCTGGCTTATGATTAAGCTGATCGTCGCCACCTTGCCGGTGGTTGCCGCCGGCTATTGGGTCAACGAGTATTTAAGCGACGATCTGTTGCGCAGCGTCACCATCATCGGCTGGACGACGCTGGGATTTGGCTTGCTTTTGCTGTTTGCCGATAAAACCAACATGACCATCCGGCGCCTCGATCACATCACCTATGGCGGCGCGCTGGTCATAGGCTTGTTTCAGATTTTGGCGTTGATACCCGGCACCAGCCGCGCCGGCATTACCATGACCGCGGCCCGCTTCTTAGGCGTCGAATGCCAAGATGCGGCGCGCTTTTCGTTGTTGCTGTCGATCCCGGTGATCATCGCGGCGGGCAGCCTTAAAGGTCTGGAGCTATACCAATCGGGCAACCAATTGCTGATCGATGATGCGCTCACCGTCGGCGGTCTGGCTTTTGTGTTCGCGCTGTTTGCCATCGCATTGCTGATGTTCTGGCTAAAAAGAGCCAGCTTCACGCCTTTCGTGGTCTACCGGGTAATCCTCGGCGGCGGCCTCCTCTATTTCGCCTACGGCGCGCCGGGGCTGGGGATTTGATAACGGGTTGCGCCTAGACCGCGACGGCGCCGCTTTCGTCGGCTTCCATATCGAACGCCGCCTTCATGAGCGCCTTGGTATAATTTTCCTTCGGATTATCGAAGACCGCGTCCGCCGAGCCTTGTTCGACAACCCGGCCCGCCCGAATAACGATTAGCTCGTGGGCCAGGGCGCGCACCACTTTCAGATCATGGCTGATGAATAGATAAGCGAGATTGTAGCGGGTTTGCAGATCGCGCAGCAATTCAACGATCTGCGCCTGCACAGACATATCGAGGGCCGAGGTAGGCTCGTCCAGCACCATCAGTTTGGGCCGCAGTACGAGCGCGCGGGCAACGCAAATACGCTGGCGCTGGCCGCCAGAAAATTCGTGCGGATAGCGGTCCATGGTATCCGGGTCGAGCCCGACCTCGCCCAACACTTCGGCGGCCAGGGAGCGCCGGTCGTCGTAGGTTGCGCCGAGGCCATGCACAATGAGCCCTTCCTCGATCACCTGGAAGACGCTCATGCGCGGGCTCATGGAGCCGAACGGGTCCTGGAACACGATCTGCATTTCGCGGCGCAACGGGCGCATGTCCTGCCAGCCGAAATCCTGGATATTGCGGCCATGAAATTCGATACCGCCGGTGGAGGTCTCGAGGCGTAGGAGCGCCCGGCCCAATGTCGATTTGCCGGAGCCCGATTCGCCGACGATGCCCAGCGTCTGGCCCTCGCGTAAAGATAGGGTAATACCGTCTACGGCCTTGATATGGCCGACCGTGCGGCGCACCACGCCGCGCTTGATCGGGAACCAGACGCGCACGTCATCGGCGCGCATGATTTCGGCGCCGCCATCGATGGCCGGGTCCGGCTTACCCTTGGGCTCGGCGGCCAACAGATGGCGTGTATATTCGTGGGCCGGATTATCGAAAATATCGGTGGTGGCGCCGGCTTCGACGATGCGCCCCTCGGTCATCACATTGACCCGGTCCGCCATGCGCCGGACGATGCCGAGATCGTGGGTGATCAACAGCAACCCCATGTTCAGCTTTTGCGTCAGCTCCTTCAGCAATTTCAGCACTTGCGCCTGTACGGTCACATCCAGCGCCGTGGTCGGCTCGTCGGCGATCAACAGCTCGGGCTCGTTGGCCAGGGCCATGGCGATCATGATGCGCTGCTGCTGGCCACCGGAAAATTCGTGGGGCAAGGCGTGCAGCCGGGATATGGCCTCTTCCATGCCGACCAAATGCAATAGCTCCTCGACACGCGCCCCGGCCGCTCTTGGGCTTAGCCGCTTGTGCAATACCAGCACTTCGCGAATTTGCTTTTCGATGGAATGCAAGGGGTTGAGGCTGTTGATGGGTTCTTGGAAGATCATGGAGATGCGGTTGCCGCGCATGGCGCGCATCTCGCTGTCCGGCTTTTGGATCAACTCCTCGCCGCCGAAATGAATGGTGCCGCCCGGATGCCAGGCCACCGGATAGGGTAGCAGCTTCATCACCGAAAGCGCCGTCACCGATTTGCCGGAACCGGATTCGCCCACCAAGCCTACCGTCTCGCCGGCCGCCACCGACATGGTGGCGCCTTTCACCGCCTGGACCTCGCCCACGCCGCGCCCGAAGCTGACCGATAGATCGTTGATTTCAAGGAGATTTGCCAAGGGGCTAATTCCGGTACGTCTTGCGGGGATCGAAGGCATCGCGGACGCCTTCGCCGATGAAGATCAACAGGCTAAGCATGAAGGCGATAACCAGGAACGAGGAAATGCCCAACCATGGCGCCTGTAGATTGGATTTGCCCTGGTTCAACAATTCGCCCAGGGACGCCGAGCCCGGCGGCAGCCCGAAGCCGAGGAAGTCGAGCGCCGTCAGGCTGGTGATGGCGCCATTGAGGATGAACGGCATGAAAGTGACGGTGGCGACCATGGCGTTGGGCAGGATGTGCTTGAACATGATCTTTGCGTTGGAAACACCGAGGGCGCGCGCCGCCAAAACATATGTATGGTTGCGCCCGCGCAAAAACTCGGCGCGCACCACGCCGACCAGCGCCATCCAGCTGAACAAAAGCATAAAGCCCAGCAGGAAGAAAAAAGACGGCTCAAACAGGCTGGCCAGAATGATCAGGATAAAGAGCTGTGGCAGGCCGCCCCAAACCTCCATGAAGCGCTGAAACAAAAGATCGATGGTGCCGCCGAAATAGCCTTGCCAGGCACCGGCGGCAACACCGACGACGGAGGAGAACATGGTCAGGATCAAGCCGAACAGCACCGAAACCCTGAACCCGTATATCAGGCGCGCCACCACGTCCCGGCCCTGATCATCGGTGCCCAGCCAGTTGAGCGCCGTCGGCGGCGATGGCGACGGCACCGGCAATCCTAAGACCACCGTATCAAAGCTGTAGGGGATCAGCGGCCAGACGATCCAGCCCTTTTCCTCGATCAGCTCGGCGACCTCGGGATCGGTATATTCGGCCTCGGTTTCGAAATCGCCGCCGAAGGTGGTTTCGGTGTATTTGACAAACACCGGCATATAGAATTCCCCGTCATAGCGAACCAAAAGCGGCTTGTCGTTGGCGATAAACTCGGCGAACAGGGTCACAAAAAAGATGAACAGAAATATCCAGAGGGACCAATAGCCGCGCCGATTGGCGTTGAAATTATCCAGCCGCCGCCGGTTTAGGGGCGTGATCGCAAGGCCAAGGAATGTTGGGCGCTGGTCCAAGGCCTAGACCTCCCGCGATTCGAAATCGATGCGCGGATCAACCACGTGGTAAGTCAAATCGCTGATTAGACCAAGGATCAGACCAAGGAGCGAAAAGACGTAGAGCGTGCCGAAAACGATTGGGTAGTCCCGGTTGATGAGCGCTTCGAAACCCAAAAGGCCGAGCCCATCCAGGGAAAAGATAATCTCGGTCAGCATCGAGCCGGTAAAAAAAATACCGATGAAGGCAGCCGGGAAACCCGCGATGACGATCAGCATGGCATTGCGGAACACATGACCGTAAAGGATGCGCTTTTCCTCCAAGCCTTTGGCGCGCGCCGTGATCACATATTGCTTGTTGATCTCATCCAGGAACGAATTTTTGGTTAGCATGGTCAGGCTGGCAAAACCGCCTATCACCATGGAAGTCACCGGCAATACCATGTGCCACAGATAATCGGTGATTTTGAAATACCAGGGCAGCGAGTCCCAATCTGGGGACACCAACCCGCGCAAAGGGAAAATATCCCAAAAACTACCGCCGGCGAACAGGACTATCAACAGGATGGCAAACAAAAAGCCGGGGATGGCGTTACCAAAAATAATCACCGCACTGGTCCAGATGTCGAAGCGGTCGCCGTCGCGCACGCTTTTGGCAATGCCGAGGGGAATGGAAATCAAATAGACAAGAAGCGTCGTCCAGATGCCGAGCGATATGGAGACCGGTAATTTGTCGACAACCAGATCGACAACTTTACGGTCCTGGAAGAAGCTGTCGCCGAGATCGAACACCAGAAAATTCTTCATCATGATGAACAAACGCTCGTAAGCCGGCTTGTCGAAGCCATAGAGCTTTTCAATTTCCTTGATGAATTCCGGATCGAGCCCGCGGGCGCCCCGGTATTTGCTAACAGTCGCCTGGCTCCCGCCCGCGCCGCGCTGCTCGACGCCGGGCACGGTCTCGCCCTGGCTGGAGCCCGATACCCGCGCCGTGGCGTCGACGTCGGTGCCTTGGATCTTGGCCAAGGTCTGTTCCACCGGCCCGCCCGGCGCCGTCTGGACGATGACAAAATTGATGATGACGATACCGATCAGGGTCGGAACAATCAGGATCAGCCGGCGGATGATATAGTTGAGCATGCTAAGGCCGATCCGTTAATTTATCTTTGCCGACGTCAATTTGCCGGCCAGCGCCTGCGCCTTGACCGGGTCCACCCACCAGCCGTCCAATCCCAGCCCATATTTGGGGGTGATCTTGGCGCGCCCGAATTTATCCCAAAATGCGATGCGGAAAATTCGAATATGCCAGTGGGGAATGACATAGTGACCCCACAGCAAAACCCGGTCCAGCGCCCGCGTCGCGGTAACCAGGGCGCCGCGATCAGGCGCCGCGATGATGGCTTCGATCATTTCGTCGATGACCGGGCTGTTGATACCAGTCAGATTGCGGCTGCCCGTCCGTTTGCCGGCGGCCGATCCCCAATAGCTTTGCTGCTCGTTGCCCGGCGACAGCGACTGGCCCCAACCGGAAACCAGCATGTCAAAATCATAATCGTCGGTGCGTTTGCGGTATTGGGCGGTATCGACGGTTCGCACTGATACGTCGATGCCGAGGCGCTTCAAGTTGCGCTTGAAGGGCAGGACAACACGCTCGAACGCCGGTGAAATCAAAAGAATCTCAAAGGCAAAATGTTTGCCCGTCTTGGCGTTTACTAGCTTGAAGTCCTTAATGAACCAGCCGGCTTCTTGCAGGAGTTTGCGGCCCTGGCGCAAATTGGGCCGGAGGCGCCCAGTGCCATCAGTGGTGGGCGGTTGAAAAGATTTGGCGAACACATCGTCCGGGATCCGGCCTTTGTATTTATTCAGGATTTCCAACTCCTTGCCCGTCGGCAGGCCGCTCGATGCCAGCTCCGAATTGGAAAAGAAACTCGATGTCCTCGAGTATTGGCTATAGAACAGGTTCTTGTTGGTCCATTCGAAATCGAAGCCAAAGGAAAGGGCCTGGCGCACCCTCGGGTCTTTGAACAATTCCTTGCGGGTGTTGAATACAAAACCCTGCATACCGGTGGAGTTTTCGTGGCGAATTTCTTCGGTTTTATAGAGGCCCCTGCGGAAAGACGGCGAATCATACCCGGTTGCCCAAACCCTGGAGGTGTTTTCCAAGCGAAAATCGTAATCCCCTGATTTGAAGGCTTCGAGGGCCACGGTGGCATCCCGGTAATAATCGTAGCGAATGATGTCGGGATTATTTTTGCCCTTGTTGACCGGTAGATTGGCGCCCCAATAGTCCTTCACCCGCTCATAGGTGACGGAGCGCCCGGCCTCGAACGACTTAATGCGGTAGGGACCTGAGCCGACGGGCGCTTCGAGCAGGGTTTTTTCAAAATCGCGGTTGGCCCAATAGTGCTTGGGCAAAACGGGGAGCTGGCCGAGGATCAATGGCAGCTCCCGGTTGGTGGTATCCTTGAACGTAAATTTTACGCTGCGCGGGCCGGTCTTTTCCGCCTTCACCACGTCCCGGTAATAAAAGCGGTAAAAGGGCTGGCCCTTGGTGCGCAGCGTGGTCAGTGACCAGATCACATCTTCCACGGTCACCGGCTTGCCATCGTGCCAGCGGGCTTCTTTTCGCAAAGTGAAGGCAACCCAAGAGCGGTCTTCCGGCGTCTGGATGCTTTCGGCCAGCAATCCATATTCGGAAAACGCCTCATCCTCGGAGCCGATCATCAGCGATTCGAACACGCGATTGATGCCGGCAACCGGATCACCCTTGAGGGTATAGGGATTGAAGCTATTGAAGGTGCGTAGCGCGCTGAGCCGCATTTCGCCGCCCTTGGGCGCGTTCGGATTGACGTAATCGAAATGTTTGAAATCGGGCCCGTATTTGGGCGTCCCGTGCATGGCGATACCGTGCGCGGGTTTCGGGGCCTGCGCACGAGCCGGTATCGATCCCAGGACCAGTGGCAACAGGGCGACAAGGGCGGCCAGCAAACGCATGAACAATATCCTTCCCGAAACGCGATATCTTAGGCGTCTATAGATATAATCCGGGCGTGGGGGGCGCGCAATCAATGCCCAATCAACTGGGCGTTATGATGCCTGCAGAATGCGCAATGCGGCGGCGTGGGTTGCGCCGTCACCGGCGGCCAATACACGGCCATCGGAGGCGATGGAAAGCGCCGCCCCGGACCAATCGGTCATACATCCGCCGGCGCCTTCGATAATCGGCACATGGGCGCAATAATCGTAAGGCTTGAGGCTGGCCTCGCATACCATGTCAGTATGGCCGGCGGCCAGCAGGCCATAGGCGTAACAATCGGCGCCATAGAGAGTGTGCTTGACCGCCTTGCCAAGCCGGGCAAAAGCCTCCGCATCGGCGCCTTCGAACATGTCCGGCGAAGTGGCGTAAAGCCAGGCGTCGTTAAGGGTCGCGGCGCGGGTGGATATGTCGGCGCCGTTCAAGGTGGTCCGCCGGCCTACCGCGCCGAGCCAGCGTTCATCCAAAATGGCCTGATCGATAAGCCCTAGAATGGGCCGGCCCTGATGGCACAAGGCAATTAGCGTACCGAACAAGGGCTTGCCGGTGACAAACGCCTTGGTGCCGTCGATGGGGTCGAGCACCCAGACATAGTCGGCATCGGTATTTTCATGGCCGAACTCCTCGCCAAGAATGCCGTGATCAGGAAACGCTTCGTTAATGGCGGTGCGCATCGCGACTTCGGCAGCGCGGTCGGCTGCGGTTACCGGGCTGGCGTCGGCCTTATCGCTGATGGCCGTGCCGGTGCGGAAATGGGCTTTGATGATCGGCCGCGCCAAATCCGCCAAATCGTTCGCGAGGGCAACGCATTCCACCGGAACTATGCTTTGATCGGTCATAAGGCTCAGTTGGGCAAGTTTGCCGGCTGATCGGCCTGGCCGCGCATATAAAGGATCAAGGCCGCCCGGTCTGCAGCTTTTTTGAGGCCCGGAAAAGCCATTTTGGTGCCCGCCATAAAGGCCTTCGGCTTGGCCAGGAATTTATCCAGATCATCAAAACCCCATTGACCGCCCATTTCCTTAATCGCCTTGGAATAGCGGTAGCCGGCGACAGTACCCCGGTCCCGCCCGATCATGCCGTAAAGATTGGGCCCGATCTTGTTTTTGCCGCCCTTGTCGAAGCTGTGGCAGGAAGCGCATTTCTTGGCGATTTTTTTGCCTTTGCCGGCGCTGGCCTGGGCCAGCAATTGCGCCAATGATAGAGCCGCCGGCGCTTGCGCTTCGGTTTTTGCCGCAGGCGCCTTAGCCGCAGCGACCGGAGCCTCTTTGGGCGGCTCCTGTACCGGAATCAAGAGATCACCGATGAAATTGGCGGCAAATATCACCCAAAGGGCGACAACGATGCCGCCCAGGATATAATTAGTGTTCGAACTCCACATGTTTCCGGTCCTTTGCGTTGATTGCCATTAGGAATAACCCGGCGCGCCAATCAAAGGCATCGCCCTTTTCGCATAAATGGGGATTTTTGCAATCATTTCAAAGGCCCCGAACACCAAAATGCCGCGCCCGACACCAGGCGCGGCATTCTCGAATTATTCGAAGGATTGTTGATGCGGGGTTTATTTGGGGGGCATCAAAACCTGTGCGCGGTTCAAACCAACATCTTTAAGCGTGCGCCCATCAACGGCACGCAGCTTGCGGTAACGGATTTTCTCCACCGGCCCTTCGGCCCAATCGGCCAAAGTCGATATGAAGGCGCAAAATGAATTTTGGGTTTCTGTCGTTTGTAACTGCATCTCGGAAGCTCCTGTTTATATGTCGGATACCCCTTGTATCTCCAACATGTTCACCTCTTATGGTTCAGACTATACGCCTACAGGTGCAAAAGTTCTGTTAACCGGATCACACTTCCATAAAAAATCTGCTTGCATGAAATTGGCGGCTGCATAACCATATTGGTGGCTTCATTTTTCTAAAAAATCCGGTGTTTCCTGGGTTTGGGGGGGTTAAGTTTTGGAAATTAGCGAGCTTTTGGCACGCAATTTTCTGTTTCGAAATCTGGACCCGGACGTCATCGAGCGCATCGCCGCCCTCGGATCGACGGTCGAATTGGCCGGCAATCAGGTCCTGTTTCTCAAAGGCGACGAAGGCGATGCCCTTTATGGCGTCCTCGGCGGGCGCATCCGCATCTCGTCAGGCGACGCCGACGGCAAGGAGATTATCCTCAACATCATCGATCCCGGCGATATTTTCGGCGAGATTGCGCTGCTGGACGGCAAGCCGCGCACCGCCGACGCATCGGCCATGGCGCCAAGCCAGCTCTTGCGCGTGCAACGCTCCGATTTTTTAGGGTTAATGGCGGCCGAGCCGCGCCTGACCCAGCATTTGATGGAGATGGTCTGTGACCGCATCCGCAAGACCAGCGAGATGCTGGAAGATTCCGCCTTTCTCGATCTGCCCGCGAGGCTCGCCAAACGGCTGTTGAGCCTGGCCAAATATTACGGCGAGGCTAATCAGGAAACGACGCTGACCGGCATCCAGATATCGCAAGCCGAGCTGGGCCAGTTAATGGGCACCAGCCGGGAAAGCATCAACAAGCACCTGCAATATTGGCGCGGCCGGGGCTGGATCACCTTGGGCCGTGGGCGGGTCACCATCGATCAGCCCGACGCCTTACAAAACCTGGTCGATCGGGACGAAGAATAATGGATTTAGACAGGAAGGAACGGGAGCAATGAAAAACTACCTGGACGGCGGCGATGCGGTGCTCGAAGCCATTCGCAAACTGGGCATCGACCACATTATATCTTCACCCGGCTCCGAATGGGCGCCGGTGTGGGAAGCCATGGCCCGCCAGGACCACGACAAGGCGGATGGTCCCAACTTCATCGATACCTGGCACGAAACCCTGGCCGTCGACATGGCCATCGGTTACAGCCTGATTACCGGGCGCGGCCAAGCGGTGCTCCTGCATGCCGGCGCCGGATTGCTGCAAGGCTCCATGGGCATCATGGGCGCCCGCCATTGGGAGGTGCCGATGCTGGTCCTGTCCGGCGAGTCCATTACCTATGGCGAAGATCCGGATCTGGAGCCCGGCCAGCAATGGGCGCGCAATTTGAGCATCGTCGGCGGCCCGCACCGGCTGATTGAGCCGGTGGTCAAATACGCCTGTCAGGCAACCAGCCCCAAAACCTTGTTTGAAATGGTCATCCGCGCCGGCGAAATGGCCGCCCGCCCGCCCAAAGGCCCGACCTTCCTGAATGTGCCGTTGGAACATCTTTTGGCCGAATGGTCGCCGCCGGAGATTAGCCGCACCGTGCCGCCGGCGCCCAAAACCATAAGCCCGGACGCCGACATCGAAGCCGTCGCCGAGGCATTGGCCGCTGCCAAAAATCCGGTGATCGTATCGGAATATGGGGGCCGCGATGCCGCCACCTTCAACGCCTTGATCGGACTGGCCGAAGCGGCGGCGATCCCGGTCTATGATGGCGAGGCGTCGGTGTGCGCCAATTTCCCGAAAAACCATCCGCTCTATCAAGGCACCGATATGAGCGCCGTCAAAGACGACGCCGATCTGGTGCTGATGGTGCGCTGCCGGGCACCCTGGTATCCGGCCGCCAACCGGCCCAAAAATGCGCATCTGGTGGCCATCGATGAAAACCCGCACCAATCCCATATGGTCTATCAGGCCTTGCAGGCGGATAGCTATCTGGAGGGCGATGCGGCCTCGAACCTGACCCGGCTGACCGAAGCGGTGACGACGGGCGGCGGCGGCACTGGCGTGGAAGACCGGCGCACGGCCTTGACCGCTGCCCACGAAGCCATGGCTGCCAATAACCACGCCCAGCGCCAGGGTACGAAAGATAAATCACCCATCGATCCGTTGTGGCTGTGCGCCGCCATAGGCGACACCATGCCCGACGATACTATCTATATCGACGAGGTGACTTTGCATTCGGGCATGGTGCGCAACCACGTGCCGTGGAGCCAGGCGCAAAGCTATTACGGCGGGCGCGGCGGTTTGGGCCAGGGGCTTGGACTGTCCTTGGGAGTCAAACTGGCCAGCCCGGACCGGCCGGTGGTAGCCCTTATGGGCGACGGCGGTTTTCTCTATAACCCGGTGGTGCAAAGCCTGGGCGCGGCCCGGGATTCCGGCCTGCCTGTCCTGATCATTGTCTTTAACAATTCGCGCTACGGCGCCATGCGCGGCGGCTACTCCCGCTATTACGAGGACGGCGTCGCGGTGAGCGACGACAATCTGCGCGGCGTACATATCAACGGTCCCGACTATGCCGAACTGGCGCCCCTGTTCGATGGCCATGGCGAGCGTGTCGAAGACCCCGCCGAATTGCACGGCGCGTTGGAGCGGGGACTGGCCGCCGTCAAAGGCGGCCAGTTTGCGATCCTGAATGTGGTGGTGTCCCGCTAAGCTTCAGGGTTGGCAGCCGCCGCGTAATATGGGTATAGGAGGCTGAATTTATTGCCTCCCTAAGGATAAAGTCCGTGGCTGAAACGAAACAACGTATCGCCTTTCAGGGTGAGATCGGCGCCAATTCCGATCTCGCCTGCCGCCATGTGCACGCCGATATGGAAACCCTGCCCTGCCATACATTCGAAGACACCTTTGCCGCCGTGGAGAGCGGCGCCGCGGCGCTGGCGTTGATCCCCATCGACAATTCGGTGGCCGGACGGGTTGCCGATATCCACCATCTGTTGCCCGGTAGCGGCCTACATATCATCGGCGAACATTTTCAGCGGGTGGAGCATCATCTGCTGGCGGTCAAGGGCACCCAAATCGACACACTGACCCATGTGCACAGCCACGTGCATGCCCTCAACCAATGCCGCGACGTGATCAACGAATTGGGGCTGGAAGCGGTAGTGCATGTAGATACCGCCGCCGCCGCCCGCGATATCGCCGAGCGCGGCGAGCCGGCCCACGCCGCCATCGCATCTGAGCTTGCCGGGGAGATTTACGGCCTCGACAGCTTGCGCGCCAATATCGAGGATGCGGAACACAACACAACGCGCTTTCTGGTGATGTCGGCGGACGAGCGGAACGCCAAGCCCAGCAGCGGTGATTTGATCACTAGCTTCGTCTTTCGGGTACGCAACGTGCCGGCGGCACTTTATAAGGCTCTCGGCGGTTTCGCGACCAACGGCGTCAATATTACCAAGCTGGAAAGCTATCTGGTCGGCGGCGGCTTTGTTGCGGCGCAATTTTACGCCGATGTGGACGGGCACCCCGAAGACACCGGCCTGGCCTTCGCTCTGGAAGAGCTAAATTTCTATTCCCACGAGGTGCGTATCCTTGGCGTCTATCCAGCCAGCCCGTTCCGGAAATCCATGAACGGTACCTGACGCGCCTATTCCAAGTCCGCTTCCAAAGCCATGAACACCCGCGTGTGCATGTTATAGCTGCCGATCAGCACGGCTAGCTCGACAATTTGGGGCTCATCGAAAAATTCGCGCAAGGGCTCGAACACCGGGCCCGGGACGTTGATGTCTTCGGTCATGGCGTCGGCGAAGGCCAGCGCGGCGCGCTCAGCGGGTGAAAAATAATCCGTGCCCCACCAGGACTTCAGGCCGTCGCACGCTTCCTGGCTTAAGCCCTCGGCCGCGGCCAGGGCGCCGGTATGCTGGCGGAGCGTGTATGCGGAGCCGTTCAGATGGCCAATACGGATGATGAGTATTTCGCGGAGGCGGCCATCCAGCCCGGTCTGCCAGCGGACGGCGTTGTTGAAATCGAACCAGGCGCCGGCCATGGCCGGGCTTTGCAGCAGAATTTTATAAATATTGAGAAAACTGCCGCGCCTTTGCCCACGAATATTCGCGGACAGCTCGGCGTAGGCTGGATCGCTATCGGGATCGATCAGTTTGACTCGGGCCATGATGGTTTGTCCTTGAATTGCGGCTCCTGGAGATTACGCTTTCCATCCCGCCCAATTCAATTGCCATTGAGGGACTTGAAATCATGCCGGTCGTCGTTGTCGAAGATGATAAAATCCTGCGCTTTATCCAATGCCTGCTCGACCCGGACGTAGCGCCGGCACGGGCGGCGGCGCTGGCCGATTATCTTATCTGCGACGTCGCCGACGTGAATGGCTGGATCGCCAGCGTGCAATCCGCCTGCGGCGCCTTTTATCCCGCCGAAGTGCGTATGGCCCACGACCAGGAAGCCTTGCGCGCCCAATTGCCGGACGCCGACGCGGTGGTTACCGAGGCGCTGGAGATCGGCAGCGAAGAGCTGGCCTTGGCACTCAAATTAAAAGTGGTGCAGAACTTCGGGCTGGATACCCGCAATATCGATTTGGAGGCTTGCGCCCGCGCCGGCGTGCAAACGCCGGTCTTCCGCCGCCGCATCAACGGCGTCGTCGGCGAACATGTCATAGCCCTGATGCTGGCGGTGGGCCGCAAGATTTGCGAGACCAACGGCGCCTTGGATTTCGCGTCCCTCGAAGCCCTTGGGTATAAGCCGGCCATGTTCGACACCGATCATATATCGGGCGGCAACTGGGCGCGGGTGACGGGGCTCAAAAATCTGCAAGGCTCCACCCTCGGCGCCTTTGGCCTCGGCGAGGTCGGGCGTGAGGTGGCGAGCCGGGCAAAGGCCATGGGCATGCAAATTATTTACCACCAACGACGGCAATTGGCGCCCGAGGTGGAAGCCGAATGGAACGCCGAATATGTCTCCTTCGACGATATGTTGGCGCGTGCCGATTTCGTGTCCATCCATGTGCCGCTGAACGATGCCACCCGCGGCATGGTCGATGCTACGGCATTTGCGCGCATGAAGGACGGCGCCATTTTGATCAACGCATCGCGCGCCCATATTGTTGATCGGGACGCGCTGATCGCAGCGCTGGATTCCGGGCGCCTGGGCGGCGCCGGCTTCGATGTCCAGTATCAAGAACCGCTCACCGGCGAGGAATCTTTAAAGGACTATCCAAACGTGGTGTTGAGCCCGCACATCGCCGTCGGCCCTCGGACCGAGGCCCTCGCCGATATGGAAGAGATCATTGCCAACCTGGCCGCGGCGGTGAACTAAGTGATCTCGGACGACCGGTCGGAATAAGTGAAGGAGAGTGTGAAGCCGCCTTCGTTCACGGTCCATTTGTTGATGGTGTAGCTGCGCATGCCTTTCGCGTGCATGGGATCGGCATCGGCGATTCGGCGCGCGTCCTCAAAATTATTCGCCCGGTAGACGATCATGCCGCCCACCCGGTTTCCATCCTCGCCATCCACCGGCCCGGCGGCAAACAAGGTGCCGTTCTTTTCGATCTCGATTTGGTAAGCAAGATGGTCCGGCAATACCGTCATCATCTCGTCTGGCGAAACGCCGTCTTTGAGGCGCGTATCGACGATATAAAATTCCTTGCCCGGTAGATGGTCTGCCATGTTTATTCCTCCAAAAAAGATGACGCTAGACGAGTTACGGGTCGAGTACCAGCTTGCCGTTGATGCCGCCCCCGGCGATGGCACGGTGCGCATCGGCGGCCGATTTCAACGGTAGCACCCGGATTAGAGCGTCATCCGGGCCGCCAAACTCGTGCAGCATGATCGCTTTCATGGGCGGCATTAGTAACAAATTGATGGCGGCTCTCAAACGGATTGTTAGGTAGGCAACGGCGATGCCGGTAGCCAAAAATCGCAAAGCCAAATAAGCTAAGCGATTATGGCTGGCCTGAATAAAACCTATACCTTGATCGATGCCCAAGGGCAGGCGTTTGCAAGCCCGGCCAAGGGCACGCTCGGTGGCCACCGGAAATCAAAAATCTATGGGCGGCTGGATTGCGCCGGCGCCTTGCGCTGGATCGCCAATGGCCATTACGTCACACACCGGGTGTTTTTCAAAGATGAAGCGACCGCCATCGCCGCTGGTTACAGGCCGTGCGCCAATTGCTTAGCTGCGGAATACAACGCTTGGAAAGCAGCCAGCTAGGTTTCCGGCTCCGTTGCCGGCTCCGTTGCCGGGCTGACGCCGATCATGGAATCGCGGCTGACCAGCTTGGCCAGCTCCGGCTCGCTCCATCCATCGGTGCCTTCAGGGCGTAGCGGCAGAACCAGATAGCGCATATCGGCGTTGCTGTCGTGCACCCGGACGGCGACGTCATCGGCGAGATCGGTGCCGAATTCCTTCAACACCGCGCGCGGCTCGTTGACCGAGCGGGACCGGTAGGTTTTGCTTTTATACCAATCGGGCGGCATGCCGAGGATGGTGCGCGGATAACAGGAGCAAAGGGTGCAGACCACCATGTTGTGAAACTCGTTGGTGTTTTCGACGACCACCAGTTCGGCGTCCAGCATGGGGATATCGAATTCCTTAATTGCTTCGGTGCCATTGGCAAGCAGACGTTCCTTGAAATCCGGATTGGCCCAGGCGCGGGCGACGATGCGGGCACCCATATCCTCGGACCGGGAATCCATAAACTCCAATTGCTCGCGCACGTCGCCAGCCTTGATGACGCCCTTTTCGATCAATAGATCGCGGATCGCATCGGCCATCAACACGTAGTGATCCGCCTCGTCCACATCGTGGCGGCTGTCATCGGACCAGGCCAGCAATTCGTGGCCATGCTCGTTTAGCTCTACCTGTTTGTCGCTCATTGGACGATCGCCTTTCTTGGTTCCGGCGCGGCAGCATTGATGGGCCGCAGCCAGTGCTCGTACATTTCTAGATCCAGCGTGTCGCTGGCGTTGCCATCATATTTGTCCCAGATATGTGTCTGATCGAAGCGCACGCGGTAGAGATGTTTCTTGGGCAATCCGTCGAAGCCGTAGGCGCTTTCCTCCGGGTTCACAAAGGCGCCGCAATAGCGCTCAATCACGCCGATCTTGCCCTTGATATAATCGGGCGTCCGGCGGTGACCGGGCGGGTTGGAATCGTGAATGCGCACCTGATCGCCGGTCTTGAAGATGGGATCGGTCAAGGGCTCGCCGGTCATGACGCGCCGCCGCCGCCGGCAGCCCGCATCTCGGCGATACGCTCGAGAACCTCGGCCTTGGTCAACAGCCCTTTTTCCTCCAACAGATCGCAAACCGCCTCGGACCAGCGCTCCGCATAGCCCCGGTCATAGACCCCTTGCGGCAGGCTTTCGAGGCAACGCCGCATTTCGTGGATGGTGGTATGGCCGCGCGAGCGCATGGCCCCAGCAATAGCGTTCAACAGCTTGAACCAGGGTTCCATTTCATGGTCTTCGATGATCATTGGCCCGGCGGGCAATCCGCCGATATCATGTACGCCAACCATAGTGCCCTCCCCGCATAAATTTTATTTCCAGCGATTATAGGTCGGGCGTGGATAATTTCAAATGACAAGAATTAGACGGTCCGCCGGGTGAGACGATCCTGCGATCGGAATGCGTCCTAAAGCCGCGCTTCGTGGCGTAGAAGCTGTCCCGGCCAATCTAGGATACGCCGGTCGGCGGTAATCAGCGTCATTCCGTTCAGAACCGCCGTAGCCACAATGATCCGGTCCGCCGGATCGGCATGAAGGTCTGCAAGCTCAACCGCCGCTATGCCGATGTCTCCGGAAACAGGAACTTCGGAAAAGCCCCTCTCCAGCGACCGCCGCCGCCATTCTTGCAACGTATATCGGAATTCGAGCCGGTCCTTTGATATCAGCATGGCGATTTCCCAAAAACTCATTGCCGAGACATGGCCGACGTCCTCTTTCAGCGCTTCGCCGATTAGTTCGATCGCCCTCGGCCCCAAGTTCGCGTGACCGGTTACCAGCCAGAGCAAAGCGTGGGTATCAGCCAGAATCACTGGTTGGCTTCCCATTCCACATCGATGGGGGAAATGATATCACCCTTGATTTCTATATTGTCCTTGTCGATTCCGAACAAAGATTTCGGCTTCGATTTGCACGGACCAAGCTGCGCCACAGGTTTGCCGTTCTTGGTGATGGTCACCGGCTCACCGCTGGCCGCCACTTCATCCATAATATTCAGGCATTTGGCCTTGAATTCGGACGCGGACATGGTTTGCATGGGCTTTGCTCCTATATGACCATGGTCATGACTATGGTCATATTATCATACAAGCTACGGATAAATCTTCAACCTCCCTGGCCCGGATCGCATGAATTGTTCAGCATACGTTCTATATGATTTATGCGCGTCTAAGCCTCGTTGATAGGCAATTTTGCGTGCAAATCCGCCCCTATGCTTTCAATGCATGGCAACCCCCGATTAACCGGTGCGAATGAGGATTTTCGTCGTTGATATCAGTCCGAAGCCAGCAAAAATGTCCATAAATATGTATAAATGACGATGATATCCATGCCGAAGCCGGTGTTGCATGTCGCACCCAGCCATGCGCCGGAAACATAACTCTAAACCAAAGACAATGGCTTTACTTTTAGCGCAGCGCCGCCGCGATATTGCCGCCGTCGACGGTGATCACGGCGCCGGTGGAGGCCCGCGCCAGGGCCAGATCGAGGAATGCGCGGGCCACGTCTTCGGCGGTCACTTCGCGGCCGAGCAGGTTGCCGGCCATGTAATCGCCCTCGCTCAAGCCGCGCGCCTTGGAGCGGACGTTGATCATCTTGCCGGTCAACAGGCCGGAACGGATGCGATCGGCGTTGACGGCGCCGGTGCGAATGCCGTCCTTGCCGTGATCCACCGCATATTGGCGGGTCAGAAACAAGGTCGCAGCCTTGGGCAATCCGTACGGGCCGAAATCGGCGCCCGGATTGACCGCCTGTTTCGAGGCGTTGAACAACAAACAGCCGCCAGTGCCTTGCGCGCGCATGACGCGGACCGCGTTCTGGGCGATGCTTTGATGGGCGAAGAAGTTCAATTCGAAACTTTTGCGCAATACCGCGTCATCGACGGTGCCGATCTCCCCCTGCCAAGCGGCGCCGGCGTTGGAAACCACGATATCGACGCCGCCGAAATTGCGGCAGATATGATCGAAGGCACGCGCCACATCGTGCGTATCGGTGACGTCGCAGCCAAGGGCGATGCCGCCGATGTCCCCGGCCACGGCGGCGGCGGCGGCGGCGTCCAGATCAAGCACCAATGTCGCAGCGCCCTGGGCCGCGAAAAGCGCCGCCGTCGCAGCGCCGATGCCGGAGCCGCCGCCGGTGACCAGCGCCACCTGTCCGGCCAGGGGCAAAGCGGTGCCCTTGGCGGCGCGCTTGGCCTGTTCCGGCGGCCAGTATTCAATGTCGAACAAATCGGCTTCGGACGCCGGCGCGTAGGTGCCGATGCGCGCCGCATCGGTGATGATCTTGATGTTGGTTTCGAAAAGATCGGCAGCGATGGCGGCTTCCCGCACGGACGCACCGAGACCGAACAATCCCAATCCGGGCGCCAGCACCACCTGCGGGAACGCATCAAGGGGCGCAACTTTGCCGTCCAGCCGGCGCCGGTAGCGGGCCACATAGGCCCGGTAATCCTTGGCGTAAGCGGCCACCACCTTAGGTATTTTGGCCTCAGCGCCATTGCCGGGTCCAATGAAGGGCAGAATCAGTGGCCTCGGCTTGGTCCAGATCACATGATCAGGGGTCGCCGGACCCTTGGCGGCGAGGCGCGCCAATCGGGGATTATCGACAAAGTTCCGAACCGGCTTGCCGCCGCGAAATTCCGCGATCATGCGGCTTCTATCGCCATTATCCAAAACACCGGCGACGGCGCCGCGCAAGATCGGCGCCAGTTGTGCGGCATCGATGGCGACCCGTGGCTTGGCGCGCGCCGGCGCGGCGCGGCGAGGCGCGGCGCGCACGTGGCGCTCGGCCGCCGAGACCAGCCGCACCATGCGGCCATAGGCCTGCTTGGCGCTATCGCCGAATATAAACAGCCCGTGTTTGAGGACCACCAGCGCCTGGGCACGGGGATTGTCGGCAGCCAGCCTAGCCGCTTCCTTGGCCAGCTTGAAGCCGGACATGGCGTAGGGCTGAACAATCACCTTGTCGCCAAAGACCTCTGTGCAAAGGCGGGCGCCGTTTGGTTGGTTGGTCAGCGCCAGTACCGCATCGGCGTGGGTGTGATCGATGAATTTGTGCGGAAGGAACGCGTGCAGCAGGGTTTCGACCGATGGGGTGGGCGCATCCGCATCCAGACGCGCGGCGCGCAAGGCGCGCACCATTTGAGTATCGTCCAGCCGACGCCGCCCTTTGAGGGCCAGCAATTGCGCCAGATCGAGGGCTGGCAATCCATCCATATCCAGGGCCGCCAGATTGTGGCCGCTGCCTTTTATATAGAGCGCATCAACAAGGCGCCCGGCGGCATCGCAGGCGGGTGCCTTCAACGACGTGTTGCCGCCGCCGTGGCGCACCAGGGCGGCATCACCGCCCAATAGCCTGGATGTATAGAGGCGATGCGCCAGATCCGCATGCGCCCCGCCTTTTGCATATTGCCGCGCCATGCGCGCCGCTTGCTTTTCGTCATAGAGGTTTTTCATGGGCCGGGAGTTTGCCTCAATCCAGCCGGAAGCGAAAGAGGGCGAAAAATTCTGCCAATAACCCCAATGTGACACCCAATTACCTTTTGCCACTACCCATGGGCAAAAAATCGGCTATATGTGAGAACAGGAGGAGATGCAATATGGATCAACAAATTTCACCCGGTGAAGGCTATCGTCTGACCTTGGAGCCTTTGGATGGCACGGTTCGCGTCGAATTCAATGGCGAAATTATCGTCCAATCGGACCGGGTGATCACGCTTCACGAATCGAGCCTGACCCCGACCTATTATTTTCCCATGGAGGATGTGCGCCAAGAGTTTCTGGTTGCCAGCGAATTGACCAGCCTTTGCGCCTTCAAGGGCGATGCCACCTACTGGTCCTTGAAGGTGGGTGAGCGGACCGAATCCAACGCCGCCTGGGGCTATAATATGCCCGATGACAATGTGGCGGCCATCGCCGGTCACGTCGCCTTTTACTGGGACCGGATGGATGGCTGGTATCTGAACGGTGAAATGATCGACGCGCCGGAGCGCGATGCCGAACCGACCGGCATAAACCCCCTGGCGCAGTGGCTGATGCACGACGCCTGGAGCGCCAAATCCACCGATGATCTTGTCTATAAATTTTGCAGCGGGCTGGTCGAGTACGGCATTCCCATACACCGCTTCCGACTGATTATCCGCACCCTGCATCCACAGCTCTATGCGCGCATATTTACTTGGACCAATGGCGATTCCGAGATCGCCGAGTTTCAAGCCGACCGCACCATGGTCGATGCAGAACAGTTCACCAACAGCCCGTTCGCGCCGATCCTCGAAGGCGCCGGCGGTGTGCGCCGCCGTCTCGATACGAAAAACCCACAACTGGACTATCCGGTGCTGAAAGATTTACTGGAAGAAGGCGCAACTGATTACGTGGCCATGCCGATGGTGTTTTCGGACGGTCAGGTCAATGCGTTTTCCCTTTCATCGCAACGCGAAGGTGGATTTTCCACCGACGATCTTGGCTATATCTATGAAGTGATCCCGATCATCAGCCGTTTGATTGAGATGCATTATCTCAGGCGGACGGCGGTGACCCTTTTGGACACCTTCCTTGGCAAGCAAACCGGCGAGCGGGTCCTGGACGGGCTGGTTCGGCGCGGCGACGGCGAAGATATTCACGCGGTCATCTGGTTCTGCGATCTCAGGAACTCGACGCCACTATCGGAAAGTATGGAGCGCAAGGCCTATCTGGATATGCTCAATCAGTTCCTGGAAACCATGGCCGACGCGGTGCTGGATGCCGGCGGCGAAGTTCTGCGCTTTATCGGCGATGCCGCCCTGGCCATTTTTCCCATCGATGAATATGACGATGGCGGGCGCTGCGTCGCCACCGGCCAGGCGGTAGCGGCGGCCAGGGCTGCCGTCGGGCGCATGGCGGAGCTGAACGTGTTGCGCGTCAAGGGCGGCCTGGACGCCATCGGCTATGGCATCGGACTGCATCTGGGCGACGTCACCTACGGCAATATCGGCTCGGAATCGCGCCTCGAATTTACCGTCATCGGGCCAGCCGCCAACGAAGCGGGCCGCATCGAGGCCCTGACCAAGACCCTGGACCGGCCGGTCCTCATGTCGGATGAATTCCGCCAATGCTTTCCCGATCAATTGGTATCCATGGGCCACCATTCCTTGCGCGGCGTCGCCGAGGAGCACGAGTTGTTCACTCTGCCGGACGATGCCTTCGCAGCGCCCGAATAGAGCAATGAATATGCGGCTCGGCACCTTTGCGATTCTGGCGTTTCTTCTCGCCGCATGCTCGCAAGGCATTGATGAAGAGGGCTTTTTCGATGGATCAAAACATCATCACACGACCGAAGGTTTCCGCAATCCGCCCGGCAGCCGGGCGCGTGATATCAAACCGTTTCGCTTTATCGGATTTGTATTTCGCCGCCTGACGGAAACGCCGGAGCCGGACATTTTACCGGTCGGCCATGTGCTCGCCAAACCCAGCACGAAATCGGCGCCCGGCCCAAATCTGACCTGGATCGGGCACGCAACGTTTCTGATCCGCCTCGGCGGGCTCAACATTCTGACCGATCCGTTTTTTTCGGAGCGCGCTTCGCCGTTCTCCTTCGTGGGCCCAAAGCGGTTCGCGCCGCCGGGCATTGCTTTAAACGCCTTGCCGAAGATCGACGTGATCGTCATCTCCCACAATCACTACGACTCCTTCGATGCCCCGGCTTTGAAGCGCATCGCAAGCAGCCATCCCAAGGTGCGGGTTTTGGCGCCCCTCGGCCTCGCCGAACCGATCCGCGAATTGGGCTTTACCAATGTGCGCGAGATGGATTGGTACGACACAGATCATGTTGGTGCCGTCAATTTCCAGGCGACGCCGGCCATTCACCGCTCCAACCGGGGCCTGTTCGATGTCAATCAGACCCTCTGGTCCGGCTTCGTGATGACCGCGCCCGAGCACCGAATTTGGTTCGCCGGCGATACTGCCTTGGGACCAATTTTCGAAAAAGAGATCGCGCGTCGCATTGGCCCCGTCGATACCGCACTGGTGCCCATCGGCGCATTTTTGCCCCGGAACTTCATGCGCCCGGTCCACGTCAACCCGGAAGAAGCCCTGGAGCTAGCGCGCATCATGGGCGCGGCCACCGCGATCGGCATGCATTGGGGCACCCTGCCGCTAGGAGCCGACAAACCGATAGAGGCCAAGCAGCGCTTCGAAGCCGCGCCGGCACCGGGGATCAATAAAATGCTGATGCGGATCGGAGAGACGCGAAGCCTCAATTAGGGCGTCAGGCGGACATGGGTATGGTTGACAAAATTTCTGAGGATGCGCTTGCTCATTTCGGCGGCGCCGCCATCGGCAAATCGGACGCCATCAAACAGGCGGGCCAAATCCCGGGTCAGGGTCAGGCTTTTAAAACCGGCGACCGAACCCCGATAAGGCGCCCCGCCCGCATCCCGCAAGGAGAAGAAGGCGCCAAAGCTGGCCGAAGATTCGGCACGGAACTGCCGCCACGCGTTATTCCCCCGGCGCCACGCGCCTTCGATGCGCATGCTCAGCCCGCCAAGCTGGCTCGCCCCGGCGGCCACATAATGAGCCTGGCAATAGTCCCGGATCGGCGGTACGAGCTGGCCGAACGGGGTGGGCTGGGGCCGGTGCAACACTTCGGCCACCGGCTTGATCAACTGGCCCGGCAACAGACCGCTCACATGGCCAGCCCGGGCGCTGGAAATAAAGAGGCCGGAACCAGCCCCTCCGGAGCGGTCGCCGTTGGAGCATGGCACCAGCGAAACCGCGAAGCTTACAACTTGCCCACGCCCGATGCGCACCGCATAACCGAGATCGGTGGTGATTACCGGAGCGGCGTCGGCAAAATCCAGGCGAACCACAATCTCCCCTGCCGCCGGGGCGGCCAATGGGAGAACGAGCGCAAGGACAAAAATGATCGCGCGCACAGGCTGCTAACGGGGGCCGAAGCCACCCGGCCGGCGCGGCGGCGGGCCCGGCGGCCGGCCTCCAATTCCACCACCGGGCGGTGGGCCGGCGCGCCGAGCACCATCATGGCCGAAAGACGCCTCGCCGTGGTAGCAGGACAGGAAATAGGGAAATTTATCGGTGGCGTAATAGGCGTAGGTGCCGTCAGGCCGTGTCATGCCGTTGCAGCGGTCAAGATCACCAGCGCCGGCCTGGTATTTGTTGGACCGCCAAACATGGCGCTGACTGTCCATTTTGCGCCAACTCGATTTTATCTTGCGCACCTTCTGGCAGGACCGGTCCGTGCATTCCCACGGCGCCAAAATGGGATAGCCGTCGAACGCATAGCCGACCACCAACGATGTGCGCCCGTCGATGGAATCGAACAGGCAGCGTGGCATGACGTGGAAATGATAAACGCCGCCGCGCGCTGTGTGTCCGCTGCAGAAATCTAAAAGCTGATCCAACAGAGGATCGGCGGTGCCGTGCTGGGGCGCCTCGTTGGGGCCGAAGATGGGCAAGCCATTGACCGCCACGGCGATTGGTCCCAAGAGCGGCACCTGCTGCTGGGCCGCGGCCACGCGCGGGTGCCTTGGAATGCGCCAAGTATAATTCTGCGCCTGCAAGGGATTGGGGGTTACCGGCACAAATTCGAAATTGGGGATGCCGTTGCTTTGTACGATCAACTGATCGCCGGTGCAGCCAGCGCGCAGGAACGGTTTTTGCTGGCCGGCTGGCAGTTTGGCTTTGGAGACTTCAAGGAAATGTTTTGCTTGAGCGCAGCCGGTATCGGTGATGGCCGCCGCAAATTCCTTGTCTTGGGTCGCCCGGCTGGAGGCGACGCAGCCAGCCAACAGCAGCAATGCGCCAAGGCTGATTGCTATCGGGCGCATCGGTTGCTAGCCGCCGGGGCCGGGCATGTCGGGCAGATCGAATTCCAAAATCGACATATTAAAATCGAAGGAAACATCGCCATCCTCATCGTCTTTATAGATGATGCCGACAAATTCCTCGCCGATATAGACCTCCACCGATCCATCGGCCTGCGGCCGCTCACGGAGGGTAATATCGGTATTGCTGAACTTTTCGCGCAGATATTTCTGAACCCGGGCTTGCTCTTCGTCGGTCACGTTCGCAACTCCTTTTTGCGGCGATATCGCCCTTGTTTAACAGGATGCGGCACGCCTGAAAACTCTTTAGACAACCCGCGCCAAGCGAGCCTCAATGCGGCCAAGATAGATACCGGCGGCGATAATCACGGCGCCGCCAGCCCAAACCCAAATCTCCGGAATTTCCGAGAAAAACACAAACCCAACGATGGCCGCGAATATGAGCCGCGAAAACGACATGGGCGCCACTGCCGTCACTTCGCCCACCTGGTAGGCCTTGGCGAACATCAAACCAGCAACGCTCGACAAGACACCAGTCATGAACAGCCAGAAATACTGTTCCAGGCTCGGCCATTGCCAGACGAAGCTTGCCGGGATCAAGGCCAGGGGCACGACCAGAAGCGTTGGATAGGCAACCACGGAAATCACCGAATCGACGCGCGTCTGCACCTTGCCGACGATCAGGAATACGCCCCAGAAGACGGCGGAGCCGAGTGCCGCGAGCGCACCCAGGGACACCGCCTGGAATCCCGGCCGGATGATGATCAACGAGCCGGCGAGCCCGACAATCACCACCGCCCAGCGCGCCGGACTGGATTTTTCGCGCAAAACCAGGATGGCGATGATCGATGCAAAGATCGGCTCCAACAGGCTGAGCGACACCGCCATGGCAAAAGGCGTCACGATCAGCGCCCAATACCAAAACAACAAAGCGAAGGTCTGCATCAGGCCGCGCAGCGCCATCAATCCGGGGCGCGCCGGAACAAGCCCTTGCCGCCCGGAGCGGACAAGAAATGGAATCAGGAACAGGAACCCAAACAGATTGCGGAAGAAAACCAGCTCAAAAGCATGTATTTCAGCGCCCAGTTTACGGATTAGGGTGAAATTGATGGCAAACACCGCCGATGCCAGCAATATCCAGACCATGCCCTGGATATTGCCGGACGCGCGCGTGGCGCTATTGCCGGTTTGGATGGAGTTATTGTTCATTTACAGGGGCTGGGCGCAAATAAATGGGGCGCGGTTCTGCCAATCGGCGGCAGGCCCACGCCCCAAAAACTACTGCAGGTTTTATTCGGCTGCCGCCGCGGTCTCTATCAGCGTGCCGCAATAGGTTTCCCGCCGCTTGAGGGCGGCGTTGAAGGCATCGCCGAAGTCTTCGGCCACGGAATTTATGATGGCGTCTTCGGCCAACAGCGCATCCGACCAGGCTTTGACTTTTGGAAAGCTGTCGAGGGTCCCCGAATGAACGATGTTTTCGATCATCGCAAAGCGTTGCAGGGACGGCGCAAAGGCGGCATCCACCAGACACAGTTTTTCGCCGTTGAAAAATGGCCCATCATTGCCGCGCTCGGCTTCCAGAGCCCCTTCCAGCTTGGCCAGTACCACCGGCAGGGCTTCCAGCGCCGCGTCCAAATCTTCCTTGGTCTTGGCGTAGTTCACCTTGCCGAAAGCGCTCGACCAGGTCGGCGTGTAATCGGTCCAGGCCCGGTTGCGGGCCCGCTTGATTGGGTTCTCCGGGTGCAATCTCGGCTCCACCATTTCGTCCAGGAACTCGGCGATGGCGTTGGATTCGAACAGAACCTCGTCATCCACCTTCAATACCGGCACCTTGCCGTGGGGCGAAATTTCAAGAAACCAATCGGGTTTTTCCTGAAGGTTAACATAGGTCACTTCGAAGTCGATGTCCTTGGCACGCAAAAGAATCACGGCGCGCTGAACCCAGGGTCAGGTTTTGGAACTGATTAAATGGTATTTCGTAGCCATTGATGTCCTCCATTGAAGATGGCCCAAAGGGTGACACAGGCGCGAAACCCGTGCAAGTGCCGCAGCCTGAATTCAGCTATTGGGGCCACTGATGCGCCGGGGCTTTGCATAGTGCCTGGAAAAGCGGGTAAAAGGGGCAAATGAAACAGGTTATTCAAAGCGCCCGTTCGGGCAAGCTGGCCGTCAAGGACGTACCGGCCCCCAATCCCGGCGCCGGCGAGATTTTGGTGCGCACTCGCGCCTCGGTCATTTCGGCGGGGACCGAGCGCATGGTCGTCGCGTTTGCCAAGAAAAGCCTGGCCGGAAAGGCCCAGGCGCGCCCGGACTTGGTCAAAAAAGTTCTAGCCAAGGCCAAAACCGATGGCCTGCGCGCAACCTATTCCGCCGTCATGGCGCGCCTCGATGAGCCGTTGCCCTTGGGCTATTCGGCAGCCGGCGAAGTGGTTCGGGTGGGCAGTGGTCTGGAAGGCATTTTCCGGCCCGGCGATCACGTCGCTATGGCCGGCGCCGGCGTCGCCAACCACGCGGAATATTGTATTGTGCCGCGCAATCTGGCGGTCCCCGTGCCGGGCGGCCTTGGGCTCGAACAGGCCGCCTTCGCCACCCTCGGCGCCGTGGCCCTGCACGCGGTGCGCAATTTGGATGCCCGGCTGGGCGAATGCGCCGCCGTCATCGGCGCCGGTCTGGTCGGCCAGTTGGCGGCGCAATTCCTGCGCCTTTCCGGGGTGCGCACGCTGGTCTTGGATTACGATCAGGCGCGCCTTGATCTGGCCAATCAATTGGGCGCCAAAGCCACGGTTAATTTGGGCGAAGGCAACGCCGAAAGTACCGCCCGGGAGATGACCCGCGGCCTCGGCTGCGATGGAATATTAATCGCTGCCGCCACTGACAGCGCCGAGCCGTTCGCCACCTCTGCCGCCATCGCCCGCGACCGGGCGCGCATCTGTCTGGTGGGCGCCTCGGGAACCGAATTTTCCTATGCCGAGTTTATGAAAAAAGAGCTCACCGTGGTGGTGTCTCGCTCCTACGGGCCGGGCCGCTACGATACCGATTACGAGCAGCGCGGCCAAACCTATCCGCCCGGTTACGTGCGCTGGACAGAAACCGAAAACCTGGCCGAATGCCTGCGCCTGATGGCCGCCGATGGCCCGCGGCTGGAAATTCAGCCGATGATCAGCCACCGCTTTGCCATTGGTAAGGCTGAGGATGCCTACGCCATGGTGCTCGGCGGCGGCGACGCCCATATGGGCGTCGTGCTGAACTATGACGGCGAAGACGCCCAGGAGATGCAGGCCATTACAAAAACGGCGCGGGCAAAGTCCGATCGCTGCCGTATCGGCGTCATTGGCGCCGGGCAGTTCGCCGGCGCCGTTCTGCTGCCGCAACTCAAGAAGCTGGCGGGCGCCGAGCTGGCGACCATCGTCGCCAACCGGGGCGCCTCGGCCGACCATGCCGCTGAGAATTTCGGATTTGCAAAGTCCTCAACCGATGCGGCGGCGGTGTTTGACGACGGCGACATCGACGCGGTGATCGTCGCCACCCGCCACGACAGCCACGCCGAATATGTGACCCGTGCCTTGGCCGCCGGCAAGCCGGTGCTGGTGGAGAAACCGCTGGCGCTAAACCAGGCTGAGATCGACGCGATCATCGCGGCGCGCGCCGCCTCGGGTGTCTTTTTTCAAGTCGGCTTCAACCGCCGCTTCGCGCCCCTTTCCATCCAGGCTCAGCAATGGCTGAAAGCGCACGCGGGTCCCAAATTCATGGTCTTCCGCATCAATGCCGGCCCGGTGCCTTCCGATAGCTGGATCCAAAACCGGGACGAAGGCGGCGGCCGCATCCTTGGCGAGGTTTGCCATTTTGTCGATCTGGCGCGCTATTTCGCCGACGCAAGTATCACCTCGGTGCAGGCCGACACTGCGCGCATCGATGGCGGCGCCGGCGATGATGTCAGCGCCAGCCTGCGTTTCGAAGACGGCTCCTTGGCGACCATCGCCTACACCTCCCTCGGCGACGCCGCGCACCCGAAAGAATGGATAGAGATTTATACCGGTGGCAATGTGGTCTTCATCGACAACTTCCGCACCCTGACCATCACCGAAAACGGATCGGCGCAAAAGAACTCGTCGAGCCAGGACAAGGGCTTCGCCGGCTCCCTTAAAGCGTTCGTGGACGGGGTGAATGGCGGCGGCCCGTTCATCGACGAGAACGAGCTGATCGAAACCAGCATGGCCACCATGGCGATATTGGATTCGCTCGCAGCTGGCGGGCGCATCGATTTGGGAGCCAAATCATGACCCCCGCCGATCAAACCGCTTTGGCTGCCGCCCTCGAAAAAATGGCGGCGGCGCGGGTGCTTTGTGTCGGCGATGTGATGTTGGACCGCTTTGTCTATGGCGATGTCAGCCGTATTTCGCCGGAAGCGCCGATCCCAGTATTTTCCACCGGCGAGCATATATCCATGCTCGGCGGTGCCGGAAACGTGGCCAGAGGCGCCGCCGGCCTTGGCGCGGCGGTTCATTTCCTATCGGTCATCGGCAAAGATGAGGCGGGCGCCGAAGTCAGTGGCCTGCTATCGGAATTATCCGGCGCTGAATTCGAAGTCTTTACTGATAAGAGCCGCAAAACCTCTATCAAGACCCGCTATATCGCGTCCGGCCAGCAGATGATGCGCGCCGACGACGAAACCGTGGCGCCGTTGGCCAAGGATTTGCGGGCCAGACTTTTGGCCGCCGCCGAAGCCGCCTTGGAACAATGCAAGGTGATGATTTTGGCCGATTACGCCAAGGGTGTGCTGGCCGATGGAGTGGCCGGTGATTTGATTAAGCTAGCCAGGACGCGCGGCGTCACCGTCATTGTTGATCCCCAAGGCTTCGATTATAGCGCCTATGGCGGCGCCCAGCTTATCACCCCCAACCGCAAGGAATTGGGCGAAGCCAGCGGATTGCCGGTCGACAGCGACACTGATATTGCCGCCGCCGCCCGGCATTTAATCGCGGCCCACAAGATCGATCGAGTTCTCGCTACGCGCAGCGCCGATGGCATGACGCTGATCGGGGACGGAGTTGAGGTCCGCCATTTTCCCGCCCACGCCCGCGAAGTGTTCGACGTATCGGGCGCCGGCGACACGGTTGCTGCCACCCTTGGCGTCGCACTGGCCGCCGGATTGAACGAGAACCAAGCGGTGCAGCTGGCCAACATCGCCGCCGGTATTGTGGTCGGCAAGGTGGGCACGGCGGTTGCCTATAGCGGCGATGTGGCCGCCGCGTTGCTGGGCAATCAGCCACGGAGCGGCGGCGACAAGGTAAAGACATTAGAGGCGACGCTCGGCCAGGTGCGGGAATGGCGGGCGCAGGGGGCCAAAATTGGCCTCGCCAGCGGCTGTTTTGATCTGTTGCATCCGGGCCATCTGGCGATCATCCGCAAAGCCAAAAGCGCCTGCGGACGGCTGCTTATCGGCATCAATTCGGATGCCTCCACCAGGCGCCTGAAAGGTGCGGAGCGGCCCATTCAAAACGAAGCCGCCCGCGCCGAAGTGATCGCGTCATTGGAAGCGGTCGATATGGTGGTCATCTTCGCTGAAGATACGCCCGAAGCGCTGATCGGCGCCATCAAGCCCGATGTGTTCGTCAAAGGTGCCGATTACGCCGTCGATGATCTGCCCGAAGCGGCTATCATCAAGGGTTATGGCGGTGAAATATTGCTGGCCAAGCTGGAAGACGGCTACAGCACCACGGCAACCATCAACAGCATGAACGGCGAAACTGATTAACTCATCCGCCGCCGCCTAGATTTTGCAGCACCCGGCGCCACGCCGATGATTCCCGGACGTCCAGGCCGGCCAGTGGTCTTGGCGGGCGCCCAGCATGGGCCTTGGTCATGACCTTGGACCAAAGGCGCGCCGCCGCGCCGCCGCCCGTAACCCGATTCATGGGTTTGCCGTTATCGTTGCCCATCCAGATACCTGTGATCAGATCGGCGCTGAAACCGATGAACCAGGCATCGCGAAACCCCTGGCTGGTGCCGGTCTTGCCCGCCGCCGGACGGTCGATAGCGGCGGCCTTGCCGGTGCCCGATTTGATCACCCCGCTCAGCATACGGCTCATGGCGGCGGCGTTTTCAGTGCTGACCACGCGCCCCGGCCCGCCGCCGGCGCGGCGGTAAATCACATCGCCGCCTCTGGTCCGAACTTCGGTAATGCCGTGCGCCCAGACGCCGGTTCCACCATTGGCGAACACCGCATAGGCGGCAGTCATTTCCAATAAGCTGGCTTCCGCCGCGCCCAAGGCCAGGCTGGCATGAGCCGGCAAATCGGTGCTCAGACCCAAGTCCCGGGCGGCCTCGATAACCCTGGCCCGCCCGGCTTTTTCGGCAATCTTGACGGCGATGATATTGACCGATTTGGCCATCCCCTCGGCGGCGGTAATGGAGCCCCGGAAACGGCCGTCATAGTTGCGGGGCTTCCAGCCATCGATGTCTATGGGCGCGTCAATGAGCCGCGTTTCCGGCGTTATGCCGGCGCGAAGACCGGCCAGATAAACCACCGGCTTGAACACCGATCCCGGCTGGCGCAAGGCCTGAACGGCTCGGTTAAATTGGCTTTTAGCGTAATCACGGCTGCCCGCCATGGCGCGCACGGCACCGTTTCTGTCCAGCATGACAAGCGCGCCGTTGCCGATATTGGCAGGCCCGCCGATGCGCGCCAGATGGCGTTTAAGCTGGCCCTCGGCGAGAGCCTGCAGCCGGGGGTCCAGCGTCGTCCGCACAACCAGGTTGCGAGCGCCGGCGCCGACCAGGTCGGCAAGCTGCTCGATGATCCAATCGGAGAAATGGCGGCCGATCTTCTGGCGCGCCCTTGCCTTGACGAAGCGCAAAGGGCGCGCCGTTTCCAGCCGCGACGTGCCTTGGGTGAGATACCCTGCGGCCAACATATTGCTGATCACCGTTTTGGCGCGTTTTTTGGCGCCGGTGGGATTGACCAGCGGATTGAGCCGCGACGGTGCCTTTAAAAGCCCCGCGATAACCGCCGCCTGATGCAGATTGAGGCGCGTCGCCGGCACGCCGAAATAGCGCCGGGCGGCGGCATCGATACCGTAGGCGCCGGCACCGAAATAGACACGGTTTAGATAAACGGTAAGGATCTGATCCTTGGTGAAATTATGTTCCAGCCAGAGGGCCAGAATAATCTCGCGCACCTTGCGCCGGATAGTCCGCTCCGGGGTCAGAAATAGATTCTTGGCCGCCTGTTGGGAGATCGTGCTGCCGCCCTGGCGAATACGCCCGGCGCGGGCGTTCACCCAGAAAGCGCGGGCAATACCGATCAGATCGACGCCGAAATGCTCGTAAAAACGCCGGTCTTCGGTGGCGATCACTGCTTGTGGGACGAAGAACGGCAAATCCCGCACCTGCACGGCGGCCCCCGATACATCGCCGGTCTGCGCGATCTCGGAGCCGTCGGCGGCGAGGATGGTCACCGATGGGCGGCTTTGCACCTTGGCGGCGTTCTCGACCGATGGCAGATCGTAGGCGAAATACCCGACAGCGACAACCGCGAACAAGGCGCCCCATATGGACAGGGTCAGCCCCCATTTGAGGGTAAAGCGCAACAATCGCCAGCGTCCCGGCGTTTGGGGATTTTTGTCGGTATCAACTGCCATCCAACACCTTATTGGTGATGGCGGTTAGAATAGGGTTAACATGCGGCTTCTTTACGGCATCTCGCAGCCGATCAGCGCATGCAATTCGCCCGGATCGATGCGGCTGCCCTTGAAATTGGCACGCCAGGCTTCCACATGGCGTAAATCGGCGCCGCTTAGATTGGTGCGGCGGAGATCGGCTTCCGACAGATCCGCCTCGTGCAACAGTGCGCTTTGCAGGCTGGCCCCAAAGAGATTGGCCTGGCTTAAATTGGCGCCGCTCAAATTGGCCGAGGAGAGGTCCGCGTCGGACAGAACGGCGCCGCGCAAGTCGGCATTGCGCAAATCGGCGGCGCGCAAATCCAGGCCGCGCAAATCCGCGTCGACCAAAACCGCGCGTTCGCCGGCTGCGTTCGAACGCAGCCATTCTTCATGACGGCTGAGGATTTCATTGATTTCATTTTGGTCCATCGGAATTCCCTTCAATCAAACATCCAAATTGACGACGTTGAGCGCGTTCTCCTGGATGAATTCTCGGCGCGGCTCAACCACATCGCCCATCAAGGTCGAAAATACATCTTCGGCGCTGTCGGCGTGGATCGCCTTGATCTGCAACAGGGTCCGAACGTTCGGGTCCAGGGTCGTTTCCCAAAGCTGATCCGGGTTCATCTCGCCCAGCCCTTTGTAGCGCTGGATGGAGATGCCCTTGCGCCCGACCGCCATCACCGCATCGATCAGCGACACCGGACCGGAAACCGGATAGGAGGTTTCCTTGGCCACCAAGGTGCCGTGCCGGGAATAGTTGGCCTGCAATTCCGAGGCATGGCGGTCGATAGCGCGGGATTCCACGCTCGAAATCACGGTGCTGTCGATAATGTGTGGGCCGTCGGGAACGCCGCGCAAAACCCGCACAAACGATAAGCCGCCGTCTTCCAAAGCCTCGCCCTCCCAGCCGCGTTCGACCTCGGATTCCAGCGCATCCAGACGCTTGGCAATGTAGACCGCCACCGCCTTCGCCTGTTCAAGGTCGCTTAGCACATCGGGATTGAGGGCGCCCAATATGGCTGCCTGCTCAACGATTTTCAGGGGCACGCGGGTGATCAATCCGATCAACTGCGCCTTGGCGAGGCGCGCCTGTTCGACCAATTCGCGCAGCTCATCACCGCCAATTTGGCCGTCATCGGCGGTTTTGTATATGCATTCGTCGACCGCGACATTGATAAGATATTCGTCAAGAGCCCGGTCGTCTTTGAGATACACCTCGGAATTGCCATGCTTGGCCCGGTACAGTGGCGGCTGGGCAATATATAGATAGCCGCGGTCAATCAATTCCGGCATTTGCCGATAAAAGAAAGTGAGCAAAAGGGTCCGAATATGGCTGCCGTCCACATCGGCGTCGGTCATGATGATGATCTTGTGATAACGCGCCTTTTCCGGATTGAAATCCTCCGGCCCGATGCCGGTGCCAAGCGCAGTGATCAGCGTGCCGATCTCGGCGGAGCCCAGCATTTTATCGAAGCGCGCGCGCTCCACATTGAGGATTTTACCGCGCAAGGGCAGAATAGCCTGGTTGGACCGGTCACGGCCCTGTTTGGCGGAGCCGCCGGCGGAATCGCCCTCGACGATAAATATTTCGCTCAAGGCCGGATCTTTTTGCTGGCAATCGGCCAACTTGCCGGGCAGCGAGGAAATATCGAGAGCACCTTTGCGCCGCGTCAATTCGCGCGCCTTGCGGGCGGCTTCCCGGGCGGCGGCGGCCTCGGCGACCTTGCCGATCACCTTTCTGGCTTCCGCCGGATGCTCCTCGAACCATTGGTTCAGCTTTTCGCCGAGGATACTTTCGACGATCGGGCGCACCTCGGATGACACCAGTTTATCCTTGGTTTGCGAGGAAAATTTGGGGTCCGGCACCTTCACCGACAACACGCATGTCATACCTTCGCGGGCGTCATCGCCGGTGATCGACACCTTGGCTTTTTTCGACAATCCCTCGGTTTCGGCATAGCTGTTAATGGTGCGCGTGAGCGCGCCGCGAAAACCGGCCAAATGGGTGCCGCCGTCGCGCTGCGGAATATTGTTGGTAAAGCACAAAGTGTTTTCGTGGTAGCTGTCGTTCCATTGCAGCGCCACTTCCAGGGTCACGCCGTCCCTTTCGCCGATAACCGCAATGGTCGGATGGATCGCCGTTTTGGCACGGTCCAGATAATTCACGAATTCGTGCAAGCCGCCATCATAATGCATGTCGACGGTTTTAATATCTACATGGCGCGCATCGGTCAGCGACAAGGCAACGCCGGAATTGAGGAAAGCCAGCTCGCGCAGGCGATGCTCCAAGGTGGCGAAGTCAAATTCCAGGTTGGTGAAGGTTTCCGCCGATGGCACAAAAGTGACCTCTGTGCCGGTTTGCTCGCCCGCATCGCCGATTACCTCCAACGGCGAGGACAGCTCGCCGTGCTTGAAGCCCAGCACATGTTCCTTGCCGTCGCGCCAAATGCGCAGCGTCAAATCGGTCGAAAGGGCGTTGACCACGGACACGCCGACGCCGTGCAGGCCGCCCGATACCTTATAGGAGTTTTGATCGAATTTGCCGCCCGCGTGCAGGTGGGTCATGATCACCACCGCCGCCGGCACGCCCTCTTCTTCGTGGATATCCACCGGGATACCGCGCCCGTTATCGGTGACCGTCACCGAGCCGTCGCCGTTCAGTTGAACAGTGACCTTGTCGCAATGCCCGGCAAGTGCTTCATCGATGGCATTGTCTACCACCTCGTAGACCATGTGGTGCAAGCCCGATCCGTCATCGGTATCGCCGATATACATACCCGGACGCTTGCGCACCGCATCGAGCCCGCGCAAAACTTTGATTGATTGCGCATCGTAAGTCTCGACGCCGTCGCCGCTATTTTCATCAACGGCAATCGGCTCTTCGCCTTCGTCCTCGATATCATTATCGTTCATACAATCCGTTTCCTTATCAAGAGCCCCGGCGCCCAATTTGGCGCTCGGTTAAATTTGGGTTAGTCGACCGGCGTAACGCGACCGTTATCGATGCGAAATCTTTGCGCGGCGTCGCCTAGTGCTTCGAACACCGCTTCGTCGGTGCCGGTCATCCAGGCCTGTGCGCCAAGCTCGCCAACCAGTTCGAACAGGGCGTCCCGGCGCGTATCGTCGAGATGGGCGGCAACCTCGTCGAGCAACAAAAGCGGGCTGTGGCCCCGGTCCTCGGCCTGCAATTGGGCGGCAGCGAAGACAATGGAAACCAACAAGGCCTTTTGCTCGCCGGTCGAACAACGCGCCGCTTCCAACCCGGCATCCGAATGGCTAACCAAAACGTCGCTGCGATGCGGCCCGATGGAGGTGCCGTTCGCTGCCGCATCCTTTTGCCGGCTGACGCTGAGGGCTTGGCGCATTTGATCTTCGGCGGCCAGGGCCGGGCCGGCCGCCAGCCAATCTTCCAACGCGCCGCCGAGCGAAATAATGGCGCCCGGAAAGGGGCCGAGCCCGCGGGCGGCGAGGGGGCCAAGGCGGGCAATCGCATCGCGGCGGCGGACGGCGACGGCGACGCCATGGCTTGCCAGCGAGTCTTCGACCGAATTGAACCAATCCTGATCCGAGGCGCCGTCGCGCAAAAGCCGGTTGCGATTGCGCAGGCTCTGCTCATAAGCGTTAAGCGGTCCGGCATGGTCCGGATCAAAACCCAAGATCAGCCGGTCGATGAAACGGCGGCGCGCCGATGGTCCCTCCAGAAACAAACGGTCCATTTGCGGGGTCAGCCACTGGGCGCTGATCTGGCGGCCCAGTTCGGCCTGGTTCTTTGCCGGCGCGCCGTCCAGCTTGATCACCCGGCGTGCCCGCTCGTTTTCCGCACCGTTTTGCAGATAGCCGGTACCCACATCCATTTCAGTGCCGCCACGCTCGATACGCGCCGCTACCGCCCAGGCGCGGGGGCCGCCGCCATCGTTTGCGCCTTTTGCATCGACGCGGCCAACTTCGGACAAAGGCGCCCGGCGCAATCCACGGCCCGGAACAAGATAGGACAAGGCTTCCAACAGATTGGTTTTGCCGGCGCCGTTGGGTCCGGTCAGCACCACCGGACGGCTATCGGTTTCCAGGCGGACAAACGGGTAGCTCCTGAAATCGGTGAGGCTGAGCCTCCGAACCGCAATCCGCGCCATTTCCTGGTCCAGATTGCCGGCACCGCCGGGACCCCTGGATTCACGCGTGGCATTTTCCATCAGGTTCAGGAGTGCATCCTCTTAAACGCGCATCGGCATCAAGACGTAAAGCGCGCTGTCGTCGCCGGAATCCTGAACCAGAGTCGGCGAGGCCGCGTCGGACAGCTTGAGCCTGGCCAATTCGCCGTCAATCTGCTGGGTGATATCCAACAGATAACGCGAATTAAAGCCGATCTCGATCTCGCCGGCATCATAATTGACGGACAGCTCCTCGGTCGCCGTGTCATTGTCGGGACTGCTCGCCGACAGCATCAAATTACCGGCCGAGAGGCTCAATTTGACGGCGCGGGATTTCTCAGTCGAGATGGCCGATACCCGGTCCACCGCCGCCGCGAATTGCTTGGCGTCAACCTCCAGCTCCTTGTCGTTTTCGGCCGGGATAACCCGGTCATAATCGGGAAACGTTCCGTCGATCAATTTGGAGGTCAGCACACAATCTTCGAAGGCGAACCGTATCTTGGTATCGGACAGCGATAGCTGCACCTCACCCTCGGCATCCTCGATCAATTTGCGGAGCTCGGTGACCGTTTTACGGGGCACAATGACGCCTGGCATGTCGGCGGCGCCCACAGGAAGCGGCAGATCGACGCTGGCCAACCGGTGGCCGTCTGTGGCCACGGCGCGCAAAACCGGCGTGCCGTCGCTATCGGCGGCGTGAATATAAATTCCGTTCAAATAATAGCGGGTTTCCTCGGTCGAGATGGCAAAGCGGGTGCGATCGATCAGATTTTTTAGTTCGTCCACCGAAATGGCAAAGCTGTGCGGTAGCTCGCCGCCGGAAAGCACCGGAAAATCTTCGGTCGGAAGGCAGCTCAGCGTAAAACGAGAGCGCCCGGCAACCAAAACCAACTGGCCATCGTCGCCGGTGCAATCAAGCTCTACCTGGGCACCCTCGGGAAGCTTGCGTACAATATCGAACAAAGTGTGCGCCGGCGCCGTGGTCGAGCCATTGACGGTCACATCAGCGGGGATGGTTTCGACAATATCCAAATCCATATCGGTGGCGTTGAGACTAAGCCGCCCGTCGGGGGCATCAAACTTCACGTTGGACAATATTGGAATGGTGTTGCGCCGCTCGACGATGCTTTGAATGTGGGCGAGAACCTTCAGCAGCAAACCGCGTTCGATGGTAATTTTCATGGGTTTTGTTCGTTCCCTATGGTCAAAGGTTGCCGGCCCTGTCGCACAAAATCACACAAATGCCGCGCATGTTTGTTTCTATAATGTTCCAACGAATTCACCACCAGACACCGGCTAGTGACACGCACCGGGAGCGGCAAAACGATTCGCCCCCTATTATAGCAAAAACCGATGAAAACCGAAGCGTTTTCGAACCAGGTAAAACGCTTCGCCAGCCACAAACCCGCCAGCAGCCGGTTCAGCCTTCGAGCATCCGGCGCAACAGTTCCACATCTTCGGCAAATGTGGAATCGTGGTCACGCAATTCATCCACTTTTTTCACCGCGTGCATCACCGTAGTGTGGTCGCGTCCGCCAAATTTGCGGCCAATTTCCGGCAGCGAGCGTGACGTCAATTGCTTGGCCAGATACATGGCAACCTGGCGCGGGCGCGCCACCGAGCGGGCACGGCGGGCCGAATGCATGTCCGACACGCGTATATTGAAATGCTCGGCCACCCGTTTTTGGATCTCTTCGATGGTGACCCGGCGGTCGTTGGCGCGCAACAGATCGTGCAGCACCTCTTGCGTGGTCTCCAAGGTCAGTTCGCGCCCGATCAGTTGCGTGTGCGCCGCCACCCGGTTGAGCGCCCCCTCCAATTCGCGAACGTTGGAGGTGATTTTATGGGCCAGAAATTCGAGCACCTTTTGTGGCGCGTCGATTTCAATCTGTTCGGCCTTGGATTCCAGGATGGCCAAGCGCAATTCATAGGTGGTGGCGTGAATATCGGCAACCAGTCCGCAATTGAGCCGCGATTTGAGGCGTTCCTCGACCCCTTCCAAATCCGATGGCGATTTGTCCGCCGACAAAATAATCTGGCGGCCCTGATCGACGAGGGCGTTAAAAGTATGGAAAAATTCTTCCTGGGTCGCATCGCGTCCGCCGATGAACTGAACGTCATCGATCATCAGGACATCGACCGAGCGGAACTGGTCTTTGAAATCGACAGTATTTTGCTCGCGCAAGGCGCGCACAAACCGGTACATGAATTTTTCCGCCGACAGATACATCACCGTGCGGGTCGGATCGCGCTGCTGGATTTCCCAGGCAATGGCATTCATCAGATGGGTTTTGCCAAGCCCGACGCCGCCATAAAGGAACAATGGATTAAACGGCACCGATGGCGCCTCGGCGACACGGCGCGCGGCCGCATAGGCAAACTCGTTGGGTTTGCCGACCACAAACTTGGAGAAAATAAATCTGGAATCCAGCGGCGCCGAGATATCGGAGCCCGCCGACCACCCGGTCGCCGGCGCAGGGCCTGGCGCGGTCTCGGCCGGCTGGTCATCTTGCCCCGTCTCTTCGCTCGCCTGGACTTTCGATTTGGGAACTATGCGCACCTGAACCGAATGCACATTCTCATTCTCGCCGGCCCACAATTCCTTCAGACGGTCGAGATAGTTGGCCTTGACCCAATCACGCATGAAGCGGCTGGGCACGCCCAAGCGCACTTCGCTGCCTTCCAGCCCGGAAACCGAAATGGGCTTCACCCAATTCTCAAAAGCGGTGTCTCCGATTTCGGCTTTTAGCCGAGACGATACCCGGTACCATTCCGTCTGAAGTTGTTGATCGTCGCGAGAAGTATTCATTCAATTGCCAGCCATCAATTTACCACCCACCTGGACGCCAGAGCCTATTACCCGGCCCGCCGACACGCCGTCTGGCATCGCGAACTTTTATTTAGAGGCAAAATACAGAAGATATTTGCCCCCCCTGAATAGTCCCAGATATGAGCGAATATTCCCGCCCACATGCCGGAAAAACGTTCCGGCTGAAGCCTTAGTTGGCACTTTAATTATTATTGGTACTTATTTAGATTTTTCAAGTATTCTTTTATTAATACTTTAATTTTCAGATTTTTATTGAATTTATGGAACCTCAAAAGCCCTGCGTGAATAGTTTACAAGTCATGCGCCATCCGAAATCTTTGAATTTTCATTGCCGCGCGACAACAAGAATTTACTCGGCAATAAAATTTGATTCAACAGGACCGAAAAGAGAACGTCTAAAATAATCTCCTTGACAGGCTAGCCAATTTGGAATCGCGCGCCGTTTTTGGTGCAAATTGGAAGCGCCCATCAAAAAAGCCGCATGGATGACATGCGGCTTCAAGACGTCTTCGGGCGGCGGCGGAATCAGGCTTGGAGGGCTTTGACCCGGGCCGACAGGCGCGACAAGGTGCGGGACGCTTTGTTGCGATGCATGATGCCTTTCTGGGCGCCGCGCATAATCATCGGCTGGACGTCTTGAAAGGCGGACTTGGCCGCAGCCGCGTCACCGTCCAGGATTGCCTGCTCGACTTTTTTGATCGACGTGCGAACACCGCCGATGCGGTTTCTGTTGACCACGACCTGACGCGATGTGCGCCGAATACGCTTCTTTGCCGAACGAATGTTGGCCATTGATATTCTTCCGTAATTCAGGGTGCGAAGGGCGGGTTTATATAAGGGGGCTGGGGGCGCGTCAAGCCCCGGAAACGAATGTCAGGCTTTAAAAAATCCGGATAACGGGGGTAGCCTTCAAGGCAACCGGCGGGAGATTGGCGCCACGCGAATGCCAAGCCGGATGAGATTGCCCGGTAACGGCGATATACTGAGAAGCAGATTTTCGCCTTCCCGGCGGAAATGGCCCGCCGCGAGCTTGCGCCATCCGAGCTGCGCCAGCGTCGCCCCATAGAAATCGCGCACCGCCTTTTCATCGACGGCGCCGGTCAGGCTGGTGGTCACGATACGGCCTTCGGGGGTATCGAACACCACCGTTCCGTCGGGCTCAGGTTTCAGGCCCTCCAGCATCGGCAGTTCAGCAATGCCGGGAACGAATTGCGCCGCCGCCGGCGTACTTCCGCCCAGACCGGCCAGCAGCAATGCGGCTAACGCTGCCGCCTGGAACAATAAAATGTGGACCGGCCGGCCTGGACCAGTCTTTGGATTCCGCCGGTTTTTTCGATATCGCAGGTACATCCCGGACATGCCTCCCCTTGGCGTCCATAGACGCTGAATTGGTGTTGAAAATAGCCAAGCGTGCCATCGGGTGAAACATGATCACGAAGGCTAGTGCCGCCGGCGGCTATGGCATCGGCAAGGACGCCGCGGATAGCGGCGGTCAAAGCCTCGGCGCGCTTGCCCTGCACGGTTCCCGATTTGCGTTTCGGCGAAATGGCGGACCGGAACAGGCTCTCGCACACATAGATATTGCCGAGCCCGGCGACAATACGCTGATCCATAAGCGCCGCCTTGATCGGGCTGCTACGGCCCTTGAGACGGCGCGCCAACTCTTCGGCGTTGAACTGGTTGGACAAGGGATCGGGCCCCAGCTTGGATAGTAGTTTATGATCATCAATAGTATCGGCGTGATCCAACAGTACTGCGCCAAAACGGCGCGGATCGGTAAAGCGGATTACGGCGCCGGCATCGGTCACGAAATCGATGTGATCGTGGCGACCGGGGGTTGGCGCATCCTCGGGCCACACGGTCATATGGCCGCTCATCCCCAGATGAATAATCACGACGCAGCCATCGCTCATATGGACCAGCAAATATTTGGCCCGCCGGGTGAGCCGCTCGACGCGGTTGCCGATTAGCCGCTCGGCCAGATCGGGCGGCAGCGGCCAACGGAGTTTGGGGATGCGCACCTGAACGGCGGTCAGGGTGGCGTTTTCCAGTGCCGGCGCCAAGCCACGGCGCACAGTTTCGACTTCGGGCAATTCGGGCATGGCAACAAAGTAGCGGTTTTGGAAGTCTTCGGCTATGGTCCTGCCATGTCCGAAGATACAAACCAGGCAACCGGCGCCATTTCGCCGCCGCCAGCGCCGCCGCCGGGCGGCTCATCAAACGTGAATTTCGGCCGCCAAAGCGTGTCGCCGGAGGAAAAAACTCAGCTGGTGCGCGGCGTGTTCGACAGCGTCGCCGGGCGCTACGATCTGATGAACGATCTGATGAGCGCCGGCGTGCACCGGGCCTGGAAGGCCGAGCTGGTGCGCCGCCTAAAGGCCCGTCCCAGTGACCAGATTATCGATGTCGGCGGCGGCACCGGCGACATCGCCTTTCGCATGATGAATGCCGGCGCCGGTGATGTCCGTATCTGCGACATCAATCTGGAGATGCTGGAAACCGGGCGCGGGCGCAGCCTCGACAAGGGCATGACCGAGGGTCCCGACTGGATTTGCGGCAACGCCGAAGCCTTGCCGTTTCCCGATTCCAGCGCCGACGTCTATGTCACCGCATTTTGCTTGCGCAATGTCACCCATCTGGACGCCGCCCTTGAAGAAGCCCGGCGGGTGCTGCGTCCGGGCGGGCGTTTCTTTTGCCTGGAATTCAGCCATATAGCGGTCCCGGCCCTGGCGGCCCTTTATGACCGCTATTCCTTCAACGTGCTGCCCTGGCTGGGCCAAGTGGTGGCTCAGGACCGGGACTCCTATCTTTACCTCGCCGAAAGCATCCGCCGCTTTCCCGATCAGGAAAGCTTTTCTGCCATGATCAGGCAGGCTGGATTGCACGCGCCGAAGTTCCAAAATCTGAGCGCCGGCATCGCCGCCATTCATTGGGCGCGGCGTATCTGAAGATGTTTTCGTCGGTCCGCAATATCTATCGTCTATTCGGCATCGCGCGCACGCTTGCTCGCTACGATGCCCTGTTTCCCCTGGAAACCGCCGAGATTGCTCCCGGACTGGTGCGCGCCGCCAAGCTGTTGGCGCGCAAGGAAACCGCCGGGCGGCCCGGAGAACGGTTGGCGGCGGCCTTGCAGGAGCTGGGCCCCAGCTTCATTAAGTTGGGCCAAGCGCTATCCACCCGGTCCGATTTTCTGGGCGAAGAGGTGGCCGCCGATCTGTCGGAGTTGCAGGACCATCTGCCGCCATTTTCGGGCGCCGAGGCGCGCGCCACCATCGCCCGCGACCTGAATGCGGATATGGACAGCCTATTCCAATCTTTCGACGATGAGCCGATCGCCGCCGCCTCCATCGCGCAGGTGCATTTCGCGGTCACCAGCGATGGCGACGAAGTCGCGGTCAAGGTGCTGCGCCCGGGCATCGAAGAGGCCTTCGCCAAGGATTTCGAATTGTTCCGGTGGCTGGCGGGCATGGCCGAACGCACCCGGCCCGAACTGCGCCGCTTAAAGCCGCTGGAGATCATCCGCACCTTTGAAGAAACCGTGCGCATGGAAATGGATTTGCGCCTGGAAGCCGCCGCCGCCGGAGAGTTGGCGGAGAATTTTGCCGGCAATTCCAGCTTTCGCGTGCCATCGGTGGATTGGAGCCGCACCGCCCGGCGGGTGATGACCCTGGAGCGGGTCGGCGGCGTCCCCATTGATGAGCGCCAGGCGCTGATCGATGCCGGGCTGGAGCCCGCCGAAATATTGAGAAAATCGGCGGCGGCGTTTTTCAAGCAAGTCTTCCGGGACGGCTATTTTCACGCCGATCAGCATCCTGGCAATCTGTTCGTGGGCGAAGATGGCGACATCATCGCCGTCGACTTCGGCATCATGGGGCGGCTGGATAAACCAACCCGCCGCTATCTCGGCGAAATGCTCATGAATTTCCTGAACCGGGATTACCGCCGGGTTGCCGAAATCCATTTCGAGGCCGGCTACGTTCCCGCCGACAAATCCGTCGAAGCCTTCGCCCAGGCCTGCCGGTCCATTGCCGAGCCGATCCTGGACCGGCCACAAAACGAGATTTCCATCGCGCGGCTGTTGTCGCAACTGTTCCAGGTTACCGAAACCTTCGAGATGGAAACCCAGCCGCAGCTTCTGTTGCTGCAAAAAACCATGCTGGTGGCCGAAGGGGTGGGGCGCAAGATTTATCCCGAGGCCAATATGTGGTTCCTTGCGCAACCGCTGATCGAAGGCTGGATGGAAGACAATATGGGACCCGAAGCACAGATCGCCGAGGCCGTCGCCGAGGTCGCCGAAGGCCTTCGCCGGTTGCCGAAGGTGGTCGCCGATATCGAAAAAAGCGCCTCGGTGATCGCCGGTGGCGGGCTGAAGATCGACGCCAAATCCGTTCTCGGCGTCATGGGCACCCAAAAACCAAGGTTCCAGATTACCTCGCGCATGTACCTGCTGGTCATCGCCGCGCTGATTCTTGTTCTAATATTAATTTAGAGAATCCACCGGCAAGTACTTGAAAAATAAATATAATCCCAATCTTGCCATTATCCCAGCAACCGGATACATTAACTACAATACCAGTTCGTATTTTTATTGGTAACCCCAATGAGTGATGTTAAACGCGTTCTCCTGATCGTATCGGGCGGCATCGCGGCCTATAAAAGCCTGGAGCTTACCCGCCTGCTGCGCGCCGGCGGGATTGCCGTGCGCTGCATCCTGACCAAAGGCGGCGCTCAGTTCGTGACACCTCTGTCGCTGGCCGCGCTTTCCGGCGACACGGTCTATCAGGATTTGTTCTCGCTGACCGATGAAAGCGACATGGGCCATATCGAACTGTCCCGGGATGCGGATTTGCTTCTGGTGATGCCGGCCAGCGCCGATATCATGGCGAAAATGAATGCCGGCCTTGCCGACGATCTGGCCTCCACCGCTTTGCTGGCCACCGACAAGCCGGTGCTGGTGGCGCCGGCCATGAATGTGCGCATGTGGGAGCACGCCGCGACGCAAGACAATGTGCGCAACCTGACCGCGCGCGGTATTCGTTTTATCGGCCCCGTCGAAGGTGACATGGCGTGCGGAGAGTTTGGCTATGGCCGCCTGGCGGAGCCCGCCGACATCGCCGAGGCGGTGCGGGGCGCCCTGGCCGGCGGCGGTCGGCTCAATGGCAAGCGCGCTGTGGTTACTTCGGGCCCAACCTTTGAGCCCATCGATCCGGTGCGCTATTTGGCCAATCGCTCCTCGGGCCGCCAAGGCCACGCCATCGCCCGCGCTTTGGTTGGCGAGGGCGCCGAAACCATCCTGGTCAGCGGGCCGACCAACCTGGCCGATCCGCCCGGTATGACCGTCCGCCACGTGGCTACGGCTTTGGAGATGCTGGCCGCCTGCGAGGCCGAATTGCCCGCCGATATCGTGGTCTGCGCCGCCGCCGTCGGTGATTGGCGCGCCGCCGATCAAGCGGTTGAGAAGCTCAAGAAAAACGGCCATGCACCGTCGCTCAAATTGACCGAGAACCCCGATATTCTGGCAACCCTTTCGAAGCCGTCCGCCGCGCGCCCGGAACTGGTGGTGGGATTTGCCGCCGAAACCGAAAACCTGATCGCGGCAGCCACCGACAAGCGCCGCGCCAAGGGCTGCGATTGGATACTCGCTAACGACGTTGGCCCGGGCACCGGCACTTTCGGCGGCGACGACAACACGGTACACCTGATCGACGATAGCGGCGTCGAGGATTGGCCGACCCTTTCCAAGGACGAGGTTGGCCGCCGGCTGGCGGTGCGCATCGCACTTCAAATCGGGTCTAAAAACCCATGAGCGGTGTCGACGTCGCCATTAAGCGCCTGGCCCATGCCAAGGATTTGCCGCTGCCGCAAGCGGCCACGCCCTTGTCCGCCGGGGTCGATCTGATGGCCGCCATCGACGCGGCCATTGAATTGCAGCCCGGCGAGCGCACAATCATCCCCACCGGCTTCGCCATCGCGCTCCCCGAAGGCTATGAGGCGCAGGTGCGCCCTCGGTCTGGTCTGGCGGCGCGGCACGGCGTCACCCTAGTCAATGCGCCCGGCACCATCGATGCCGATTACCGCGGCGAGATCGGCGCTATCATGATCAACCATGGCAGCGAAATCTTCGTGATCGAGCCCGGCATGCGCATCGCCCAGATGGTGGTCGCGCCGGTGGCCGGCGTGGTTTGGAATGAAAGCGATACATTGCCCGTGACAGTGCGCGGCAGCGGCGGCTTTGGTTCCACCGGCACCGGCACCAAGGACGGGGCTTAAGAGCATGTTCAAGCTATCTAGAAAAGTCCTGTTCGCCATCGAAGCGGTTGTCGATATTGCCTACCATTCCGGCGGCCAGCCTGTGCAAAGCAAGGAAATTACCCGCCGCCAGGGCATTCCCAGGCGCTATCTGGAACAGGTCCTGCAGCATCTGGTGCGCGCCGAAATTCTGGTCGGCGTGCGTGGCCCAAGGGGTGGCTACAATCTGGCGCGCGAACGCCGAAGAGTCTCGGCCGGCGAGATTATCCGCGTCGTCCGCGCCCTGGAAACCGCCTCCGATCCCCTGGATACAGAAGACAGCTCGGAACTGGCCGAAGCCGTAATCCGCCCGCTCTGGGGCGAGTTGCAGGACGAGGTCATGACGCGGCTCGATCTGATTTCGGTGGACGATCTGTGCAACCGCGCCCACGCCCAGGGCGTCGAGAGCGAGGGCCGCCAATATCTTGATTTCTCAATTTAGACCGCCTGGCGCGCGCCTCGGAAATTTGCGCCAATGATCGACACCGGTTCTGGCACACCCTCTCGCGGGCGCATCTACAACAATATTGTCGAGACCATCGGCAACACGCCGCTGATCCGTATCCAGCGCCTGGCCCAGGAATTTGGCTGCGTCGCCGATATTGTTGGCAAGGCTGAGTTCTTCAATCCCCTATCCTCGGTCAAGGACCGTATCGGCCTTGCCATGATCGAGGCTGCCGAGAAAGACGGCTCCCTCAAACCCGGCGCGCTGATCATCGAGCCCACGTCCGGCAACACCGGCATCGCGCTGGCCTTTATCTCTGCCGCCAAGGGCTATCGGCTGATCCTGACCATGCCCGAAAGCATGTCCCTGGAGCGACGCAAGATGATGCTGCTGCTAGGCGCCGAGATCGAATTGACGCCAGCGGATAAAGGCATGCCGGGCGCCATCAGCCGGGCCGAAGAGATTTACAAAAATTCACCCGGCGCCTTCATGCCGCAGCAATTCGCCAACCAAGCCAATCCAGAAGTTCATCGGCGCACCACGGCCGAGGAAATCTGGTTTGACACCGATGGCCGCGTTGATGCGGCGGTCATGGGTGTCGGCACCGGCGGCACCCTGACCGGGATCGCCAGCGCCATCAAGGCGCGCAAGCCCGAATTCCTCGCCATCGCCGTCGAGCCGGAAGACAGCCCGGTGCTGTCCGGTGGCGTCCCCGGCGCGCATCAGATCCAGGGCATCGGACCGGGGTTCGTGCCGGAAATTCTGGATACCGGCCTGATCGACGAGATCCTTCAGATCGGCAACGAAAGCGCTTTTAATATGGCCCGGCGCGCGGCGCGCACCGAGGGATTGCCGGTCGGCATTTCGTCGGGCGCCGCCATCGCCGCCGCCCTGGAAATTGGCTGCCGCCCGGAGATGGAGGGAAAATTGATCGTGGCCATTTTGCCGTCCTTTGCCGAGCGCTATTTGACCACGGCGCTGTTCGACGGGCTGGGCTGATCCATGGACGAGAAGGAACTCGAACGCTACGCCCGCCATATCCTGTTGCCCGAAATTGGCGGTGCCGGCCAAGCCAGGCTTCTTGGTGCCAAGGTGCTGGTCATCGGCGCCGGCGGATTAGGCTCGCCGGTGATCTTGTACCTGGCGGCGGCCGGCGTCGGCACCATCGGTATCGTCGATGACGACGCGGTCGATCTGTCCAATCTGCAGCGCCAGATCGTGCACGCCACGGAACGTATCGGCGACGCCAAAACCAGTAGCGCCGCCGCAGCCGTGGCGGCCATCAATCCCGGCGTCACCGTGGTCCCGATTACCGAACGCCTGAATGCCGGCAACGCCACCCGGATCATCGCCGATTACGACATCATCGCCGACGGCAGCGACAATTTCGAAACTCGCTTTTTGGTCAACGACGCCTGCTTTCTGGCCAAAAAAACTTTGGTGTCGGCGGCCATCCTGCGCTTCGACGGCCAGCTTTCAACCTTCAAGGCCCATGCCGGCGATGGCCATCCCTGCTACCGCTGCCTGTTTCCCGAACCGCCGCCACCGGACCTGGTCCCCACCTGCGCCGAGGCCGGGGTGATGGGCGCACTCTGCGGCGTCATGGGCTCCTTGCAGGCGGCCGAGGTGATCAAGGAGATCACCGGCGCCGGCGAAAGCCTGTCGGGATCGCTGCTCATATTCGATGGTCTCCGCACCGAGTTTCGCAAAATAAAAATGCACCCCGATCCGGCCTGCGCCTTGTGCGGGGCGGACGCCACCATCAAGGCCCTCGGCTAACTAAAGCAGATCGGGCGGCGTTTCGCCGGCCAGGAAAGCTTCCACATTGGCCATCGCCCGCATCCCCATATCGATGCGCCCGTCCAAGGTCGCCGAGCCCAGATGCGGCAATAGCACCACATTTTCCAGACCGAGCAGCGAGGCATGAACCGCCGGCTCGCCCTCGAACACGTCCAGCCCGGCGCCGGCAATAGCGCCGGATTTTAAAGCATCGGCCAATGCCGCCTCATCGATGATGCCGCCCCGGGATGCGTTGACCACAAAGGCGTGAGGCTGCAACAGAGCCAAGCGCTCCGCCGACAATAGGTGATGGGTCTCGGGGCTGAGCGGGCAGTTCACCGACAGGATATCGACGGCGCCGATCATGGCGTCCAGATCATCCCAATAGGTAGCCGCCAGCTCGGCCGCCAAGCCTGCTTCCACCGGGCCGCGGTTGTGATAATGCACTCCCATGCCAAAGCCACGCGCCCGGCGGCCTAAGGCGGCGCCGATGCGGCCCATGCCAATGATGCCCAGCTTGGCGCCATTGACCCGCCTGCCCAAGTGTTGGGTCGGCGCCCAACCGGTCCAGCCGCCGCCGCGCAGCATACGCTCGCCCTCGCCAAGGCGCCTGGCTGCCATCAGGATCAGCGCCATGGCCAGATCGGCGGTGTCTTCGGTGAGCACATCAGGCGTATTGGTGACGGCAATCCCCTTGGCGCGGGCGGCGTCCAGATCGATATGGTTCACGCCGACGCCGAAATTCGCGAGCAGCTTCAGGTTGGGGCCCGCATGGCCTATAATTTCGGCGTCGATAACATCGCTGACCGTGGGGACAATAACATCGGCGCGCCCGAACGCCGCCGCCAGCTCGGACCGGCCGAGGGGCGTGTCATCACCGTTCAACTCGGCATCGAAATTAGCCGCCATTTGCGCTTCGACGGCATCGGGTAGTTTGCGCGTTACGATGAGCTTAGGCTTTTCGGCCACGATGCATGTACTCCCCCAAAAATTCCGGCTCTCACCATAGTGTTCATTGAATACTGGTCAACGCCCGGCAGTCATTTATAATGAACCGAACAGCATGGTCCATAACTCAAAAATCAATTTGCGCCGCACCGGCTTTTTAGTAGCAGCCTTTGTCTTAACGCTAGCGGCAATCGCACCGCCGCCGGCGCTGGCGCAATCGGCGAAGTCGGCCAAGACCCTGCCGGTTCCCCGCTACGTATCTTTGCGCGCCGGCGAGGTGAATATGCGCACCGGCCCCGGCGTGCGCTACCCGGTCGATTGGGTCTATCAGCGCAAGAACATGCCGGTCGAGGTAATCGCCCAGTTCGGCACCTGGCGCAAAATCCGCGACTTCCAGGGCGCGCAAGGATGGATACATCAATCCATGCTGTCCGGCGCCCGCTTCGTGACCATCACCGGACAAATCCGCACTTTGCGCCGCCAGGCCGACGCCAAATCTGGCCCGGTGGCCCGCATCGAGCCGGGCGCCGTCGCCGAATTGTTGAACTGCCCGGAAGGCACCGGCTGGTGCAAGATCTCTGCCGCCGACCACCAAGGCTGGCTGCGCCGGGTCGAGTTTTGGGGCCTGTATCCGCGGGAAAATATTAAGTAGTACTTGGCACCGCTCTGTGCTCGAAGCGCCACCAACCGCCCATACCACCCCTAGTATGCCGCGCCAATATCGGCACATGGCTGCGACATATTTCGCCGAAAACGACCATACCGTTTCATTACTATTCCCTACGGTTCCTAACGGAACCTTACGGTTTTTATCCATCGGCCCAGCGGGTCTGGGGATGGCCCATCGGCGTAGCCCACATGGGGATGGCCGGGTCGGCCATGTGGGCGTCGGACTTGGCACCTATCTGTGATCGGAGCGCCCCCTAAGAAAAGGTTTTCACCACAGAGACAGTGAGACGGTAAGAAGAAAAAGGTTTGAAACACAGAGGACACAGAGATCACTGAGAAAAAGGTTTTTTGGCCGCGCGCAGCGCATTCTCTCTTCTCACCGCCTCACTGTCTCCGTGGTGATTCTTCTTTGCTTCTTTGTGAGACAAAGTCTCGCACCACAACGGGCCACGAACACGGGCACTTCCCGGCGTGGGATCAAGATTTCCTATTCACAATGTCTAACAGCACGGGCTCGATTAAAGAGCACTCGACTCATATAGTCTGAGCGCTGGCGATTGCAAGTTTTGGCGCGCCTCCCAAAACTTTACGGCTGTCCTTGCGCATCGGCGGGCGGGCGTTTTCTCGATCCCAAATAGATGCCAAGCAGGATTATCGCGATACCGGCCCCATGATAGGCGAAGAATTGCTCACCTAAGAGGATGACCGCGCCGATGCTTCCAACCGCTGTGCCCAAATAGGATATCAGCGCCACCCTATTGGCGCCGAGCTGGCCGACGGCCCGGTCATAGCAGGCGTAGGCGACAACCGTGGCAAAAACAACCAGGTAGCCGATACTCCAAAAACTTTCTGGGGCAACCGGCATGGGCTTCACAAATATCGCCTCCCACAGATAAAACGGGGTCAACAGAAGCAGCCCGATAACCACCGAAACGGCCATGAAGCTGGTCCCGTGGATGGCTGGGCGCTTGGACAAAAATACTGTGTAAACCGCCCAGCAAACCGCAGCCCCCACGATCCACAAATCGCCGGGAGAAATTTCTGCGCCATTCAAAATATTCATGTTGCCGCGTAGCACGATGATGGCCGTGCCAACGAGACCGAGAACGAAGCCGAGACCTTGCACCGGTGTTATGCGCTCAGCGAAGAACAGATAGGACAATACAACGATCATTGTCGGGCGGGCGGCGAGAACCAGCATGGCGTTGATGGCCGATGTGGATCCAAGCCCGATATAGATGAAGGTGTTGAACAAGGTCACGCTCATTATGGAGAGCAAAAGCGTGATCCGCCAATGACGAAGTGCAACGCGCCATTCAACCCGGAGACGCGGCCAAGCAAGTACCAAAAAGATCGGCAATGCCCCGGCCCATCGCCAAAAGGCCAGGCCGATAGGCGGCATGATTTCATTGACACCGCGCCCGATGAGCAGATTACCCGCCCACAGGACAACGGCGATGACCATCAAAAGACTTCCGTTGTTCAGAAGATACCGCACCGGTCCAGCTTAAGCAGGTGAATGGAATTTACTCAAGCCGGAAGGGGGGATAACGGCGCAGCGCGCGGGGGTTGGCATGGTCGGCCCGCGCGCGTCGGTCTTGCTCGGTCAGTGCTAGGAGCACCCTCTGCGCTAAGAAAGAAGAATCACCACAGAGGCAGTGAGACGGTGAGAAGAGAAGAAAAAAAGAATAAAGGTTTTTGAAACACAGAGATCACAGAGATTTTTAGCCGCGCGCCGCGCGAATTGCCGACCCCGTTATCACGCGGTCTAATTCGTGACAGTATACCAATAAAAGTGAAAAAAATGCGTATAATTAGTATACTGTCACGAATTAATTACAAGCCCTCTATCCGTTCAAGCCGGGCATTCCGGCCAACGCCGACCGCCACAAACGCATCCGCAAAACTACCTCTGCCAACCAACTTCTCACCCATGTTCCGCTCCTTCATTGTCCGAAACAAAAGAATCACAGGTAACAAATAATTGCCATTTAAATCGCAGAGGTCTCTCCAGGGGGAAGGGACAGAGCCGTGCCGAGGCTAACGTCAAACTACTTCGACCGACGCGGGCGCGTCCGCCGGGCGGGCGCGGCGGCCCTCCCGGTACGTGATGTAACTCGAGCTGGCAAATATCACCGCGCCGCCGGCCAAGGCCCAGATCGTGGGAACCTCGGAAAAGATCAAGATGCCGAAGACGCTCGCCCAAATCAGCTTGGTGAAATCGAACGGCATCACCAAAGTGGCATCTGCGATCTTCAACGATTGTGCAAACATTAATTGGCCCACCGTGCCGCCGGCGGCGATAGCGAGCAGCCAAAGATATTGCTCCGTGGTTGGCCACTGCCAGACGAACAAGGCCGGCGGCAAGGTAAATATGGCCAGGAATGACATGCCGTAAAAGGTGATCGTTACTGTGGAGTTGGTGCGCGACAGTTTCTTAATTATGACCACCGCCGTTCCCCAGGTGATGGCGGAGAACAAGGCGTACAGCGCGCCCACATGGATAATTTCGATACCTGGGCGCAAGATTATCAAGGCGCCCGAAAATCCAACCACGAGGCTGATGATGCGGTGCGGGCCCATCCTTTCTTTCAGGAATATGGCCACCATCAAGGCAACAAACAAAGGCACGGTAAACATCAGCGCCGATATTTCGGCTAGGGGAAGCATGGTGAGGGCGAGAAAGAAGCTCAACATGGCGGCTGCATTGAACACACCCCGCGCCGCCATAAAGCCCATGTCGGCGGTCTTCAGCATCGATGCGCCGTAGCGCAACAACAAGGGCGCCAGGACTAGAATGCCAAAGGCATTCCTTAAAAACGCGATTTGAAATGGGTGCAAATCTTGCGCCAAATGCCGGACCAAGACCGCCATTCCGGTCATCATCGCGGCCGAGAGGGTCATAAACAGCATTCCCCGCAAATTGGCGGAGAATTTTTGAGGCACGGATGTCACGAGGAACGAAAACCTTCGTTACGGGACCAGGGTTAACAAGGTTAATCATGCCGAGGCGGCAAAACCAAACCCCTTCTCAACAGCCTCAGCCAGAAGCGGACGTTAGTGGCAGACCAAGGACCAACATATTGGCACTACGCAATGTCTTCGGGTGTGAGCCGTCCACCCACTCCGTTTGATTCATTTACTGGAATTCGTCATAGAGCCCGTTCATTTCGTCAGCCACCTGGCCGATCATGTACCTATAATTTTTGAATATCTCCGGATCATCACTGAACATCGTGACGTAGTCGACAAACTCTTGCGATACCACAGACTTTGAGTATGCGACTCCCATGCCCGATGTGGTTTTTGTCAGTAGCCGACCATCAAGGCCACTATCTCTGATTATGGATTTGAAGCCCTCTATCATCTTGTAATTTATGACATCGTGAAAAAGATAAACACATTCGGGCGCGGCAATGGCATTCACGCCATTGAAATCGGAAACGATGGCGGTGTTGTTATGAATAGCGTCGATCAAAACAAAATCTACGGGTCCATCGAGATTTTCAGAACACACACGCTCCAGATCATTTGGTGATTCACCGAAGACCGCGCCGCCCTTTAGCTTCAATTTTTCGAAAATCCGATTGGTTAAATCCAGGCCATTCCGGTTCGGATTATTGTCAACGCCTACGACTTTTGCGTCCCCAAATGCCAATGCTGTCGCGACCGTACTCCAGCCCAGTGAGTTGCCAATCACCAAACAATTTGACGGCTTTATGAAGGACGCAAAATTTTCAAAAAACATGATTTCCTGCAACGCCAAACCACCCCGATCCATACCGTGCACCTCGTCATCGACCATGAAGGCGGTGAATGCCGCGTGGGGATAATCATGCATGTGATAAGGATTGTACCCGGTAAGGGGTAGCAGTCCTTCATCCAGGTAGGCGTAGAATAAAGATTGGACTATCGTCACCAATTCAACTCCTTTTCGGAAAGCAACTACCTTGCCACATCCGCGGCGAGAATTGCATCGCGCCTACGTTAAACCGCCCAATCCGCCATTTTGCTGCTAGCGGGCTAGTTTATTTGGCCGTCATTCTAGAGCAAGGTGCATCAGAGGCAATCCGTTAAGCAAGTAGCCAACGATTTAATTTTGAGCCCCGAAATCCCCGGCGAGGGCGGCGCGGACGTCTTCGCCCATCACCGTCATGTGGCCGCAATTGACGCGGTTTATGGCAACGAAGATGCCCGCGCTAGAGGTGATGTTACAGGAGAGCCACCGACCGTGCAGGTTAGCGCCATAAAAACAGCTAATATCGAGGCGGATAGTGGTTGGGTGGATAGAAAAATTTTCTGAAAATGCCGGTAAATATTTGTATCGATTGTATTTGAACCCCATCTATATTTGGATGATGTTCTAATTTACGAAATCGTTGGCGAGACAACACTATCAGGTATCACGATGACCGTATCCGAGGGAATTAACATAGACCCTGCGTCGGAGAACACCGATGGGATCGAAAGACTCACGTCGATATTTGACGACCTTACAGACACGTATTATCGCACCGATGCTTCCGGAAAAATTGTTTACGCCTCTAAATCGGTCCACCAATTGCTGGGGTATTCCGTTGAGGAATTGATTGGCCAAAAACTTGCGGACCTATATTTCGATGCCGATGGCCGTGAGAATTTTCTGAATGCGCTGAAATCTTCCGGCGGTTCCGTTTCCGGTTATCGGGCCGATTTACGTCATAAAGACGGAAGCGTTATATGGGTTTCTACCAGTTCCAAATTCATATTTGATGAAAACAATGATCCTGCGGGTGTTGAAGGTATTGCGCGAAATATCACATCGGAAATTCATCGAGAGAATGACAGATATCGTGTTTTGTTCACCAACGCCGCAGTCGGTGCGGCAATCCTGACACTTGATGGCGTTATCATCGAAGCCAACAAGGCATATCACACGTTATTTGGATATGTTGATGGAGAACTGACTGGGGTATCGGTAATTGATTTAACGCACCCAGAGGACGTGAAGGAAACTGAGGCTTTCTGGAACACAATTGTTTCCAGGGGCGATGATTTTCATCAATTTGAAAAGCGATATATTACCAAGAACGAAGACATGATTTGGTGCCAGGCAAACTCAGCCGTAATTCGTGATGAGAACAATAAACCCTATCGGATCATTGGTCAGCTGGTAGATATAACGGAGAGGAAAGTCGCAACGGAAGCACTCAGGATAAGTGAACGGCGCTTCGCAGAAATTGCCGGCATGACTTCCGATTGGTATGCGGAACTAGGGCCAGACCTGAAATATTCTTATGTCTCTGAGAGCGCGGCCTCTCATAACGATCACCAAGTTCATGATGTTATCGGCAAGACCATTGAGGAATTTTCTGAATTCAGGCACTGGCAGGTTGAGCCAGATACCTGGGATCAGTTGTTGGACGACCTCTCTAACCATCGAGAGTTTAAGAACTTTGAGCGGTATATAGTTCTTCCAGACGGTAACCGTGGATACCGGGAAACGACATTCAAGCCAATACACGGCCCCGATGGCGAATTTGGCGGTTACCACTTGGTGACCCGTGATACCACCGAGCAAAAGCGCGCCAACGATGCAATTGCGACAAGTGAAAAGCGCCTGCGGAGCATCCTGGAATCCGCCGTCGATAGCATCATAACCATCAATGACCGAGGTCATATCGAGACCGTCAATCCAGCAACAGAAACCTTGTTCGGTTATAATCAAGAGGAACTTATCGGCCACAACATCAAACTGCTCATGCCCGAACCAGATCGCTCGGCGCATGATCGATATCTGTCAGATTATAAGTCAACGGGGAAGTCTAAAATTATCGGCGTAGGTCGAGATGTTGAAGGCCGGCGCAAAGATGGAACGACGTTTCCATTGCGCCTTTCAATTAGTGAATCCGATTTCAACGGTAATACCGTGTTTACAGGTATTCTCCACGACCTAAGGGAAAGAAGTGAGGCTGAAAAAATTGAAAGACGCTTTCTAAACGCTATCGAACAATTTGATGCCGGGTTTGCGCTTTGGGATGAAAACGAGAGGCTAATTCTATGGAATGATAAATTATTAATTCTCGCGCCAGAGTTTAAAGGGTTACCCCTAAAAGGAATTAGCTATTGGGACCTTATGGAGATCGTTGTCGATTCCCAGCCCGGCCATTATCCGCCGAGCGAGCGCGAACACTGGGTCGGCGAGTTGGTAAAATTCCATCGCGAGAATGATCATACAGATATGGAAGTCCAGAGAGATAATAAATCCTGGCTACGTCGGCAACGGCAACGGTTCGCCGACGGAACAGTAATTTCATTGATAACGGATGTAACAACTGAAAAGAACAATGAATTAGGGCTTTCAGAAGCCAGAAAATTGGCCGACGACGCGAACCAGGCTAAATCCGAATTTTTGTCGTCGATGAGCCATGAGCTTCGCACTCCAATGAACGCCATTTTGGGATTTGGTCAGTTGCTGGAAAACAATCCTCACGAGCCGTTATCTGATGCCCAAAGGGATCACACCCGCCAGATTCTCAAAGGTGGCGAGCATCTTCTTGATCTAATTAATCAGGTCCTAGAGCTTTCGAAAATTGAATCAGGCAACTTAAATTTTTTGGTGGAGACTATTGCGCCTGCAGAGGTGATTAATGAAGCAATCACTATGGTGCGCGGACAAGCCAACAGCAAAAACCTAGATATTTTTTTTTCACCGCCAGAATTTGGTCTGCCCCAGCTATCCACGGATCGTAGCCGGCTCCTTCAAATCTTACTCAACCTGTTGTCGAATGCTATTAAATATAACCGCGAAGCCGGACAGGTGACGATTACTTGCGAGGACAGAGAGACGGGGTGCCTGTTAATTAGCATTGCAGATACCGGTCATGGAATTCCCACGCAGAAGTGGGAAAATTTGTTTGAGCCATTTAATAGACTTGGGAAAGAAACAGGAGACATTGAAGGCACCGGAATCGGATTGACGATTACCAAGCAGATTGTGGAAATGATGGATGGTCAGATCGGGTTTGAAAGCGAAGAAAACGTAGGCAGTACGTTTTGGATTGAACTGCCCATCTCCGTTAATCAATCGACTGCTATGGAAATTACCGAAGACGAAACGATTGAGACAATTGCGGCGGAAGCGGCTGGTCTAACCGGTATCGTTTTATACATTGAGGATAACCCGGCAAACATCAAGCTGATGGAGGCGGTTATCAAACGCCTTCCACACTTAGTATTGAAATCTGCTCCAACGGCAGAAATTGGGATTGGAATGGCCAGGGATATTCTTCCCGATTTAATATTAATGGACATTAATCTACCGGGAATGGACGGCATTGATGCTTTGGGCGAACTACGTAGCGACGAGCGCACAAGGAATACGCCGATTGTTGCCGTAAGTGCGGCGGCGATGCCGCATGAAGTTGAACGTGGCAGAGATGCCGGATTTGATGAATATGTCACCAAACCCATCAAAATACCGGAGATCATAAAAATTATCTCTGGCCACGTTGGCTGATAAGACGGCGGCTAATGGAGCGGGGCTCCAAATATTAAATCATCGCCGGTTTAAAACTAAACCGCGAAATCCCCGGCCAGCGCGGCGCGGGTGGCTTCGGGCATGACCGTCATGTGGCCGTAATTGGCGTGGTTGATGGCGACGATGATACGTGCGGACGGGGTGCGGAATTTTGTTATTTGTTCCGGAGAAGCCTGAAAATGCACGAACTGGATGGAGGACGCTTTGCCGTCTTCGTTGGTGCGCTCCACATCGGCTTCCGGCCTTCCGACAATGGTTTCGCCGTCGATTTCCATGGTCATGCAATCTTCGACACCGCCCAGGCCGCCCAGCAATTTGGCGCGCGTGACGGGCTCATCGATTTCGAACATTAGTGTCGCCACCAACTCGTCGCCCCTGGGCACCAGCGGATTATAGGCTTCCAGCTCGTCGGCCAATTGCGCCTCGCCACCTTTTTCGATGCGTAGCATTTCCTGGATCTGGTACCACATGGTGTCCCAGTTTTCGAAATAGAAGGTGGCGTGGGGACCCACATGCAGACGCCGTAGCTTTTTCTGCTCAACCATGGCCGCACGTCGCTCGGCCCGCACCGCATTGTATTCTTCCGGGCTCATAATATCGTCCCGGGTAATCTCGGTCTTATTCGCCATGTTTTATTCCATATGCATGCGCCAGGAGCTGGATGGGATGGTGCATCGGTGGCACATCGGCATCACCGGCGCCGCTGTCCAGTTTTTCGCGGCCCTGCAAAATATGATCCCGGGCCAGGGGGCATTCGGACACCACATATTTGGCGCCGCTTTCGCTGGATTGCCGCGCCGCCGGGCGGCCGACTTTCAACGCGGCCTCGAAATTATCTTTCATCACCCCCCAGGAGCCGCCGTGGCCGGAGCAACGCTCGATCATCGAGACCTCGGCATCCGGTATCAGGCGCAGCATGGCCTGCGCCTTGGGGCCCATGTTCTGGGCGCGGGCGTGGCAGGCAAAATGCAGCGAGACAGCGCCGTCCAAAGGCGCCAATCCGGGCGCCAGGCCTTCTGTTTCGGCGATATCGACCACATATTCGGTGATGTCCTTGACCGCTTCGGCTAGGCGTTTGACGTTGGCGTCATCGGGCTCGATCAGCGGCCATTCGAATTTCATCATCAATGCGCAGGACGGCACCAGCGCGACAATGTCGTAGCCGTCGTCCAGGCGGCGGACCAGATCGGCGGCGATTACCTTGGCGTTTTCGGCGACGCGGCCAATATCGCCCTGCTCCAATTGGGGCATGCCGCAGCATTGTTTATAGGCGTTCACCGCCTCGACGCCGTTCCGGGCCAAAACCGCCGCCGCGGCAGCGCCCATTTGGGGGTTGTTGTAGTTCACGAAACAGGTGGCGTAGAGCGCCGCTTTGCGCCCGAAGGCGGGCGCGTCCCGGTTCACTTCGGGCGGCTCCAACTTTGCAAAGGTGCGGCCATGATATTGGGGCAGTTCGGCGTCTTTGTGGATACCGGCGATGGCGCTTAGGCCTGCGCGGGTCAGCCCGTTGCCGCGCTGGGATGCCCAGTTGGCTAGCGCTGGCACGGCGCCCGCCAATTTGCCGTTGCGGTCGGTTTCCACCAATCGCCGGTGTACGGTCCCCACCTTGCCGTCTTGGAAATCTTTCACCCGGGCGCGCAGCATCAGGTGCGGGAAATCCAGATCAAATTCGTGCGGCGGCACATAAGGGCACTTGGTCATGAAGCACATGTCGCAAAGGGTGCAGCCATCGATGATGGGTTGGAAATCTTTGGAGGCGACTGTATCCAGCTCGCCGCTTGCCGAATCATCGATAAGATCGAACAGCTTTGGAAAGCTGATGCAAAGATTGAAGCAGCGGCGGCAACCATGACAGATATCGAAAACGCGGCGCAGCTCCACATCGAGCTTGTCCGCATCGGTAAAATCGGCGTCGCGCCAGAGAATTTTATGGCGGGTCGGGGCTTCCAGGCTGCCTTCGCCCATGCCACACTCCTAAGTCATTAAGCAATAAAATTGGGGGACCTAGTGAGGCCCCCCAATTGTCTTCGTCTTCAAATCGGGTGGCTCTAGCCGTCTAGACTGTCGAACGCCTTTTGGAAACGCCCGGCGTGGGATTTTTCAGCCTTGGCAAGGGTTTCAAACCAATCGGCGATTTCATCGAAGCCTTCTTCGCGAGCGGTCTTGGCCATACCCGGATACATATCGGTGTATTCGTGGGTTTCGCCGGCCACCGCAGCCTGCAAATTATCGGCGGTCGAGCCGATTGGCTTGCCGGTCGCCGGATCGCCGGTTTCTTCCAGATATTCCAGATGGCCGTGGGCATGGCCGGTTTCGCCTTCGGCGGTAGACCGGAACACTGTGGAGACGTCGTTATAGCCTTCGACGTCGGCTTTCTGCGCGAAATAGAGATAACGGCGGTTTGCCTGGGATTCCCCGGCAAACGCTTCTTTGAGGTTTTCTTCGGTTGACGTTCCTTTAAGCGAAGGCATTGCGCCCCTCCCTGCAAGAGTTTGAAATTAATAAACGGCAACGCAACCCAACGGCGCGCTGCAACCATACCAATATGCCGAAGCATGGCGCTCGAGTCAACTCATATTTGAAATATTCTAAAGAACCATATAATCCATTGATAATAATTGTTTTATTTGTTTATTTCACGCGAATTATGACATCCACGCGGCTGACTTCCATGCCATCAGGAACGATCGGCATGGCTTTGATATCGATATCGGCTTCGGAGATATCGACCAGCTTCTTTTGCGCTTCGATATACATGTGATGGTGATTGGCAACGTTGGTATCGAAATAGGAGCGCCCGCTATCAACCACAATTTCGCGCAGCAGGCCAGCATCGGTAAATTGGTGCAGCGTGTTATAGACCGTTGCCAGCGATACCCGCATGCGATGTTTCAACGCCTCCCCATGCAGTATTTCAGCGCTGACATGGCGATCTTCGGCACCATCGAACAACAATTTCGCCAGCGCCAGCCTTTGCCGGGTTGGGCGAAGTCCCACGGTGCGAAGCCGTTCGAGTACATGGCTGTAGGGCCGTTGCATATCCATCCCGGTTACTCTGCAATTTCAGATGCGCCAGTATGCCTATAACCCTAAAATTATCAAGGGATTATGTGGTCTTTTATATAACTGACAAACTTTGGTAGGCGTTCAATCGGGCTCGCCGGTCAGGTGGGCAAGGCCGATGATATTGAAACCGCTGTCCACATGGTGCACCTCGCCGGTGACGCCGGAGGACAAATCGCTCAACAAATAGAGCGCCGCGCCGCCGATCTGTTCCTGGGTTACCGAGCGGCGCAAAGGCGCGTTGGCTTCCGAGCGGCGATAGATCTGGCGCGCCGACGAAATGGCGCTGCCGGCCAGAGTGCGCATCGGGCCCGCCGATATGGCGTTAACGCGGATGCCGTCCGGCCCCAAATCGGCGGCCAGATATTTGACGCTGGTTTCAAGCGCCGCCTTGGCCACGCCCATGACGTTATAGGCGGGGACCACCCGCTCGGCGCCCAGATAGCTCATGGTGATTAGGCTGCCGCCATCTTCCATCAAGGGCTGCGCCCGGCGCGCCATGTCGGTGAACGAAAAACACGAGATTTGCATGGTGTTCAGGAAGTTGGCTTCGCTGGTATCGACGAAACGGCCTTTAAGCTCGTCCTTGTCGGAATAGGCGATGGAATGAACCACGAAATCCAGCGATCCCCATTCGGATTTGAGCGCGCTGAACAGTTGATCCAGGCTATCGGCATCGGCGACGTTGCAGGGCAGGGTCAACGGCGCGCCAACCTGTTTGGCCAATGGCAGGACCCGCTTAGCGAACGCCTCGCTCTGATAGGTGAGCGCCAGCTCTGCGCCTTCCGCCGCCAGCCGCTCGGCAATGCCCCAGGCGATGGAACGCTCGTTGGCGATGCCGACGATGAGGCCGCGCTTTCCGGCCATGATTTTGGTTGCTGCGGTCATGGATGCTAAGCGGGCGGCGCCGATTTTAAGGGGAAGCTAAGCGGGCGGATTGCGGCGCTTAAGCGTCGATGCGGGTAAAGGCCAGGGTGGCGTTGGTGCCGCCGAACCCGAAGCTATTGCTCAGCACACAGTTGATCTCCACATCGTCCTGGCGTTCGAGGACGATGGGCATGTCGTCGGCTGCCGGATCCAACTCGTCGATATTGGCCGACGCACAAATAAAGCGTTCCTCCATCATCAACAGGCTGTAGATGCTCTCCTGCACACCGACGGCGCCCAGGGAATGGCCGGTCAGGGACTTGGTGGAATTGAACCAGGGGATGCGGTTGCGTTTCTCGAATACACCCCGGATGGCTTCCAGCTCCTTGGCATCGCCCACCGGCGTCGAGGTGCCGTGGGTGTTGATGTAATCCACAGGTCTATCCAGGCTGTCCATGGCCATGTTCATGCAGCGCGCGGCGCCTTCGCCGGATGGCTGCACCATGTCATAGCCGTCCGAGGTGGCGCCGTAGCCGGCCACTTCGCCGTAGATTTTGGCGCCCCGGGCGCGGGCATGTTCATATTCTTCGACCACCACAACACCGCCACCGCCGGCAATGACAAAGCCGTCGCGGTTGGCATCGAAGGCGCGTGACGCCTTGGTGGGATCGTCGTTGTAATTTGACGACAGGGCCGGCATGGCGTCGAACATCACCGACATGGACCAATGCAATTCCTCACCGCCGCCGGCGAACACCACATCCTGCTTGCCCCATTGGATCAATTCGGCGGCGTTGCCGATGCAATGGGCCGAGGTGGCGCAAGCCGATGAAATGGAATAATTGACGCCGCGGATTTTGAATGGCGTTGCCAAGGTGGCCGAATTGGTGCTCGACATGGTGCGCGGCACCATGAACGGTGAGACTTTTTTCGGGCCCCGGTCGCGGGCTTTGTCGGCGGCTTCGATCAGGTTGCGCGTCGACGGCCCGCCGGAGCCCATGATCAGCCCGGTGCGCTCGTTGGATATATCGTCTTCGGAAAGCTTTGCGTCATCAATGGCTTCTTGCATGGCGATATAGTTATAGGCGGCGCCGTCGCCCATGAAGCGGCGCAGTTTGCGGTCGATGCGTTCATCCAGATCGATATCGGGGAGCCCGTGAACATGGCTGCGAAATCCCATATCGTGAAATTCCTGGGCAAAGGATATCCCTGAGCGGCCTTCCCGCAACGCGGTCAGCACTTCGCTCTTATTGTTGCCGATGCTGGACACAATACCCATGCCGGTGATGACTGCTCTACGCCTGTCCATGTTCTAGCTTTCCTCTTCGGGAATGAATGTGCCGACTTTAAGGCCCTTGGTCTGATAGGCCAATTCGCCATCAACTTCCATAGTGCCGTCTGCAAAAGCCAGCGCCACCTGCCGGTTCACCAAACGCTTGATGTCGATATGATAGCGAACCAGGCGCGCGCTCGGCGGCACCTGACCGGTAAATTTAATTTCGCCGGCGCCAAGGGCGCGGCCACGGCCCGGCGCACCCGACCAGCCAATAAAAAATCCAACCAATTGCCAGAGAGCATCCAGCCCTAAGCATCCCGGCATCACCGGATCACCGGGAAAATGGCAATCGAAAAACCACATGTCGGGGCTGATATCCAACTCCGCCTCGACAAGGCCCTTGCCGTAGGCGCCGCCATCGGCGCTGATATTTATAATGCGGTCGAACATCAACATGGGCGGCGCCGGCAATTGCGCGTTGCCGGGGCCGAACAATTCGCCGCGCCCGCAGGCCAGCAAATCGTCCCGATCAAAACTGTGCCGCTCGCCAAATGGACCTTGGACGATGGACGCCGCGCCTTGAGTCACAATCACATCCAACCTTGTTTATTCAAATGCCGTAACCGATCGCCGGTGCGGACGCCATAACAGTGTCCGTCCGTGCTCCTATTAGACCATATAGGGCGCAATTCAGGAAAGACGAGCAGGCACGCCCGCGAAAAGACCTTTCGCGGGCGTGATTTCCCATAATCATTTGAAATAGCTTGTTTTTTTCTTTTCTTAATTTGCCGAAATATCTTTACCGGTTTCCTGATCAACCGCCTTCATGGACAGCTTGACCTTGCCCCGGTCGTCGATGCCGATCAGCTTCACCTTGATCTTGTCGCCGACATTGATCACGTCGGTGGTTTTCTCGACGCGCTCAGGCTTCAATTCCGAGATATGGACAAGCCCGTCGCGGGCGCCCATGAAATTGACGAAGGCGCCGAAATCGACGGTCTTGACCACGGTGCCGGTGTAGATCACGCCAACTTCCGGCTCGGCGACGATGGCGTTGATCATGGCGATCGCTTCCGCAGATGCGGTTTCGTCGATGGCGGCAACTTTAATGGTGCCGTCATCTTCAATATCGATCTTGGCGCCGGTGGTCTCGCAAATTTCGCGGATAATTTTTCCGCCGGGGCCTATGACTTCGCGGATCTTCTCCTTGTCGATGGTGATCACCGTAATACGGGGTGCGTTGTCGCTGATGGAATCCCTGGATGTGGACAAGGCTTTTTCCATTTCGCCGAGGATATGCAGGCGGCCATCGCGGGCCTGAGCCAGGGCAGCCTCCATAATATCCTGGGTGATGGACGTGATCTTGATATCCATCTGCAAGGCGGTGATGCCATCCTTGGTGCCGGCGACTTTAAAATCCATATCGCCGAGATGATCTTCATCGCCGAGGATATCGGACAGAACGGCGAAGGAATCATCTTCCTTAATCAAGCCCATGGCGATACCGGCAACCGGCCTGGTCAAGGGCACGCCGGCATCCATCATCGAAAGCGATGTGCCGCAGACCGTCGCCATCGACGACGAGCCGTTGGATTCGGTAATTTCCGAAACCACCCGGAATGTATAGGGGAAGTCTTCCTTGGTCGGCAGCATGGCGCGAATGGCGCGCCATGCGAGCTTGCCGTGACCAATCTCGCGCCGGCCCGGCGAGCGTAGGAAGCTGGCCTCGCCAACCGAGTAGGGCGGAAAGTTGTAGTGCAGCAGGAAATGTTCCCGGTAGTCGCCGTCGAGACCGTCGATAATCTGCTCGTCCTGGCCGGTGCCGAGGGTGGTCACCACCAGAGCCTGGGTCTCGCCGCGGGTGAACAAGGCGCTGCCATGGGCACGCGGCAACAATCCAACCTCGCTGACGATGGGGCGCACCGTTGCGGTATCGCGTCCATCGATACGCTTGCCGGTGTTCAGAATATCCCGGCGCACGATATTTTTTTCGAGGCTCTTGAAGGCGCCGGAGACCACGGAGCCATCCGTATCGGCGTCGCCTTCGTAGGCTTCCGTGACTTTTTTCCGAACTTCGGAGATTTTGTTCTGACGCACCGATTTTTCGGTCTCGCCGTACGCGGCGCGCAGATCGGTGTCGGCTATTTCGGCGACACGGGCGGCGACCGCATCCGCATAATCCGGCGGCGACGGCACGTCCCACGGCTCCTTGGCGCATTTTTTCGCCAATTCGATGATCGCATCGATCACTGTCTGATTGGCTTCGTGACCAAACATGACAGCGCCGAGCATCACTTCTTCGGACAATTCATTGGCTTCAGACTCGACCATCAGCACGCCTTCGCGGGTGCCCGCCATGACCAAATTCAGCGCCGATTCCTTTTGATCCTCGACGGTGGGGTTCAAGACATAATTGCCGTCAATATAACCGATGCGGGCGCCGCCGATGGGCCCCAGGAACGGAATGCCGGAAATGGTCAGCGCCGCCGAGGCGCCGATCAGCGCGACCATATCGGGATCATTTTCCAAATCATGGGCAAGGACCGTGCAGATAACTTGCGTTTCGTTCCGGTAGCCGGACGCAAACAAGGGCCGGAGCGGCCGGTCGATCAGCCGCGAGGTCAAGGTTTCCTTTTCGCTGGGCCGTCCCTCGCGCTTGAAAAAGCCGCCCGGGATTTTGCCCGCGGCAAAAGTTTTTTCCTGGTAGTTGACCGTCAGCGGGAAAAAATCGATCCCCGGCTTCGGTGATCTCTGACCAACAGCGGTGCACAGCACCATGGTGTCGCCGAGGGACGCCATGACGGCGCCATCGGCCTGGCGGGCGATCTTGCCGGATTCCAAAACCAACTTGCGTCCGCCCAAATCCATTTCTATTCGATGTTCGTTAAACATGTATCTCTTCCTTCATTCTTTCTTTCATAGTCCCGCTGGCGCGCCGGCTCTCACCCCCATGGGTGGCCCTCTACGCGCGTTGCCCACAATTGGGCCAGATGGGGCGCTTAAGGCCCTTAACATCCGTCAAAACGGGTCGATCCAGCACAAATCCGCACGCCCCCACCGAATTGCAGGGACTGCGCGGCGGCGCTGGGACACACGGGCTAACGCCGCAGTCCCAGCCGCTCAATCAGGCCTTGGTAGCGCTCGACTTTCTTACCACGTACATAGTCGAGCAGCCGCCGGCGTTGTCCGACCATCATCAGAAGGCCGCGCCGGGAATGGAAATCTTTCTTATGTTCTTTTAAGTGATCGGTCAGGTTATTGATGCGCTCGGACAGAATGGCGACTTGTACTTCCGGCGAGCCGGTGTCGCCTTCCTTGGTCGCATATTCGGTGATCAATTCCTGTTTACGCTCAGGTGTAATCGACATCGTGTACTCCGTTGTTAAATATTTAAAACACGAATTGGACGAATTTCGCCACCCTCAAAGCGGGCAAGCGCAACCGGTTTTCCCTCAGCCATGGCGCAAATTACAGCACCTTGACCTATTTCTTTAAGTGGGATTCTCCGGGCCACCTTCAGCGCGGAAACTGCTTGTCCGCATTGCATCCGGCGAGCTTCATCCTCGGTCAGGGCCAGTGCCGGGATGTCGTCCAGCGCGGTCTCGACCGGCAGCAGTATTTCTGCGGCGGGCGCACTATGCCCGATTTGTTCCAGCTTATCCAGGGAAATCGCCTGGGCCTCTTCGAACGGGCCGAGCCCGGTGCGGCGCAGCTCCGAAATATGGCCGTAGGTGCCGAGCCGCATCGCCAAATCCCGAGCCAGCGAGCGCATATAGGCGCCCTTGCCACTGACCACTTCGAACACTGCGTGATCCGCATCCGGCTCGGCGGTCAGACGAAACGCATCGATGCGGATCGTGCGCGGCTCCAGAACCAGCTCTTTGTTCTCCCGGGCCAGGGCATAGGCGCGCGCGCCATCCACCTTTACGGCGGAATAATCGGGCGGTATTTGTTCGATATTGCCGACAAATTCCGGCAAGGCGGCTTCGATAGCATCTGTAGACGGGCGCACATCGGAGGTCTGGATCACCGCACCATCCGCATCGTCGGTATCGCGGGCTTCGCCCCAGCGCACGGTGAAGCGGTATTTTTTGGTGCCGTCCATAATATAGGACACGGTTTTCGTCGCCTCGCCGAAGGCCAGGGGCAAAACGCCGGTGGCCAGTGGATCAAGGGTGCCGCCGTGGCCCGCCTTGGCGGCGTTCAACAGACGCCGCGCCTTGTTGACAACGAAGGCCGAAGTGACGCCGGCCGGCTTGTCGATCACCAGCCAGCCGTGGATCGCATCGCCGCGGCGCTTACGGCCCATGCTCTTCATCCTCTGCGGCGCCGGCTATTTCTGAGCCACCAAGACCGACGGATTGCAGAACAGCGTCGATGCGGTCCGCATAGTCGAATGTCTTGTCCGCCTCGAAAACCAGCTCCGGCGCATATTTCAATTGCACCATTTCCGATACCCGGTGCCGCAAAAACGGCGCGGCGCGGCTGAGCGGCGGCAGGATCGATTCAGTATCACCGCCGCCCAAGGGCACCACGAATATGGAGGCTTTGCGCAAATCTGGGCTGAGGCGAACTTCGGTCACGGTGACCGGTACGCCGTCCAGGTCCGGGTCGCGCAACTCGCCGCGTTCGATAACCGATGCGATGGCGTGGCGCACCTGTTCGCCGACACGTAATTGCCTTTGGCTTGGTGCTTTAGAGCGGCTCATGATGGATAGGAATCAATTTGATGGGAACAAATCGGTTTTCCGGGTAGGCGCGGTGCGCGGCGCGATGCCTTTGCATCGGGCAAGCACTGCAACGCCGCCGGGGGACCGATTTGACCCACCGAAGGCCGGGTGCTTTTGATGCGTGGACGTCGTCGCACACCTTTGCCGATGCCAATGCATCGCCATGCTGCACGCTCCTTGCCACGGGGCAAAATCATCCCGGTCAAATGGTTCCTATCCATCATGATCCGCTCTTCAGCCCCTTTTGGCCATGGTATCCTCTGGAATAATATCAAACGCCGGCGGCGGCGGGCGGCGTCGCTACAGCGTCGGCGCTATCTCCTGAATGTCAAAGCATTCGATCACGTCGCCGACTTTCAAATCGTTGTAATTTTCGAACGACATACCGCATTCATAATTCTCGTTCACTTCGCGGGCATCGTCCTTGAACCGTTTAAGCGTCGACAAGCTGCCCTCGTGGATGACCACGGAATCGCGAAGCAAACGCACTTTGGAGCCACGGCGCACCGAGCCTTCGGTAATATAGCAGCCCGCCACGCGGCCAACTTTGGACACGTTGAAAACCTCGCGCACCTCGGCGTTGCCAAGGAAAATCTCTCGCAATTCCGGCGCCATCAGTCCGACCACCAAATTTTTCATGTCGTCGATGACTTCATAGATCACCGAATAATAGCGAATATCCACATTGTCGGATTTGGCCATTGCGCGCACCTTACCGTTGGCGCGGACATTAAAGCCGATGATGACGCCTCTGGATGCCTCGGCCAGGGTGACATCGGATTCGGTAATACCGCCGACCCCGGAATGCAGAACCTGCACCTTGACCTCGTCCTGAGGCAGCTTGTTCAGCATGCCCATAATGGCTTCGATCGAGCCTTGCACATCGCCCTTGATGACCACCGGCAATTCCTTGGCAATGCCGGCCTGGATGGCGTCGAACATTTCTTCCAAGGTGCCCCGGGGCGCAATCGCCGTGCGCGAATCCCGGTCCCGGTTTTGGCGGAACTCGGTAATTTCGCGGGCCCGTTGTTCATTTTCGACAACCACAAGATCATCGCCCGCCGACGGCGGCGCATTGAGGCCAGTCAGCTCCATCGGCTGCGACGGCCCGGCTTCCTTGGCGGCGTTACCATGATCATCGACCAGGGCGCGCACCCGGCCCCATTGGGCGCCGGCTACGAAAACATCGCCAATTTTCAAAGTTCCCCGTTGCACCAGAACGGTGGCCACCGGGCCCCGCCCTTGTTCGATCTTTGCTTCGATCACGACGCCCTCGGCCGGGCGGTTCGGATTGGCTTTCAAATCGAGCACTTCGGCTTGCAAAAGAATGATTTCTTCGAGCTTGTCGAGATTGGTTTTCTGGGTCGCAGATACTTCCACATCAAGCACCTCGCCGCCCATGCTTTCGAGCACCACTTCGTGTTCCAAAAGCTGGGTGCGGATGCGCAAAGGATTGGCATCGGGAAGATCGATCTTGTTGATGGCGATGATCATCGGAACCCCGGCGGCCTTGGCGTGGCTGATGGCTTCGATGGTCTGTGGCATTATGCCGTCATTAGCGGCAACCACCAGCACCACGATATCGGTCGCAACGGCGCCCCGGGCGCGCATTTCGGTGAAGGCTTCGTGGCCCGGCGTATCGATGAAGGTGATCTTTTCGCCGCTGGCCAGAGACGTCTGATAGGCGCCGATATGTTGAGTGATGCCACCGGCTTCGCCGGACACCACATCGGTTTGGCGCAACGCATCCAATAGCGACGTCTTGCCGTGATCAACATGGCCCATAACCGTGACCACCGGCGCGCGCGGCTCCAAATCGCCCACGGCGTCATCGCCGCCAGCCATGCCGATCTCTACGTCGGAATCGGCGACCCGGTTCAGCTTGTGACCGAACTCGGCGACCACCAGTTCGGCGGTATCGGCATCGATTTCCTGGTCCATGGTCACCATGATGCCGAGCTTCATCAGCGCGCCGACAACATCGACGCCGCGCTCGGCCATGCGGTTGGCCAGCTCCTGCACAGTGATCGTTTCCGGGATCGTAACTTCGCGGACGATCTTCACATGTTCGATCGGTCCTTCTTTTTTCTTTTGCCGTTCGCGAGCGCGTTTGACCGACGCCAGGGAGCGAACACGCTCGTTCTCATCCAACGCCTCGGTAATGGTCAGGCGCCCGGCCCGGCGCCTTGGCTCGCCGCGGCGGGTGGGGCTTGGGCGCCGGGGCGCGTCCTTGCCGCGCTTGCCGCGCGCGGCTTCGTCGCTCTGTTCCTCATCGGCTTCGCCATGTTTCTTCAACTTGGCTACGCCGGCTTCAGCAGCATCCTGGCCGCGTTTTTCGCGGCGCGCGGTTTCCTCGGCCTCGACTTCGCGCCGGGACGCATCAGCGGCGAGATCGGCTTGGGTGCGGGCATCGGGCTCCGCCTCGGTCTCGGATTTGGCGGCGGCCTCCGATTTGGCGGCGGCGGCGGCTTCGATGCTCGCCTGCTTTTCGGCTATTTTCTTGTTTTCTTCTTCGGCGCGGCGCGCTTCCTGCAATGCCTTGGCACGGACGGCGCGTTCCTGTTCTGTTAACTGACGCGCCGGTGTGGGCGCCGCGGACGCGGGCGTCACATCGGGGGCGGGCGCGACTTCGGCCACGACCTCGACCGGCGCTTCGGCAACCGGCTCGTCGGGTATGATTTCCTCGGGGGCTTCCTTGACCTCCTGCATGGAGCCCGATGAGCCGGCTTCGAAGGTGCGTTTTTTGCGCACCTCGACGGCGACGATTTTGGAGCGCCCATGGGAGAAGTTTTGCCGGACCTGACCGCCCTCGACCGTCTTTTTAAGCTCCAGCTTACCGGGCCTGGATAGGCTCAGCGTTTTCTTCGCCGGCTTGTCTTCGGTATCTGTCGTGTCCGTGGTATCCGTCATCACATCAATCTTTCTTACCAACAATTCCGTCCCGGCGTTATCAATAACGGACCGGGATAACTTCAGCCAATTCAACCAGCCATTGGGCCGGCCATGGGTTGAGCCATGGGTTGGCTCTGATCACCGCCTCCGCCAACCAGACCGGTAAGGCGGCCACATTCCATCGACAGGCGTTCGGCCAGCTTGCCCTGGTCCACAACCGCGTGCACCAGCCTGTCGCGCCCGACGGCGCCGCCCAATTGGGCGCCATCGAACAAATCCACCAGCGGCGCAGAGGGCGCCAAGGCGCGAACTTTGGCGCGGCCATCATCACCGCCGTCCGACGCCGCCAAAAGAAGGCCGGCATCGCTTTTGCGCAGGTGGGCGCGCACTTTCTCAAACCCCCCCACCAATTCTCCGGCGCGCTTGGCCAGGCCGATCAAATCCAGGCAGCGCCGGCGCAAATTCGCTTCCGCCTGATCGGCCAGATCGACCGGTGCAACCACGCTGCGCCGCGCCGCAGCCGAGAACGCACCCTTGGCGCACGCGGTGCGTATCATATCGCCCTCGGCGCGCATCCACAAACCCCGGCCCGGCAACTTGCCTTGGACGTCAGGCACCACATTTCCGTCCGGATCGACGGCGAAGCGGATCAACCGATCCCTGGAAAGGGTTTCGCCGGTCAGAATGCATTTGCGCAAATTTGTCTCGTTCTTGGCCATCAGCTTTCGTCTTTTGCCTCCTCAGGCTGCGCCGAGGTATCTGCTTCGGTTTCGGCGCCATCTTCGGCGCCGGCTTCCGCATCGCCCTCGACCGCATCTTCGTCTTCGAACCAGTGGGCGCGCGCCGCCATGATAATCTCGTTGGCGGCATCCATCGAAAGGCCAAATTCCTTGAGTACGCCGTCATCGGCGCTGATCAACTCGTCGGCCGCCAAATCGGCGAGATCGTCCCGTTCCCTGATCTCGGCTTCGCCCAGAACCACCAGCATTTCCGGGGTCAGGCCGGCCACTGCGGCCAACTCGTCGGTCACGCCGGATGCTTTGCGCTGCGCGGTCATTTCCGCGTCGCGCGCTTCCAGGAAATTGCGTCCCCGGTCGCGCAATTCGTTGGCCACGTCTTCGTCGAAACCTTCGATCCCGGACAATTCTTCGATCGGCACGAAGGCCACATCTTCGATGGTCGAAAACCCTTCGGTGACCAGCAATTGGGCGATCACCTCGTCCACATCCAGATTGTCGATGAACAGTTGCGAGCGGGTACGGAATTCCTCGGTGCGGCGGTCCGATTCTTCGGCCTCGGTCAGAATATCGATATCCCACCCGGTCAATTGCGACGCCAGACGCACGTTCTGGCCGCGCCGTCCGATAGCAAGGCTGAGCTGGTCATCGGGCACCACCACTTCGATGCGGTTGGCTTCCTCGTCCAAAACAACCTTGGTAACCTCCGCCGGCGCAAGGGCGTTCACGATGAACGTCGCATGGTCGATGGAATGCTGGATGATATCGATTTTTTCGCCCTGCAGCTCGGCGACCACCGCCTGCACGCGTGAGCCGCGCATGCCAACGCAGGCGCCGACCGGATCGATGCCGCTGTCGGACGAGGTAACCGCGATTTTGGCACGGCTGCCGGGGTCCCGGGCTACCGAATTAATCTCGATAATGCCGTCGTAGATTTCCGGAACTTCCTGGGTGAACAGCTTGGCCATGAATTGCGGGTGGCTGCGCGACAGGAAAATTTGCGGCCCGCGCAACTCTTCGCGCACGTCATATATATAAGAGCGCACCCGGTCGCCGTTGGAAAAATGCTCGCGCGGGATGGTTTCGTCGCGCCGGATAATGCCTTCGGCGCGGCCCCCCAGATCGACAATGACATTGCCGAACTCGATGCGTTTGACCATGCCGTTGACAACCTCGCCGATGCGATCCTTGAATTCCAGGAACTGGCGGGCGCGCTCGGCCTCGCGGACTTTCTGGACAATGACCTGCTTGGCGGTCTGCGCCGCGATACGGCCAAAGTCGATGGGCGGCAGAGGATCGACCAGAAACTCTCCGATGACGGCATCGGGTTTGCGTTGCTGAGCCGCGTCCAGCGTGACCTGGGTCAGCTCGTTCTCGATTTCTTCGGCAACTTCAAGATAGCGTGCCAATTTGATCTCGCCCGATTTGCGGTCGATCTGGGCGCGGATATCATGCTCGTGCCCGTATTTGGAGCGCCCGGCTTTCTGGATGGCCTGCTCCATGGCGTCGAAGACTTCTTCGCGCTCTATGCCTTTTTCACGGGCAACCGTTTCGGCCACCATGACCAATTCAGGGTGCGTGTAATTGGTGCTCGATTCAACATTGGTATCCATAATCGATAACCCTATTCCTCTGGTTTAGCGGCGGCGGCCGCCAGTAATTCGTCCGTCAATATCAACTTCGCCCGGCGGATGCCGGGAAACGGCAGTTGCAAATTCCGGTCCTTGGTTTTGAGCGCGATCACCTCGCCCGAGACGCTTTCCAGCCGCCCGCGAAAGCGGCGCTGGCCGTCCATTTCCTCTTTCAGGTCGATGCGCACATCGAACCCGGCGTAGCGTTCGAAATCGGCCAGCTTCACCAGCGGCCGGTCGATACCGGGCGAGGAAACCTCCAGCGCGTAGGCAAGCTGAATCGGATCTTCCACATCCAGGACGGTGGAAATTTCGCGGCTGATGCGCGCGCAATCATCAACGGTCATGCCCTTCTGATCATCCCGCTCGGCCATCACCTGCAGCACCGAATTGGGGGCGTCCGTTACCTGCACGCGCACAAGCGTGTATCCCATGGCTGCCAGCACCGGCTCGATCAGTGTTTCGATGCGCTCTTCTATCTGCATTATTCCGTATCTAACGTTCGGTCTTGGCCCGGGCTCCGGCGCCAAGTACACCCGGGTCCGGCCCATTTCAAGGCTCGCATGCGGGACCCACAAACAAAAAAAGTGGGCCCCAGGCCCACCCCCAGAGCGCTGTCTTAGAACAGCTAATCCAAGAATGAAGGCCCCATAATCAACACTTTGTGCTGAATTTCAAGCTTTTTTCGGTGTTGGGCCGGGCGTGCTGCCATTTCTCTGGAAGCGCAAATAGACGCAATTCCGCCCTTCCGTCAGCGCCTTGGTCTCGTAGCGGGTAGCGATGGCATCGGGGGGGCGCTCCCGCCAATCGGCGGGCCCCTTCGCGGTCCAGTCAAATCCGTCGTGGGCCAATGTCGCCGCCAGAGCCCAGCGCACGAAGCCGGCATCGTCGGAGGCAAAACGAAACTCGCCGCCGGGCTTTAAGATACGCGCCAGCGCATCGAGGTTGGCAGCGTTGACGAAGCGCCGCTTGTGATGGCGCGTCTTCGGCCAGGGATCGGAGAACAGCAAAAAGACCCTGCCGATGGAGGCCGCCGGCAAGCGCTCGAGCAACGGGCGGGCATCGTCATCATGGATGCGGATATTGTGCAGCGATTTTTTTTCCGCCTCGGCCAGCACGCGCGCCACACCGTTGATAAACGGCTCGGCGCCAATGAAACCGATATGGGGATTGGCTTCGGCCTGATGGATCAGATGCTCGCCAGCGCCAAATCCGATCTCCAGCCAAACGTCGGAGACCGGATCAGAGAATAGGGATTGCAGATTTTCAAGCGGCCCCACCGGCATGCGGAGGCGCGGCAATTCCTCATCAACCAGCCGCCTGCGGCCATCGCGCAATTGATGGCCCTTGCGCCGGCCGTAAAATCTGGGGTTCTCCTGATCGGGGTGCTTGGTTCCGTCGCCAGGGATTTTGCTCAGCCTCCGTTAGCCGCCGTTCTGAGCGCATCGGCGATGTCGGTCTTCTCCCACGAGAAGCCGCCGTCCTGGTCCGGGTGGCGGCCAAAGTGGCCATAGGCCGCCGAGCGCGCATAAATCGGGCGGCTCAGTTCCAGATGCT
>JABHAA010000017.1 GCA_018674495.1 Rhodospirillaceae bacterium | reverse complement strand
GGGCTCCGCCTGCAACATCTTGCCGGCAACTTCGAGGATTTGCGCGCGCAGCGCGTGGCCGGCCTGGACCGCCGCTTCGCCGGCAATGCCGGTGCCCCGGGACGCCCAGGTGCCGCCGCCGTAGGGCACGTTATCGGTATCGCCGGTGATGACCCGGATCCGGTCCGGCGTCACGCCCAAGGCGGTTGCGACGATCTGATTGACGATGGCCTCGGCGCCCTGGCCCTGTTCGGTGACGCTGATGGCGCAAAAGATATTGCCCTTGGCATCGAGGCGCAGCGTGCAGCCATCCTGGGCCGATATGGGCGCGCCGCCGACGCCATAGAACATGGCGCTGGGGCTGGTAACTTCGATCATCGTACAAAAGCCGATGCCCCGGTGGATGCCCTGCTCCTTGAGCCGCGCCTGCTCAGCGCGCAAGCCATCGTAATCCATCATCTCGGCCAGCTTTTCCAGCGTCGCCTGATGGGACAATTTCTCAAACGGCATGCCGGTGACTGATTTGCACGGATAGGCATCGTCGGGCACCAGGTTCTTGCGCCGGAATTCCAGCGTGTCCATGCCGATGCCGGCTGCCGCCAGTTCGGCCAGGCCTTCGCCCAAGGCCATGGCGATGGGGTGTCCGACGGCCCGGTACTGGCACATCATTGCCTTGTTCAAAAACACCACGCGCCCGCGCGCTCGGTAGTTCTCGATATCGTACCAGCCGGCGGTCAGGTTCAGTACCTGATTGATTTCAATTCCCGACGAGCGCGGATACATGGAAAATGGGCCAATGCCGGTGATGTCGTCATAATCGATGGCGGTGATCTTGCCGTCCGCATCGACGCCCATGCGGCCCTTGATGATGTGGTCGCGGGCATGGATATCAGCGGTGAAGGATTCCAGCCGGTCGGCGATGAATTTCACCGGCCGCTTCAATAATATCGATAGCGCCACCGCCGCCAGCTCGTCCCCATAGGTGTGGATCTTGATGCCGAAAGCGCCGCCCACATCGTCGGCGATGATGCGCACATTGTGCTCTTCTAATTGGAATGCCTTGGCGATGATCGCCTGCATCATGTGCGGGCCCTGGGTCGAATGATGTACCGTGAGCCGCCCTTCGCCGGAATTATAATCGGCGATGATCGAGCGCGGCTCCAAGGTAACGCCGGTATGGCGGCCGAAATCAAACACGGCTTCGGCCACATAGGCGGAATTTGCCAGCGCCGTTTCCACGTCGCCCTCATCCACCAGCCGCTCCCAGCAGAGATTGTCCCCATATTCGTCCCAGATCTTGGGTGCATCCGGCTCCAGCGCCGCCTCCATATCGGTAACTGCCGGCAACTCCTTGTATTCGACGCTGATCAATTCCAACGCGTCTTCGGCCTCGGCGCGGGTTTCAGCCGCCACTGCGACCACTGGCTCGCCCTGCCAGCGGGCGCGGTCCATAGCCAGTGGATATTGGGGCGGCGAGCGCATGCCCTGCAGATGGGTGAGGACGCCCACATAAGGCTCGCATATCTCGGCCACGTCCTTGCCGGTGACGACGGCGATGACGCCGGGCGCCGCCTCCGCCTTCGATGTGTCGATGGATAATATTTCGGCGTGGGCGTGGGGTGAGCGCAAATAGGCGCTGTGCAGCATACGCGGCAAACGGACATCATCGGTGAAGTTGCCGCGCCCATGCAGCAATCGTTTGGCGTTGGGCCGGGGCACGCTCCGCCCGATATAGCTGTTGGGCCGGTCGTGGATGGTGATGACCGGGTTGGTTTTCAAATTGCTCATCAGCCTCGCCTTTCCTTGGCGACGGCCTCGATGGCATCGACGATGGTCTGGTAGCCGGTGCATCGGCAATAGTTACCGGCGATAAATTCGCGGATTTGGGTGCGGTCCGGGGCCGGGTTGCGATCCAACAATTCGGCCGCCGTGATCAGCATGCCCGGCGAGCAAAAGCCGCACTGGATTGCGTTAAGTCTGAGAAACGCATCCTGCAGATCTGCGATTTCGCCGGTATCGGATAAGCCTTCGACGGTTTCCACTTCGGCGCCATCGGCCTGTACCGCCAGGGTCAGGCAGCCACGCACGATCTCGCCATTCATGCGCACCGTACAGGCGCCGCAGACGCCATGCTCGCAGCCCACATGGCTGCCCGTGAGCTCTAGATTCTCGCGCAGGAAATCCACCAGGCTTTGGCGCGGCTCCACATCGCGGGTGACCGTCTCGCCGTTGACTTGGGCGGTGATGGTTATGCGATTGCTCATTGTGCGCCCCCGGCGATTTTGGTTAAGACCCGGCGGGTCAATTCGCGCGCTAGATGCAGCTTCATAGCGGCGCTGGAATGCAGATCGTCGAACGGTTCCAGATCACTGTCCAGAGATGCCGCCGCCGCTTCGATGGTCTCCGCACTCAGCGGTTTGCCGGCCAGTTCGCCGCCGGCGCCGGTCGCCAGCATCGGCTTGTCGCCGACCGCGAAATACACCAGCCGCGCTTCGGCGATGCTATCGCCGTCCATGCGCAGTCTGGCGGCCAACCCGGCCATGGCATAATCGCCGTGGCGGCGCGCCAATTCATCGAACCCGGTGCGCCAATCATCGCTGTCGGCGGCAAACTCCACTGCCGTGATCATCTCGCCGGTGCCCAGATCGGTATCGTACAGGCCTTTGAAGAAATTCCCGGCAGCCACTTTGCGGCGGCCATCGGGACCGGCGATTTCAATGGCACCGTCCAGCGCCAGGATGCAAGCCGGCAACTCGGCCGCCGGATCGGCAAAGGCGATGGAGCCGCCCATGGTGCCCCGGTTGCGGATCGCCGGATGCGCCACCTGGGCTATGGCTTCGGCGATCAGCGGGGCATGGGTTTTTATGTCAGGAGAATCTTCCAAGTCCCGGTGCCGGGTGAGGGCGCCAATGCGCACGCTCCCATCGGAAACCTCGATGCCGGAAAGCTCTGTGACGCCGCCGATATCGATGAGAATATCGGGCGATGACAGCCGCATATTGAGGGTTGCCACCAAGCTCTGGCCGCCGGCGATAAAAGTGCCGTCATCGCCATGATCGGCCTTGAGGCGCAGCGCCTCAGCCAGATCGGCGGGTTTGGCATAGGCGAATGGCGATGGTTTCAAGAACTTGCCCTCCCAGTAACTTGCTTGGTTGTTCTTGGCGGTATTGTAGATGGGCGGACCCGCCAGTCAATGACCGAGCAAATCGGATGGCCGAACCCGCAACTCAGCAGTTGATTCCCAAACGCATTCACAATAATGTGAGTAGTCTTATATAAGAGTTACGGGGCCACTGGGGTCGACAATAATTTTACAGCGAGGAGAATATTATGAACGTCATGAAAACCACAATCACCAGTCTCGCCATGGGCGCGGCTGCATGGACCATGGGCGCCGCCGATGCGCGCGCCGAATGGCCGGAACGCCCGATCACAGTCGTTGTCATGTACCCTGCCGGTGGCGGCACCGACACCGTCATTCGCACCATCGCCAATGAAATGGCGAAATCAACGGGCTGGAAAATCAACGTCATCAACAAGCCGGGCGCGGTTGGCGGGGTCGCCACCAGCTACGTCCTCGGCAAAAAAGATGATGGCTACACCTGGATGGGCGCCGCCAACTACAACAAGTTCGTGCGCGTCATGGGCCATTCCAAATCCCAGGCCTGGAAAGACTGGCAGTATATGCAGGCGGCCAATTCCCGCGCTTCCTGGGCGGTGCGTCCCGATTCCAAGTTCAAGACCTTCGCCGACATCATTGCCGCGGCCAAGGCCAATCCCGGCAAAATCACCATTTCCACGTCGGGCCAGGGCGGCCTCTGGCCAGGGCGGCCTCTGGCATGAACTGGCGGCCATCGTCGCCCAGTCGGCGGGCGTCACCTTGAAATACTTGCCCTACAAGGGCGGCAAAGCGGCAACGCTGGCCGGCCTCAACGGCGAAGCGATGATCACCGGCGGCGGTGTCCATGAGCATATCGCCCATGTACGCGCCGGTAAATTGCGGTCGATTCAGCAGACCGGATCCAAGGATATCGATGCGGGCGGCGGCAAGATCATGCCGTCGGTCGGCAATTTCCTTCCCGGCATCAAAAATCAACTGCCGTTCTCGGGCATCTATAATCTGGCCGTTCGCCGTTCGGTTCCGAAAGCAATCATCGGCAAAATCGAGAAAGCCTTCGTCGCCGGTGTGAATTCACCGGCCTTTGCAGCTATCGCCAAGAAGAAGTTTTTCGAGATCGATATCCGCACCGGCAAGGCCGCCGACCGGCGCGCCGCGCAAGTGGAATCGATCACTGCGGCAACCTTTGAAAAATTGGGCGTCAAGGGCTCGCATGCGGGAAGCGAGTTGGGTCTGCCGACACCGGCTGGTTTCGATAAGTGGTGGCCGCCCCACGGCTACAAGCCGCTTTAACCGGTTGACGAAAACAATAGCAACCTGACCCGGGCGGGCTTGCCGAAAGGCGGCCCGCCCGGTTAGCTTTTGACATATGACCGACATTCCAAAATCACGCATTCAGGCCGACGTAGAAAGCCTGGCGGCAGGCAAATTCACCGGCGAGGAAGGTGGGCCTTTGGTTTCGCCAGGCAAGGACCTTGCCGCCGCCGCTATGGTTGCCATTATCGGCATCGCGGCGATGGCCCTATCGCTGGACCTGGACGCGCCGGCAAGCCTTTATACGGCGCCGGGGCTGCTGCCGTTCCTCACCGGTTTATCGCTTCTCATCATGGCCGCCGGCCTCGCCGTCAAGGCGTTGAAACGGGCACATTTAAGCGAAATTCTCAAAGCCGCCGGTAATCCCATCGGTCCGTTCCTGGCCGGTGTAGAGGGCCGGCGCACGTTGGTCCTGATGGGTCTGGTGCTGGCCTATGTGGTTTTGACCGATCTGATCAATTTTGAAATTCGCATGCCGGCCGGTTTCTACACGTTTCGGTTTTCCAGCTATGAGACCATTTCCATTCCCGTCATCGCCTTAATCTTGAAAATGTTCTGGCGTGCGCGATGGCTTGCATGCATCACCGTCGCTGCCGGCATGGTGATTGCGCTCGCCTGGATCTTCCGCGATGGCTTCGAAATTCTGCTGCCGGGCTCGGGCTGATGGACACCGTGTTTGCCCAACTGGCCAGCCAACTGGCCATCGCCTTTACCCCCTGGATGCTGGTGGTGTGTCTGGCTGGGGTTACCCTTGGCATCCTTTGGGGCGCGATGCCCGGGCTATCGACGACCATGGCGATGGCGCTCCTGATCGGTCTTTCAACCGGCATGAGCCAGCACGTGGCGGTCATGTTCATGCTCGGCGTCTATACGGGCAGCGTCTTCGGCGGCGCCATATCGGCGGTGCTGATCAATATTCCCGGAACGCCCGACGCGGTGCCGACCATGATAGAAGGCTACCCCCTTGCCCAGCGCGGCGAGGGCGGGCTGGCGCTCGGCACCGCCATTGCCGCGTCGTTCCTTGGCAACTGGGTGGGGATTTTCCTGCTGATTGCCTTCATCCCGGCGATTTTGTTTCTGGCACTGCAGTTCCGGTCGTGGGAAATGTTCCTCCTGGCGATGTGGGGGATCGCCATCTGCGGCTCCATGTCGTCGGGCGAAATGCCGTTGAAGGGCTGGATTTCGGGCTGGATCGGATTGCTGATATCGTTCGTCGGGCTGGATGCTATCCATGGCGTCGCCCGTTTCACCTTCGGCTTTCGTATCCTCGAAGACCATATCAGCTATATCCCGTTGTTGATCGGCCTGTTTGGGCTCACCGAGGTTCTCAAAGTCCTTCCTCAAAAAAACCCGCCCGGTATCCCGTCGAAGGTGGGCCGCGTCATTCCGCCGTTCTCGATGCTCTGGAAATATGCACGCACGTCGCTGCGCTCAGGGCTCATCGGCACCATCATCGGCGCCATCCCAGGCGCAGGCGCCAATGTCGCCTCGTTCCTCTCCTATGATATCGCGCGCCGCCGCGCCAGGCCGGAAGAGCGCGCCAAATGGGGCAAGGGCAGCTACGAGGCCATTGTATCCGCCGAGGTCGCCAACAACGCCAATATCGGCGGCTCGATGCTGCCGACCCTGACCCTCGGCATCCCTGGCAACGCGGCGGCGGCGGCCATTCTGGCGGCTCTGGAAATGAAAAATATCGTCGTCGGCCCGACCATCCAGACCGAAAATCCGGGCATCATCTATTTTATCTATATCGGGCTGATTATTGCCAATTTCCTCATGTATTTCATGGCCATCGGGCTGATCAAACCCTGCGTCAAATTGTTCAGCCTGCCGCGGACATTGCTCATGCCGCTGATCATTCCAATCTGCATGATGGGCGCCTTCGCGGTCAGTTTAAGTTATTTCGATGTCTATTTGATGTTCATTGCCGGCATCGCCGGCTTTATCCTGCACCGCTTTGGATTTCCCCTGGCGCCGATGGTGTTGGCGGTGATTTTGGGGCCGCTCGCCGACGAAAACCTGCGCCGCGCCTTGTTGGTGTTCGAGGATCACAGCATCCTAAGTGTCCTCATCGACCGGCCTTTGGGCACGGTGTTGTTGCTGGTTGTCCTCTATACTTTCTATGACGGCATCTTCCGGCGCGCAAAGTAGAACCGCTAGCGCGCGGCAAGATCGATCCGGGCCACCCAGTATTTCCGCGACAACAAATAAATGGCCGCGGGCTTGACCCGGTGCAGGGTGGTGACCGTGCCCTCGCTGCCGCGCATCGAGCCGAGCTCCTGGTAAACGCTCATATGAAAGGCTTCCGGCGCGAACAGGGTTTCCACCTGAATATTGAGGCGCGCCTTGTCGGAGCTAAGCGCCTCAGCCAAGGCGCCGGAAATTTTGGCGGGGCCTGTGATGAAGCCGTGGCTGTGGAATAGTATCAAGGCGGCGGCGACAACGCTTACGAACCGGACATCGCGCCGGTGGTACCAGCGCCGCCGCCGGAATGCAGTGGGTGTGGGTTCCGTCTCGGCCATAATTTATGTCGGCTTCCAGATCAGTCCCCAGCGCTCCACCGTCCATTTTTCGAGGGGCGCCAGAAGATAGCGGTCGGTGGCCATATAGATGAGCGAGATGATGATCACGCCGAGGAACACCTCTTCAATTTTGAACTCTTCCGCCGAGACAAATATCATAAAGCCGAGACCACTGTCGCCGCCGATCATTTCCGCGGCTATCAGCGCCCGCCAGCCAAAGCCCAAAGAGATGCGCATGCCGGTGATGATGCTTGGCATGGCGCCTGGCAGGTACACATGGCGGATAACGTCCCAGCGGCTGCCGCCCATGGTCAGCACGCTTTGTTCATAGACCTTGGCGACGCCGCGCACGCCTAGCATGGCGTTAAAGAACATCAGCCAGAAGATGGTGTTGAGCATGATGAACAACGTGGTCATCCAGCCGACGCCGAACCAGACAATGGCAAGCGGGATCCAGGCGATGCCGGAAATGGAATTGGCGAACACGCCGACCGGTTCCAGATAGCGGGACACCGTCCGGTTCATGCCGGCCAGAATGCCGGCGCCGATACCCAGCGGTAAGCCGATGACGGCGGCCAGGATTACCCGGCCGATGGACGAAAATATGTGGTTGGTCAGCAAACAAGTGTTGTCCATGGCCAATGCGCCGCCGATGCCGACGCAGTCTTCCTGCAAGGTGATGGCGGCGCCGAGCACATCGCCGAGCGGCGGAATGAAAACCGCCGGCAACCATTCAAACGCCGTGTTCATCTGCCAGAGCACAAACAGGACAAGAAACGGGATTGAGCCGAGAATGATCTTCCGCAGCTTTTGCCGGCCGATGCGGGTTTGGATGGCGATCGACAGGCTGGCGAGTATGCCCCCGGCCGCGCCCTCTTTAGCGATGGTGTCGCTCATCGCTGTACCAGCCCCCATCGCTCGATGGTGTCGGCTTCCATGGGTCTGAGCAGATAATGATCGAGGATGATCCAGGTGACGCCGATCATGACCATGCCGAGGATCACTTCGGCGGTATTGTCTGCGTCCTGGCCGGTAAAAATCATCCAGCCGAGCCCTTGCCGACCGGCCAGCATCTCGCCGGCGATCACAGCCCGCCAGGCAAAGCCGATGGACAGGCGCGAGCCCGTCGCAATATGCGGCATGGCGCCCGGGAATAAGACGTCCTTGATGATCTGATAACGGCTGGCGCCCAAGGTTCTGGCGGCGCTGATATAGCGGATCGGTATTTCCCGGACCCCGGATAGCACGTTGAAGGCGATGGGGAAAAACGCCGTATAAAGGATCACCGCAAAAATGGTCTTATCGCTGTTTCCCCACCAGACGACGATGATCGGGAAAATGGCGATGCCCGATACCGACTGGAAAAAATTCATGATCGGGTGGAACATATCGGCGACCGTGCGGTTGATGCCGAGCAACAGGCCGAACGGTATTCCGAGTATCAGACCAATAGCGCTGCCGAAGATCAGGCGCACCAATGTGTCGCCGAAATAGCTGGGCAGCAGCCCCTTATAGAGCATGTCCACCGACGACATCGCCACCGCGATGGGCGAGGGTAAATATCGGGCCGGGTTGTCGATCAGGGCGGAGATCACCGACCAGATGATATAGACGGCGATCACCAGGATAACCAAATTCATGGCATCCAGTTGCAGCAGCTTGTTGATCCGCCAGCCGAGGCCAGGTCCTTGCGTGCCAGTTGCATCATTCCTCTGTTGCAACGGACACCTCCTCACGGACCAGCTTCAGGATCTCGTCACGGGCGGCGAGAAAATCGGCGTTGGCGTTCATATCTGACCAGATGCGGTCGCCGCGCGGAATGTTGATATCAACGATGGCTTTCAGCCGGCCCGGGCGCGCCGAAAACACAAAACAACGGTCCGCCAGGAACGCCGCCTCGTCCACCGAATGGGTGATGAACAGAATAGTCTTCTTGGTCGCCATGGCGATCCGGTTTAGCTCCTCTTGCAGCGTGATCCGGGTCTGCGCATCGACCGCCGCGAACGGCTCGTCCATGAGCATGATCACCGGATCGGCGCAAAGGGTGCGGGCGACGGCGCAACGTTGCTTCATGCCGCCCGATAATTCATGGGGATATTTATCCTCGAAACCGGCGAGGCCGACCAGGTTGACAAATTCTTGAACCCGCTTGGCGATCTGGTCCCGGGGCATGCGCTTGATTTCGAGGCCGTGACCAATATTCTTGTTGACCGTGCGCCATGGCAAAATGGCGTGTTCCTGAAAGACCACGCCCCGGTCCGGGCCCGGCCCTTCGATGCGGATGCCGTCAACCGTGGCCGTGCCGACCCGGTAGGGCAGTAGCCCGGCCAGGATATTCAACAAAGTCGATTTGCCGCAGCCGCTTGGGCCCACCACCGATACCAGCTCGCCCTCTTCAACCTCGAGAGAGATATCGTCGAGGGCATGAACATCGATGCCGGTATATTCATCCGGATAGTGGTGGCTCAGTCCTTCGACAACGAGCTTGGCGGTCATGTATTCTTATCCATTCTTATGTCGTCAATGGGCGCGGGAATCATCCCGCGCCCATTAGCGTTCTTATAGAGGTCTGGTTAAACCCAGAGCTATTTCATATCTGCGAACCATTCGGGATGGCGCTTGATGGTCGAATCGATGAAAGAAGTATCGAGATATTTCGCCGGATCATAGGGCTTTTTCATTTTCTTCTGGGCGATCAGAAGTTTCACCGAAGCCCGGAAAGCGTCAGCCGTGCCGCCGCCGATGCGGGCGTCATAGACCACATGCTTGGTGGTGCGCTTGACCAGATCGGCGTCCAT
>JABHAA010000018.1 GCA_018674495.1 Rhodospirillaceae bacterium | reverse complement strand
CAGGCAGCCCACAATGCGCGCGCCCTCCAACGGCTTCTTACCCGCATGCTCTTCGCGCAGCGCCATCAGGCCAGGCATCTCCGTCTCCGCTATCGTAATCTCTTTCCGGCCCCAGTCGGCCAGGGAAATGTCAGCTACTTTATAATCATTGTCGGCGCTCATGATTGTCTTCCTTTATGATGATTTGCTGCGGCGGTTTGATCGCCGGTCATGGGCCGGGGTGTAGCAAGGTGGCGGCGGACCCGCAAGGCACCCGCTATTAATCTTCGCCGAAGCGGCCGCGCACCAGATCGCCGATTGCTTGGATGGCGTCGGCCGCGTCGGCGCCTTCGGCGCTGACGTCAACCTGGTCGCCGGGGGCCGCGGCCAGCATCATGATGCCCATGATCGACCGCCCGGAAACCTCGGATCCGTCCTTGGAAATGGTGATGTCGGCATCGAAGGTGCCGGCCAGCTTGACGAACTTGGCGGCGGCGCGGGCGTGCAAACCGCGTTTGTTGGTGATGGTCAGTATTTCGCGCGGCATGGAAAGGGAGCCACTAGCTCTTGTCCTTGGCCAGAAGCTGGGACGCGATATTGATATATTTGCGCCCCGCATCAGCGGCCTTGGCGACGGCATCGTTAAGATCGGTCTCGCCCCGAACGCTGGCCAGCTTGACCAGCATCGGCAGGTTGACTCCGGCGAGCACCTCCACATTGGCCCGCTCGAGGATGGATATGGCCAGATTGGACGGCGTGCCGCCAAACATATCGGTCAAAACCACGACACCATCGCCCAAGTCGGCGGCTTCGGCGGCTTTCATGATATCGGTGCGGCGCAGTTCCATATCGTCGTCGGGGCCGATGGATATGGCGGTCACATTCTCCTGCGGGCCGACCACATGTTCGAGGGCGTTTACCAGCTCCTCGGCGAGGCGGCCATGGGTGACGAGTACCAAACCGATCATCGCAAATTCCAGCCTGTTTCCGGTTTTGTAGTGCGCATTTGGGGTTCTAATCCTCCAGTTCCCGGTGGTGGATGCGAACCCGCTCACCTTGGCTTTCAAACCATAATCGAAGCCGTTCCGCAACGAAAACCGACCGGTGGCGCCCGCCAGTGCAGCCCACCCCGATCGTCAGGTAGCTTTTGCCCTCGGCCATATAGCGGGGCAGCAGCGGCGCCAGCAATTGGGTCAGGTTATCAAAGAACGGCTGAAACGCTTCGTCGCCTTCGATAAAAGCGGCGACGTCCTCTGCGCGCCCGGTCTCTTCTTTCAGGCCCGGGACGTAGTGGGGGTTGGCAAGGAAGCGCACGTCAAACACCAGATCGGCTTCCCGGGGGATGCCGCGCCGATAGGCGAAGGAGGTCACGAAGATGGCCAGCGCCTGGGCTCCGGCATCGCCGAAATGGCCGCCGAGCAGGGATTTCAATTCGCCAGGCGCCAAGCCAGTGGTATCGATGGCCAGGTCCGCCCGGTCGCGCAACGGCGAGACCAATTTGCGCTCATGGGCGATGCCGTCGGCTACGGGGCGGTCGATGGCCAGTGGGTGGCGGTGCCGGGTTTCTTCGTAACGGCGGCGCAACTCTTCGTCGTCGCAATCGATAAACACGGTTTTGACATCCACATCGCCCGCCGAAAGCAGCTGATCGTAGCGGTCGATAAATGCCTCAACGCCGAAATCCCTGGTACGGATATCGGCGCCGATGGCCAGCGGCCGAGAAAGGCCGGGCTCGGAAAATTCGTGCTGGGAGCCGATCACCAGGGCTTCGAACAGGGATAGGGGTACGTTATCGACGGCCTCGAAGTCCAAATCCTCGAGGGCTTTTAGTGCGGAGGTTTTGCCCGCACCGGACATGCCGGTAACCAGAACAACCCGGCGCGTTGGCGCCGTCTCGGCCATCACTGCACCATCTCCAAATCGCCGGTTATAGCGGCCAGCGTCATTTCCACCTTGATCGGCGCGGACGCATCGAAGCCATTCAGCTTCATCAGCGGTACCGGTGCGCCGCATATGGTGGTTTCCTCAGGCTCCGGCATACGCTCCACATCTTCGCTCCGAACCAGATCGACAACCAGCGCCAGCGGGACATTTGTTTCATAGGCAAATTTGGCCACGCCTGCGCCGCGCAGTTCCAGCATGCCGGCGATGGTGGCGGGCGGCGTCAGCATCACCGCACCGGAAGTTTCCCCGGCGGTGACATAATCATCGGCAATCAATTGCGCGCCGCGATCGATCAAGCGCAGTGCCAGATCGGATTTGCCGCTCCCGGATGGGCCGCGCAGCAAAACCCCCATGCCGTTCACCGCCACGGCTGTCGCCGGAATATTTGTTGTGGCTGTTGCCGGTTTATTTTCCATGGTCAACTCTACTTCGCCAAAGCGAAACGGACAATAAAGCGGGCGCCGAGGATGGCGCCGCCGGGCGCCGTCCGGTTTTCTGCCCAGATATCGCCGCCGTGGGCGGTCACGATCTGCTGGGATATGGAAAGGCCGAGGCCGGAATGAGTTCCGAATTTTTCGGCTGCCGGCCGCTCCCGGTAGAAGCGCTCAAACACGGCGGCTTCCGATCCCGGTGGAATGCCGGGCCCGTCATCGGAGATTGTGATCAAGACGGTGCCGTCGTCGCGGCTGGCGGAGATGCGGATACGCCCACCCTCGGGGCTGAAGCTGACGGCGTTGGATATGAGGTTGCGCATCACCTGGACAATGCGGTCCTCGACACCCTCGATAATTAGGGCCGGGCCGGCGGCGATATCGAGATCGATTTCAACGTGCCGCGCTTCGCCCGAGGCTTGGTGGATTTCCGCTAAGGCAACCAGGATGGCGCCCACATCCACCGGTGTCATCTCGGCGCGCGACATTTCCGCATCGACGCGCGACGCGTTGGAGATATCGGTAATCAGACGGTCCAGCCGTTCGATATCGTTCTGAATGATCGACACCAGTTTGCGCTGTTGCGCCGGATCATCGATGCGCACCCAGGTTTCGACGGCGCTGCGCAATGAGGTCAGCGGATTTTTGATCTCATGGGCGACGTCGGCGGCAAAGCCTTCGATGGCGTCCATGCGTTGCCAGAGGGCCTCGGTCATGTCCTTGAGGGCGCCGCCGAGGGCGCCGATCTCGTCATGGCGGCGGCCCATGTCGGGCAGACTGTATTGGCGGGCAAGGCCGCGGCGCACGTGATCGGCGGCCTCGGCCAGCCGTGCCAGGGGCCGGGCAATGGTGCCGGCCAGGTACACCGACAACAGAACGGTAATCAAAAGCGCGATGCCGAACACCTTCAAGATATCGAGGCGCACTTGAAACACCGCCTCGTCGATGCGTCTTGTATCTTTGTTGAGGCTCAACGCCGCCAGCACCCGCTTGTAGCGTTGCACCGGCACGGCGACACTGACCGCCATATGGCCGCCGCTACCCCGCGATATGGCAAAGCCGTTTTCACCATTGAAGGCGCGGCTAAGGGCGCGCTTCGGCGTCTCTCCGGGCGCCGTGCCCGGAGCGCTAAGTCCGGTATCGGCGGGTAATATTTTAGTGGCGATGCGGTCGTAAAGATCAAGGGCGCGGCGCACCAAATCGCCATCGGTTTTTATGGGCGGCGGCAGATCCTCTACCTGGACGGCGCCGCCGGGCCCGGCGCGTATCCTGGAATCGGTGACCACGCTTCCATCCTTAAGAACCAGACGAGCCTGGGTGTGGGTGGCGTCGGCGAGGCGGCGGACGATCTGGCCGGCGATATCGGCGAGGATAGTCTGCTTGGAGGAAACACCTGAGCCTCCAGCTGCCTCGGCCACGGCGGCTTCGCCTAGGGCGGCGGCGAACATTTCGGCCTGGATAGTAAGGGCGGCGATCTCGTTGTCGATCAGCCCTTGGCGGTATTGGCCGACAAACAGTAGACCGGCCACCAATACTGCCAGCGCAAAGACATTAACCGCCAGGATGCGCCGCGAGATGGAGCGCATCCGTCTGGGCTTCCGGGGGTCGTGGATTCTGTCATCCCCCGAAACGCGCTGTTCCCCTGATCCCCTCAAGCCGTCCAAATTGTCTATCCGGTTAGAGCCAAATCCTAAGTCACATGCTTCTCACGATATCGGTAGCCGACGCCATACAAGGTTTCGATCTCGGAAAATTCGGGATCGACGACGCGGAATTTCTTGCGCAGCCGTTTGATGTGGCTGTCGATGGTGCGGTCGTCCACATAGATATGTTCGCCGTAGGCCGCATCGATCAATTGGTCGCGATTCTTCACATGACCCGGCCGGTTGGCGAGGGTTTTCAAAAGCAAAAATTCGGTCACCGTCAGATTGAGCGGCTTGCCCTGCCAGGCACATTGATGGCGCCCGGTATCGAGCAATAGATCGCCGCGCTGGATCGCCTCGTCCTTAGGCCCGCCGGGGCCGTCCGACATATCCAGATCGCGGCGCCGCAAGAGCGCCTTGATGCGTTCGATCAACAGGCGCTGGGAAAAGGGCTTGGTCAGATAATCGTCGGCGCCCATGCGGAGGCCCAAAACCTCGTCGATCTCGTCGTCCTTGGAGGTGAGGAAAATTACTGGCACGGCACTTTTCTCGCGCAGCTTGGTCAGCACTTCCATGCCGTCCATGCGCGGCATCTTGATATCGAGGACCACCAGATCAACCGGTTTGCGGGACAGCCCGCGCATGGCATCGGCGCCGTCTATGTAGGTATCTACCTCGAATTCCTCGGCTTCCAGGGCCATGGAAACCGACGTCAAAATGTTGCGGTCGTCATCGACCAACGCAATGCTGTTCATGCGGACACCCCTAATGGTATTTTCCTTAAACGATAGCAGCCCAATGGCTAACGCCAGAAAAAGACCAAATTGTGACAAAAATATAGTCCAATTCGGGCAAGACTTGTAATCTTATGGTATCCCGCCATTCGGAGCAGCCGAAAATATGACCCGATCCCCCATAAATCCAAGCGCTTCGGCCTATATTTCCCGGCGCCTGGCACGAGGTGCAAGCAAAGCCTATTTGTGCACCATCGGCGCCGAAAGCCAGCCCGATACCGCAAATTGGCCGTCGGCGTCGCTGATCACCGTCGCATCCCACTGGGATGGAAGTCCTATTTTGCTGCTCTCTGGTCTGGCCCACCACACCCAGAATATCGCCGCCGATGGGCGCGCCAGCATCCTGTTCGATGGCTCTGCCGGTTACAGCAATCCGCAGCAAGGCCCGCGCGCCGCCTTCATGGGCCGGCTGAAAAAAACCAAGGACGAGCGCCTGCATCAGCGCTTCCTCGCGCGCCATCCCGAAGCCGCCCGTTATGCCGGGTTTGGCGATTTCGGGTTCTACCAGATGCATGTGGAGCGGGTTCACTATGTGGGCGGATTTGCCGCCGCCATCTGGCTGAAGGCCCGCCGCGCCATCCTGGCCGCCAACGATTGCAAGGCGATTGCGGAGATGGAGGCTGGCGCCCTCGAACATATGAATTCGGATCACGCCGCCGCCGTCGCCAATTACGGCACCCGGTTGCTCGGCAAGCGCGGCAAGCATTGGCGGATGATTGGGCTTGATCCCGAAGGCTGCGATCTTGCCTGCGGTAACGGCGTCCACCGGCTGGATTTCAAAACCCTGGTGAGTGATGCCGGGGCCATGCGCGGCCAATTGGCTAGCCTCGCCGCCGAGGCCAAAAAGGCGCCCAAAGGCCGGCGCTGAACAGGCATCCGTCCACGCGCCGATGCGCCCGAAAAATATTGTTGAAAATCACCTGAGAATCGGTTGCACCGATCTGGTACGGCGGATAGAGTTTATTCCGCATCGAAACGACGCTGCATTGGAAACCTAACCACATTCTTTTATTTATTTGGATTTGTTCCGGACGTGTTAAACGCCGGGCGGCTATTGGGAGTTACGAATGCCGGGAACGAACGGGGAGCGGACGGGCAATCAAGCCTTGCTGAAGTGGGTTGAGGAAATGACCCAGCTTTGCAAGCCCGACCAGGTATATTGGTGCGACGGCTCGGACGCGGAATATAGCCGTCTTTGCGGCGAAATGGTTGCCGCCGGCACGCTAATCGAATTGAACCAGGAAAAGCGCCCCGGCTGTTACCTCGCCCAGTCGGACCCCACCGACGTGGCCCGCGTCGAAAACCGCACCTATGTGTGCTCTAAGCACGAAAAAGACGCCGGGCCGACCAACAACTGGATCGAGCCCGCCGAAATGAAGGCGACCATGAACGGTCTGTTCGACGGCACCATGCGTGGCCGCACCATGTATGTGGTGCCGTTCTCCATGGGCCCGCTGGGATCCCACATCGCCCATATCGGCGTGCAATTGACCGATTCACCTTATGTGGCGGCGAGCATGAAAGTCATGACCCGCATGGGCAGTCAGGCGCTTGATGTGCTTGGCGACGGCGCGTTCGTGCCGTGCATGCATTCGGTCGGCGCGCCCCTCGAAGACGGCGCCGAAGACGTGGCTTGGCCCTGCAACGATACCAAATACATTGTCCAATACCCGGAAGAGCGCGCCATCTGGTCCTATGGATCGGGCTATGGCGGCAATGCACTTTTGGGCAAGAAATGCTTTTCCTTGCGCATTGCCTCGGTGATGGCCAGGGACGAAGGCTGGTTAGCCGAACATATGCTGATCCTCGGCCTGGAAAGCCCCCAAGGCGAGAAAACCTATGTGGCGGCGGCCTTCCCGAGCGCTTGCGGAAAAACCAATCTGGCCATGTTGATCCCGCCCGAAGGGTTCGAAGGCTGGAACGTGAGCACCGTCGGCGACGATATCGCCTGGATCAAGCCCGGCGACGATGGCCGGCTGTATGCGATCAACCCGGAAGCCGGCTATTTCGGTGTCGTGCCGGGCACCTCATCGAAGACCAATCCCAACGCCATGGAGATGATGAAAGCCGATACCATCTTCACCAACGTGGCGCTGACCGATGACGGCGACGTCTGGTGGGAGGGTACTGACGAGCCGGCGCCCGATCATCTGATCGACTGGAAAGGCAATGATTGGACGCCGGCATCGGATACGCCGGCGGCGCACCCGAACGCGCGCTTTACCTGCGCCACCACCCAATGCCCGAGCGCCGATCCCGCCTGGGACGATCCCGCCGGCGTGCCCATCAGCGCCTTCATATTCGGCGGCCGGCTGAGCCACACCTTCCCGCTGGTATATCAGAGTTTCGATTGGGAGCACGGCGTCTACATGGCGGCAACCATGGGTTCCGAAGCCACGGCGGCCGCCGACAATCAGGCCGCCATCCGGCGCGATCCGATGGCGATGCTGCCGTTCTGCGGATACAACATGGCCGATTACTGGTCGCACTGGCTGAAGATCGGTAAGTCGCTGGCCAACCCGCCGAAGATTTTCCGGGTCAACTGGTTCCGCAAAGACGGCGATGGCAAATTCATCTGGCCGGGCTTTGGTGAAAACATGCGCGTCTTGCAATGGATCGTCGAGCGCGCCGGGGGCCAGGCCGAGGCAACACAAAGTCCGTTTGGCTATCAGCCCCAGCATCAGGACATCAACTGGACCGGCCTGGATTTCGGCGCTGGCGATTTTGGCGGCATCATGGATATCGAACGGGCCGGCGGCGCCGAGGAAGCGGAAGCCTTGAAGGAATATTTCGAAAGCTTCGAAGACCGCCTGCCACCGGAGATGGAAGACCAGCGCCAAGCCCTTGCCAATCGCATGCAAACGGCACCGGATGTGTGGCACGTCGCCGAGTAGATAGCCGGAAAGCCTTATAATTGACGTAGTTATGGCAATTTACTTGACGTATAAAATTTTGGGAATTGTCTGATTTTTGTTCATATGCAAATGAAATTGCGTTAGGCTCTGCCCAAGTTCGAGCAAAATTTCGGTAAACAAACATCTTTGGGAGGATTTCATGACCAAGAAAACTGCTCTGGCTGTTGGAATTGCGGCAGCCACGCTGCTCGCCGCCGCACCGGCAATGGCGCAAAAATCGAAAGACACGTTGCGCGTCGCCATCAACGACATGTTCAGCGTTTCCGACCCGTACCATTTCCCGCTGGACGAAAACGCACAGTTTTATCGGACAATTTATACATCGTTGATCGAGTACAACGAATATAAGGGCCGCTTCGAGCCGTTTCTCGCCAAATCCTGGAAGCGTATCAACCCGACCACCATCGAGTTTACCCTGCGCGAAGGCGTCAAATTTCATAACGGGGCCGAGTTCACCGCGGACGATGTGCTGACAACTCTGGCTTATCTCGCCGATCCCAAAGTGCGCATCCGCTTCAAGGCGCGCTACACTTGGCTGAAGAGCGTCGAGAAGCTGGGCAAGTATAAAGTCAGGCTCACAGGTAAGAAGAACCGCGCCACCGACATGGCCGATATCGCCTATCGCTTCGAAATGCTGCACGGCAAATCGCTGATGGGTCTCGAACGCAAGTCCGATTATGGCCGCGCTACTCCGTATGGCACCGGGCCCTATAAGATCAAGTACGTCGACCGCAACAAAGGCATCCTGGTCGAACGGGTCGAAAACTATTATGGCGATGCCGGCTATGGCCGCGCGCCGGTCAAATTCGTGCACGGTATTCCGATGCCCGATAATCAGACCCAGAAAGCCCAGTTGATCACCGGCGGCGTCGATATGTTGCGCGATGTCACCGCCGATGATGCCCGTAATCTGGTGACCTTGCCCGGCGTTGCGGCAACGCCGACACCGACCGGCATGCTGATGTATATCACGCTGGATGCGGCGGGCCGCTCCAAGAACAAAGTGATGACCGACATTCGTGTGCGCAAAGCCTTCATCATGGCGATCGATCGCAAAAAGATCGTCGAAGCTGTCGTCGCCGGCGGCAAAGATGCCGAATCACCGATGAGTGTTTGCTTCAAGGCCAATATCGCTTGCGATCCGACGACCACGCCGTATCCCTATAATCCGGCGGAATCCAAGCGCTTGCTGGCTCAGGCCGGCTTTCCCAACGGCATCGATTTGACCTTCTTCGTGCACGCGCCGATCCGCCACGTGGCTGAGGCCATTTCCGGTGAATTGCGCAAAGTGGGTATCCGTACCAAGCTCAACCCGCTGCCGCTGATGGTCTATGTGAAGAAACGCGGCGCCGGCGATTTCACGGCGTTCAACGGCTTCTATCCGACCGGCTCACATCCCGATGTTGCCAACCTGTTGAACTTCTTCTTCGGCGCTAACCGGGATTACTACAAAGACCCGATCATCCACGCCGCCGCGAAAAAGGGTTCCACCGAGTTTGATCTGGCCACGCGCACCAAGATCTATCAGCCGGCCCTCGATCAGGTGAACAAGATGGCTTACATCCTGCCGGTGTCTGAAAAGCCCATCGTCTGGGTGCACAACAAGGATGTGAAGGTGATGCGCAATAATATGAGCACCTTCGAATCCCGCCTCGGCGATTATGCCTGGAGCGATTACAAGGGTAAGTAATTAGACCTTAATTTTCAGAAAATTTTGGGGCGCCGTTCATTCGGCGCCCCTTTATCTTTTCAAGGCACCCGCACGTCGAGCATTTTGATAATGTCCCGATACAGAAATTTCTTTTCCACCAACTCCAAACCGGCGGCGGCCAGATATTGCTCGGTGTTGCGATCGAATGCGGCGCCGTGGGCAAAGCGCACCCAAGGCGCCATCATTTTCATGATCGAGCGATACACGGGGTTTTCCGAAACGGAATATTCCAGAATGCGGATAGTGCCGCCGGGACGGCAGACCCGGCGCAGTTCGATCAACGCCGGTGTCTGATGTTCGGGCTCGAGCACACAAAACAAGAAAGTGGAGACGATGGCATCGAAATGATCATCGGGAAAATCCAGCGCCATCACATCCATTTGCCGGAGATCAACCTTGGCTCCAAGCTTTTCCTGGCGCGCCCTTGCGCGCCCGAGCATGGCCGGGCTGAAATCGATGCCGGCAACCGTGGTATATTTGGGGTAGAACGGAATATTGCACCCGGTACCGACGCCGGCGTCCAACAGAGTGCCCTCCAGGCCGGCAAACATCACCCGGCGCAGGGGTTGGTAGCGAAATCGCTCGAACGGCGCGTCGAGGAAATCATAGTAGCGGGCGATGCGGTTATAGGTTTCGAACTTGTTCATGTGTCCCTAGCACTGAAAAATTTCTCCGTCTCAAAACCATATGCGGTCCAGTCGGTCAGCCGTTCTGCATCTTGATCTCCGGGGCGACGGGCGGGGAGCCTATCGCAATTCAGTGATGGCCAGATAGGCGCCGTTTTCGGAAACCGTCAGGTGCCCCTTGCCCGATATATCTTCGGCCAGGCCTACATCGCCGGCGCCGAAGTTGCGCGTTTCGCCATCGCTGACGGTGATGCGAAACCCGCCGGAAAGAACCAGAAAATACTGGCGCGCCGGCGCCGGGTGATCCACGGATAGTCCCGGCGGGAATTCCAGGAAGCGGATCGCCTCGGCAAGCTGGCGCTCCGAAAGATTGGCGCCGATGGCCGGCGGCGGCACCGGGACCGGCGCCATTGCCATATCCATATCTTCGAAGTGGGTGTCGCCATCCTCGCCGTCGTACATTCGCGTATAGCGCATCATTTTCCCTGCTGTTGTTTGAGATAGGCAATCACGTCCGCCCGCATATTGGCGTCGTCAAATCCGTCGAAACCCATAATGTTTCCGCGCACCATTTTCTGCGGGCCGGACAAAAACCGGTTGAGGGCCGCCTCGGTCCAGATGTGTGCCGCTTCTTCCATGGATGAAGAATAGCTGTACCCCTTGAAGGTTCCGGCTTTGCGCCCGATGACGCTGCTTAAATTCGGCCCAACATTGTTGCCGTTGGCCTTAAACTCGAAATGGCAGGCCGCGCAATATTCTTCGTAAACGGTCTCGCCCTTCTTGACGTTGCCCTGGGCCATTGCCGGCGCCGCCAAAATCATTGCGGCGGCGATGGCGGGCGGGATGCTTGCGAAGAATTTGATACCCATATCATCCCCACAGTTGTTTGGTTGCGATACGCGCCCCCTCGGTCATGGCTTCCAGTTTGGCCCAGGCGATCTCCGCCTCGCCGACCCGGGGGCCGAGGCCGCAATCGGTGCCGGCCATGACGTTATCGCGGCCCACAAGATTGGCATAACGGCAAAGCCGCTCGGCGATCAATTCCGGATGCTCGATAAAGTCGGTGCAATGGCCGACCACGCCGGGGACGATATAGGTTCCCTCCGGCGGTTTCACGTCTTCGAATACCTTCCATTCATGTTCGTGCATGGGGTTGGAGGCTTCGAACGAATAGCTGCCAGCCTTCACCTTGAAGATCAGATCGATAATATGTTCCATGCCGATATCGCTCTGATGCGGGCCGTGGTTGGAGCCCCAGCACACATGCAGGCGGATCGATTCAGCCGGGATATTACGCAGGCCATGGTTCAAAGCTTCGACACGCATTTCCGCATATTTGCGGTATTCGGCGACGCTCATGCCGGGATGCATCTGCCAGCCGTCGGGCAGGTCGGGATCATCAACCTGCAACAAAAATCCGGCATTGTTGATGGCTTCATATTCCTCGCCCATGGCTTCGGCGATAGCGAACACGAAATCCTCGGTGGAGCCGTAATGTTCGTTCGCCAGCCAATGCTCGATGGAGCCCGGCGTTACCGACGGCAAATAGGATTGCTGAGGTGCGTGTCCTTCCAGCGCCGCCTTGAAGTTGGCGATGTCTTCGGCAATGGCCTCCTGGCCGATATATTTCAGATCCTCGACCACCACATTGTTGGGCGCCACTTGGACCACCCAGCCGCCGGTTTTTTCGAAATACTTGGCATAGCGCTGCATGTCGCGGGCGATGATGCTTAAGGGATAGCCCTCGGGCCGCTGATCTTCGGGGCGCAATTCGAACCCGGCCAGGCGTTGGCCCGCATAGGCAGTGAAATTGCTCTTCGCCATTTCGCCGTCATTGACGCAATCGACGCCGCATTCCAACTGGCGGGCGACCACCAGCCGCGTTTCTTCGGCGATGCGCGCCTTCATATCGGCTTCATCGGTGGGCGCGCCGCCAGCGTGGGCGTAGACGATGCCGGTCAGCTCTTCCGAGCGCGGCAAGGCGCCAGCGTGGGTGCAGGTGATCCGGTTCAGACCATGTGTCATATTATTATACTCCCCTGATGTTTTCTTGTTGCATGTTCACGTTCATCACTATTATTGGAGATGCCGGCCAGGGTGGCAATCGTTACGGCAATCACAGGCAGAGTTAATTCCGGAGCAAACTTCATGACAAACCCCAAGATTGCCCCCAAGGTTGCTGTTGTTGTTCCCTGGGACAGGAGCGGCGAATCCTATCGCTATATGGAAGACGCCGGCTGCGATGTCGCCATCGCCGATGCCGCCTGGGCGTCCGGGTTCCATGCGACCCGGGGTAGCTATGTGGAGCTCTGCAACGGCGTCGACGCGATTATCGGCGCCCGCCTGGAAGGCATTCCCATCAGCGGCGATTTGCTGGCCGAGTTTCCTGATTTACGCATCTATTGCCGCTACAATATCGGCTACGACGATATCGACTTGGCGGCGGCTACCGAATTGGGCGTGATCGTCACCAACTCGCCGGTGGAATCCAATTGGGGCGCGGTGGCGGAAAACACCTTTGCCTTTATGCTCGGATTGCTGAAGAACCTCCGCGCCCGCGACACCCATGTTAAGGAAGGCGGCTGGCGCGAAGACGAGCCGGGCGCCACCTATCTCGGCCGCCGCCACGACGGCTATGGCGGTATCACCGTCGGTATCATCGGATTGGGGCGGGTCGGGTCACGGCTTTCGGATCTGTTACAGCCCTGGCGGGTCCGCATCCTGGCGTATGATCCGTACGTGGAGGATTCCAAGTTCATCCATCACAACGCCGAGCGCGCCGATCTGGAAACATTGCTCAAAGAATCCGATGTGGTCACCCTGCATTGCGATCTCAACGATGAAACCAGGCGCATCATCGGCGAGGCGGAGTTCGGCAAGATGCAATCATCGGCCATTTTCATCAATGCGGCGCGCGGCGGGCTGGTTGATCAGGACGCGCTTTTTCATGCCCTCGACGGCGGTTCCATTGCGGCGGCGGCCATTGATGTGTACGAGACCGAGCCGCCGCCCAAGCAATCGCCGCTTTTGGGTCTTGGCGACAAGATCATGCTGGCGCCGCACAGTGCCGGGCGAACCACGTCGGGGGGCGGCAGGGCGACCATGGGCGGCGCTGAAAACATCTCCATGCAGACCGAGATTTTGCTAACTGCGCTGCGCGGTGAGGTGCCCAAATGCGTGGTCAATCCCGACGCCCTGCCGGCCTGGCGCAAGCGCTTCGAAGGCAAAAACCTGCTCTAGCTGTTCTGTCTTAATGAGGTTGTTATCCACGTCATAGGTATAAAAGGTTACCTATGTCGCCGGGTCGGGCATGAAATAATTGGCGCGCCCGAAGGGATTCGAACCCCTGACCTTCCGCTCCGGAGGCGGACGCTCTATCCAGCTGAGCTACGGGCGCGCATGATCCGCGAATGGCGGGCGCGCACCATACCCTCGCCCCGCATGGGCGTAAAGCGCTGTCGCTTCATTGCTGCGCGCCGCTGACCCAGGCCAAAATATCGTTCCAAACCCGCTTGCCTTCCAGATCGCGGAGCAGCATGTGGTAGCCGCCCTCGTAGCGGTGCAAAAGCTGGCGCCCCTTGGCCGCTGCCGGCAAGTTGCCGAGCATTTGATCTGTCGGGCCTTTGCGGATCACTTCGTCCTTATCGCCGTACAGGATCAACGATTTGGACTTAAAATCCGGCGCCGAGCGAAGTGCCGCATCCATCAGATTGACCAAGCCCCAAATGGTATCGACGCGGGTTTCCTTGATCACCTTGGGATCGCGGCCAAGGGCGCGCAGCATTTCGATATTATCCGACGGCTTGATGTTCAACCCGCGCCCGGTCAGCGTCAGCCACGGCACCGTGTGTGCCGCCAACCACAGGGTCCAGCGCTGATAGAACGGCATGGTGGAGCGGCCCCAGACCGCCGGCGCCACCAGGATGACGCCATCGGCGGCGGGCGCATTCTCGCCCGCAAAGGCGGTCATGGCGACGGCACCGCCCATGGACATGCCGAGCACATAGAACGGCACAGGTGCGTGGCGGGCGCTAAGCAGCTTCGCCGCCGCCGCCAGATCATCGGTAAAGGCACTTGTGCCCGGCCATAATCCGGTGCCCGGTGCGGCGCCGAAACCGCGCTGGTCATAGGCATAGACCTGAACGCCCTTTTTTTGCCAAAACTCGGCGGCGTCATTGATGAAATTGCCATAGTCATTAAAGCCGTGCAGGGCCAGGATCACCGCCTTGGGCGCAGCATCGGTCTTCCAGATATGCAGCGGCAAATGTGCGCCGTCCGCCATCACCACGGCATCGCCAACGATGGCGGTTGGGGCCTTAAATGGGCCGGGCGCGTTCAGCACCGGCGCGCAGGAGGCCAGCAGAAGCACCAGCGCCGCCATCGGCCATGCTGCGCCTCGCTTGCGTATCGCCATTATGCAGCGCATGAACTTGTCCAATTGGGCATTTGATTACCGGTGCATCTTCGGTATCATTCGCTCCTGTCCCGGTCAACGACCGGCAATCAAATGGAGAGCATGATGGCCGCCTCAGATGAAGACCAAGCCGTAACCGTCCAGGAACGCCGCGTCTATTGTGACGGCGGCGGCGGCACCCTCGGCCATCCGGGCGTCTATTTGAATATTGAAGCCGCCGGCCACGTGGCCTGCCCCTATTGCAGCCGCCGCTTCGAGCTGGCCGAAGGCGCCGGCGCCGGCGCTGGCCACTAGCGCTGAAAGAGACCGCATGCAGCATGTCTTTCTGATCGACGGTTCGGGTTTTATTTTCCGCGCCTTTTACGGCATCAAGGCCGACATGAGCCGCGCCGACGGCACCCCGACCAACGCCGTCTACGGCTTCACCCAGATGCTCTTGAAAATGGTTGACGATACCGACGCCGATTATATCGCCGTGGTGTTTGACCGGGCCCGCAAGACCTTTCGCTCCGACATCTATCCCGAATACAAAGCGCACCGCCCACCGCCGCCCGACGAATTGATCCCGCAGTTTGATTTGGTGCGCGAAGCCACCCAGGCCATGAATATCGCCATGGTCGATATGGACGGCTTCGAGGCCGACGATTTGATCGCCACCTATGCCCGCCAGGCGGTCGCCGTCGGCGCCGACGTGACGGTGGTTTCCTCGGACAAGGATTTGATGCAGCTGGTCGGGCCCAAAGTCAAAATGTTCGACGCCATGAAGAACAAGGAGATCGGCCCCGATCAGGTGCGCGAGAAATTCGGCGTCGGCCCGGACCGGGTCATCGACGTGCAGGCGCTGGCCGGCGATTCGTCCGACAACGTGCCCGGCGTGCAAGGCATCGGCATCAAGACGGCGGCGCAGCTGGTGGAAGAATATGGCGATCTCGACGGTATTTTGGCCCGCGCCGAAGAGATCAAGCAGCCCAAGCGCCGCCAGGTGCTGATCGATCAGGCGGATATGGCCAGGGTATCGCGCGAATTGGTTACCTTGCGCGATGACGTGCCGGTGGAGGTGCCGCTGGAAAATTTCAAGACGCGCGAGATCGACCCGGAGAAATTGCTCGGCTTTTTGCAGCAACAGGAATTCAAATCCTTGATCGCCCGCATGGAAAGCCGCTTCGGCATCGAAGCCCCGGCCCCGGCAGCACCCGCTGCACCAACGTCTGCTCCATCCGATGAGCCCGCCGCCGAAGACGCACCGGCGGCATCGTTTAGCGGCGAGACCGAATATGAGCTGGTTCAGGACAAGGCGCGGCTGCAAGCCTGGATCGACGAGGCTACCAGCGTCGGCGTCCTAGCCGTCGATACGGAAACCACGTCCCTCAACGCCATGCGTGCCGAATTGGTCGGCATTTCCCTGTCCATCGAGCCGGGCAAGGCTTGCTATATCCCGGTCGCCCATTCCGAGCCGGAGGTGCAAGCCAGCCTCGATCTTGGCGGCGATAGTGGCGGCGGGTCTAAAAGCGCCATCAAGCAGATCAAGCGGGACGAGGCGATCAAGATGCTGAAGCCGCTGCTGGAAGATGCGGGCGTCTTAAAAATCGGCCACAACATGAAATACGATGCCAAGATATTTGCCCATTACGGCATCGAGGTGGCGCCCATCGACGATACTATGCTGCTCTCCTACGTGCTCGAAGGTGGCCTGCACGGCCACGGCATGGACGATCTGGCGGAACTGCATCTCGGCCATCAGACGATCAAATTCAAAGACGTAGCCGGCACCGGCAAGGCACAGGTGACCTTCGACAAGGTACCCCTGGATACGGCCTTGGATTACGCCGCCGAGGATGCGGATATCACCCTGCGTCTTTATCGAATGCTGAAGCCGCGTCTGGCGCGCGAACATATGGTCAGCATCTACGAGGTGATGGAACGGCCCCTGGTCGGCGTGTTGAAGCAGATGGAAAGCAACGGCATTTGCGTCGATGCGAAAATGCTGAAAAGCCTCTCCGCCGATTTTGCGAACCGCCTCGGCGATCTGGCGGTGGATATCCATAAACTTGCCGGGCGCGAATTCAACATCGCCTCGCCGAAACAGTTGGGCGAAATTTTGTTCGATGAAATGGGTCTGGAGGGCGCCAAGAAAACCAAGACCGGCGCCTATGGAACCGGCGCTGACGTGCTCGAAACCCTGGCCGCCGAGGGCCACGATCTGCCCGCACGGGTGCTTGAATGGCGCCAGTTGGCGAAATTAAAAAGCACCTATACGGACAGTTTGGTCGAAGACATCAATCCGGCGACGGGGCGGGTGCATACCAATTACGGTCAGGCTATCGCCTCCACCGGGCGCCTGTCATCCAACGATCCCAACTTGCAAAATATTCCAGTGCGCTCCGAAGAGGGGCGCAAGATACGCCAGGCATTCGTCGCCGCCGACGGTCATGTATTGTTGTCGGCGGACTATTCGCAGATCGAGCTGCGCTTGCTCGCCCACGTGGCCAAGATCGACGTGCTGATCGATGCCTTCAAGAGCGGCGAGGATATCCACGCCCTGACCGCCAGCCAGGTGTTCGGCGTGCCCATCGACGGCATGGACCCGATGGTCCGCCGCCAGGCCAAGGCGATCAATTTCGGCATCATTTACGGCATCTCGGCGTTCGGGCTGGCACGCCAGCTTTCCATCGGGCGCGGCGAGGCGTCGGACTATATCAAGGCCTATTTCCAGCGCTATCCGGGTATCCGCGATTACATGGACCGGACCAAGGAAGACGCCCGCGAGAACGGCTTTGTGACCACATTATATGGGCGCAAATGCCACACGCCGGGCATCGCCAATACCAATTCGGCGCATCGCAGCTTTGCCGAGCGCGCCGCCATCAACGCCCCCATTCAGGGCGGCGCCGCCGACATCATCAAGCGCGCCATGATCAAACTTCCGGGCGCCCTGGATGGGGCCGGGCTGAACGCATTGATGCTGTTGCAGGTGCACGATGAATTGATATTCGAAGTGCCCGAAGCCGAGCTGGACACCACCAAGGGTCTGGTGAAAGAAGTGATGGAATCCGTCGCCCATCTGGACGTGCCCCTGATCGTCGACACCGGCCACGGCGCCAACTGGGACGAGGCGCATTAAGGGCCAGCCGATCATCTGAGGCGACCTATTTACATAATATAATAGATATAATAGTATCCATTATATCTTTATAATTAATTAGCGGATACTATGATATCCTTTAAAATCAATTCATCTGAAGACATAGCCACCGCCCTTGGGGCTCGGTTGAAAGAGCGGCGGCTGTCGCAGAATTTGACGCTGGAAGGGCTTGCCCGGCGCAGCGGGGTTGCCTTGGGCACCTTGAAAAAGTTTGAGCGGACCGGCCTGATCGCCTTACGGTCCTTCGTTCGATTGGCCATCGCTCTGAAAGATGAAGCGGCGCTGGAAAAGCTGTTGCTGGCACCGGAGTTTGAGACCCTCGATCAGGTGCTGGAAAGCGGCAAAAAACCCAAACGCGGGCGCATTACGTGAAAATCGGGCCGGGAACGCCGCTTGACGTAACTCTCAATTGGGGCGCCGATGACGTTCAATCAGTGGGCCGGCTGGCCTACCGGGACCGCGTCGCCTATTTGCAATATGACGACGCTTTTCTGAACAGCGGGATCGAGATTTCACCGGTCTATCACCGCACCAGCGCTGGTCTGCATCAGCCCCTTAGGGCCGATGTTTTTGAGGGCCTGCATGGGGTCTTTCACGATAGCCTGCCGGACGGATGGGGCCGGCTTCTGGTGGACCGGCGCGCCGCCCAGCTTGGCATCGAAGCGGCAAGCCTGACGCCCCTGGACCGGCTGGCTTGCGTCGGTGCCAGCGGCATTGGTGCGTTGAGCTACGCACCGGCCATTGACCCCTGGGATATGAGCAGCCCGGAATTAGACCTTGGCGAACTAGCTGCCGGCGCTCGCCAACTGCTTGGCGGCACCGTCGGTGAGGTGCTGTCGGCCTTGGGCCGCGCCGGAGGATCGCCCGGCGGCGCGCGGCCGAAAGCGTTGCTGGCCTTGGGCATTGATGGCCAGGCGATGGTAGGGGCCGGTGCCGCGCCCGCCGAATACAATCATTATCTGGTCAAATTTCCAGGTTCGGGCGATCCCGAGGACATCGCCGCCATCGAAATGGCCTATTCCCAGATGGCCAAGGAAGCCGGTGTGGAAATGGCGGAAACCCGATTGCTGGAGGATAGCCAAGGCGGTCTTTATTTTGCGGCCCGCCGTTTCGACCGGCAAGGCGATGACCGGGTCCACGTTCATTCCGCATGCGGGTTGTTATATTCCGATATCCGGTTGCCGGCGCTAGATTACAAAGACCTGATCTTGCTGGCGCGCAACGTCACCCATGATCAGCGTCAATGCAAAGCCATGTTCACCCTCGCCGTTTTCAATGTCCTGGCCCATAACCGGGATGATCATGCCCGTCAATTCAGCTTTACCATGGAACGGAGCGGCGCCTGGCATATGGCGCCAGCCTATGACCTGACCTATTCGGCGGGCCCGGCGGGCGAGCATTCGACTGCGGTGCTTGGATATGGTGGCAACATTACGCACGCGCATCTTTTGCAATTGGGCACCATTGCCGATCTGAATGAAGCGGAGGCCGGCCAGATTATCGAGCGCGCCGAGGCTGCATTGGGTCAATGGAAAACCATTGCCGGGGATTATGGCGTTGCCCGCCAATCGAAGGGGCGTATCGGCGCGGCGCTTGCGTCGGTCAGACTTTGATCGCATCATTCACTAAAGTTTTAATCGATATTCGGGTGGCGAGCGGGAATAATGGGGGCTGATAGGCATTGATCTAGTAATGCCCTTATATTCTTTAATCCAACGAGCGGGAGATGCCGCATGTTAATCCGTATAAAAAAAGCCTCCGATGTCAGCTCGTCGGAAATCACGTCGAAGGAAGCCATCCTCAATCGCCGCGCCTTTATGACGGCTGCTGCGGCGGCTTCGGGGGTGGCGTTGCTGCCCACATTTGCCGGGCCAGCCTTTGCCGCCGCGCGCCTCGAAAATGTCAAAAAAACCAAATGGGGCGAGGCGGAAAAGCCGGCCACCCTGGAAGGCATCACCAGCCATAACAATTTCTATGAGTTTGGCACCGGCAAGTCGGACCCCAAACGCAACGCTCATACGTTAAAGCCCAAGCCCTGGACCGTGGAGATCGCCGGCCATGCGGAGAAGACGGGCACCTTCGATCTGGACGATCTGATCCGCCCGCACCAGTTGGAAGAACGCATCTACCGCATGCGTTGCGTGGAGGCCTGGTCGATGGTGATCCCCTGGGTTGGCATTCCTTTGGGCGATGTTTTGAAGCGTTTGGGTCCCACTTCGAAAGCCAAATATGTGGCCTTCGAGACCCTGGTCGATCACGAACAGATGCCGGCGCAACGATCGCCGGCCCTGCCCTGGCCCTATTTGGAAGGCCTGCGCATGGACGAGGCCATGCATCCCTTGACTTTGCTCGCCGTCGGCATCCATGGTGAGGTGATGCCCAACCAGAACGGCGCACCGATCCGCCTCGTTGTTCCGTGGAAATACGGCTTCAAGGGCATCAAATCCATTGTCAAAATTTCCTTCGTGGAAAAACAGCCGCCGGCCACCTGGAATATCCAGGCGCCTCGGGAATACGGTTTTTATTCCAATGTGAACCCGGAACGCAGCCATCCCCGCTGGAGCCAGTCGCGGGAACGCGTCATCACTGGCGAGGGCGGCATCAAGGCCCTGTTCGCACCCCGCGCCGAAACCAAGATGTTCAATGGCTACGCCGAAGAAGTCGCCAGCCTGTATGCGGGCATGGACCTGTTTAACAATTTTTGAGGCATCATGGCGGCTAAACTATCGCAAAAGACATCGCGCCGGATATTCAAGCCGCTTGTCTTCCTGATCGCCCTGTTGCCGCTCGCCTGGCTGGGCTACGCGCTCTATTCCGATACTGTCCTCGGAACCCGGCTGCTGACCAACGACCCGGTGCAAAAGCTGGACCGGGAGCTGGGCGATTGGGCGCTGATCCTGATTATCATCACCTTGGCCGTCCGCCCGGCGCGGGAATTATTGGGCATGAACGAATTTATCGCCTACCGGCGCATGATCGGCCTGTTCGCCTTTTTCTATGTATTGCTGCACTTGTCCAGCTACACGATTTTGAACCTGCAAATAAATCTGGATGAATTCTTGGTAGACGTGGCGAAGCGGCCCTTCATCACCATCGGGGTGATCAATTTTGTGGGCTTGGCGGCATTGGCCGCCACCTCCACCCGCGGCATGATCCGCCGGCTGGGCGGGCGCAACTGGCGGCGGCTGCATATGCTGATCTACGGCATTTCGGTGCTCGGGCTGATCCATTTCATCATGATGATCCGCGCCGATTTCTCGCGCCCGTTCATTTATGGCGGCTGTATTGTGGTATTGCTCGGCTACCGTTTATGGACGGGGCGGCGCAAACGCATACCCGCTTAAATCAGCCATCCGCTTCCGCCGGGCCCGAGAAGCCGGAATAGTTTAGGCTTTTCAAGACAGCATCGATATTGGTCATATCGGTGGGCAGCACGACACGGGTGCCTTCCTGCGCCAATCCGGTCAGCTTTTGTAAATAGCGCTCGGCCAGTTGCAGGCGGATGGCATCGTCGCCGCCGGGTGAGGATTCGATGGCGGCGGCGACCACTTCGATGGAATTGGCGGTGGCCTCGGCGATCGACAGAATTTCTTGGGCCTGGCCCTCGGCCTCGTTGATGGTGCGCTGCATCTGGCCCTCGGAGAGGTTGATGGCTTCCATCTTCTCGCCTTCGGAGGTGTTGATGCGGCTTTGCTTCTCGCCTTCGGAGCGGGCGACGATGGCGCGCCGTTCGCGCTCGGCAGTGACCTGTTTTTCCATGGCCTCGTGCACCGAGGGCGGCGGCGTCAGGTTCTTGATCTCGTAGCGGTGGACGCGGATGCCCCAAGTTTTACCGGCGGCGTCCAGCGCCTCGACCACGCGCGCCGAAATGAGCGCCCGCTCTTCGAAGGTTTTGTCCAGATCCAACGTGCCGATCACCGAACGCGTGGTGGTTTGCGCCAATTCCATGGCGGCGATGCCGTAATTGGTGACGCCATAGCTGGCGCGCACCGAATCGATCACCGAAATATACATGACGCCGTCGACCTCGACGCGCACCTCGTCGGCGGTGAAGCATTCCTGCGGCGGTACTTCGACGGTCAGCTCTTTCAAATCGAGCTGGTAGGAAACCTTGTCGACGAAAGGAATAAGCGCATGGAAGCCGGCGCCAAGGGTCCTGTTATATTTGCCCAGCCGTTCGACCACGTAAGCGGCTTGCGTCGGAACGATCTTGATCGAGGTGAAAAACCGGAAGATCAAGACCAGGAAGATAATACCCCAGACGGCGAAGTTGAAAATATCGGAAACCGGAATATCGGTGAAAATTCTATCGATAGATGGCATGTTATCTCTCCCTATTCGCCGCCGGGCGCCCACGGCCCGGTTACGGTTGGACGGCCCTTGTCTGGTCCACCATCCCCGTCCGGCAGCTCACCCCCGGTTATCGTCGACAATCCTTGGAAAAAGCCCTGCACGTTGGCCAGTTCCAGCGGAATCACCGAAACGTCGGCGCGCGCGGCGATATCGCCCAGGGTTTCGATATAGCGGCCCACCAGCTGCGCATTGATGGCGGCGTTGCCGCCGGGCTTTTCGATTGCCTTGGCGATCAATTCTGTTCCCTTGGCGGTTGCCCCGGCGATCAGCGAGATCGATGTGGCGCGTCCCTTGGCTTCGTTGATGCGGCGCTGTTTTTCGCCCTCTGACAGATTGATCTCCGCCTGGCGTTCGCCTTCGGAGAGGTTGATGGTGGCTTCTTTCTCGGCATCGGCGTTGGTGATTTCGGCCCGTTTCTGGCGCTCCGCCTCCATCAGCTTTTCCAAGGTGAGCATCACGTCTTTCGATGGCGTGATGTTCTTCAATTCGTAGCGCAGGATTTTGATGCCCCACGGGTTCGACGCTTCGTCGATTTCCTGGACGATGGCTTCGTTCAGCCTTTCCCGCTCGGAAAAGGTCTGCCCAAGGGACAGCTTGCCGACCTCGGCGCGCATAGTGGTCTGCGCGAGATTGACGGCGGCGCGGTGATAATCTTCGATGCCGTAGCTGGCGCGCTCGGGATCGGTTACTTTCAAATAAACAATGCCGTCCACATGCACCTGGATATTATCGCGGGTGATGCAGTTTTGCCCCGGAATATCCAGAACCTGTTCCCTGATATCGTGCCGGTAGGCAACCCGGTCGAAAATCGGAATAAGGAAATGGAAGCCGGGTTGCAGCACGGCGCGGAAGCGGCCAAGCCGCTCGACCACGTTGGCTTCGCGCATGGGAACAATGATGAATGTCTTCCAGACAATAAATCCGGCGACCAGCAAAATTGCGGTAAAATATGTCAGCATTACAGAACTCCCAAAAAAACTCAATCGCCGGGCTCAACCACCCAAGCGAGGTTTTCACGGCGCACCAGCTTGGCCTTGGCATTGATTTCCAGTACGTGATCATGGCAGATCGCCGGCCAAGTGGTGCCGCGATAGCGGATGCGGCCCGGGCCTTGCGGACGGACGATTTCGGTAACGATGACCACGGTGCCGGCCGCATCCAGGTCTTCGTTGGTGGATTCAGCAACGCTTGTTCCGCCGGAAAAGCGCTGCACCATGCTCCTGAATACAATGATCAATGCCAGCGAAACCATGAACCAGGTGGTAAAGGCGCCCATCCAATGGTCCAACACGCCGATCCAGAGCAGAAAGGCCACCAACAACGCGCCGCTGCCCAAAAACATGAGAATGGCGCCGGGAACCACAAGTTCCAGGACAATGAGGACGCCGCCGCTGACCAGCCAGTAAAGTTCCATCTACGGCCTATTCTAGAACGATTCTGGGAAAATATGAATCAATTTGATGGGAGCCGCTCTAACCATAAACTACGCATCAAAGCAGATTATTGCCTTCGAATCGCTTGCGCCAGGCTGGCAGGGCGCCGGCCAATTATCCCCAGGTTCCACAAGGGTGTGGATCGAATGTCTCTTGTCCGGCATCTCGCCCGCCGGTTAAAATTTGCTCAGATGCGGACGTGGAAAGGGGCTGCAAAGCCTCTCAGAGCGTCTGGATCTCGTCAGAAAATCCCAGGGACCCTTTGGGGTATGAAGGACCACTGATTGGAAGCGGCTTCGTCGGGCAACGGGCGGAGCCGCTTCTTTATTGGCCTCTGGATTTGGCGGCGCGCCCCGTGCAAAATGGGTATTGCCGCAACCAGCAAGGCAATTTAGAGCCGATGAACGTCACCAACCTCCTGGCCACCCAGGCATCGCAAACCCCGGATGCGTCCGCCATTGCCACCAATATGGGCGCGCTTAGCTTCGCCGATCTAGACCGGGCGGTATCCCGATCCGCCAAATCGTTCCAGGACCAGGGGCTCGAAAGTGGCGATTGGGTGGGCATCTTGCTGGCCGCGCCGGTGCAAAATCTGGTGGCGTCCCTGGCTGTGGCCCGCCTCGGCGCCGGTCAGGTCCCGATTTACACCAGTGATAAGCCGGCGGCCGTCCGCCAGCTCTGCAAAAGCCTAAACATCGACTGGGTTATTTCCGATAGCACCGGTGCAAGCCCTTGGACCCGAACCCTGGCGCCGCCGCCGGGCGGGCTGGCCGCGCTGAAGGCGCTCCGGCCCATCGACTTTCCCATCGATAGTGACGGCGAAAGCCTGTTCACGGTAATGCGCACATCGGGCACGTCGGCGGGCAAGCCGAAATTGGGCTACCTCACCCAGGCCGCCGGGGTGGAGCGGATCAGCGTCCAAAACGATTTTGCGCCCGGCGATCGCTTCCTGCAGCTCCTGGGCGGCGAATATTACAGCGCCCGCCAGGATTATATCCGCTGCATTTCGGCGGGCGGCTGCGCCGTCTTT
>JABHAA010000020.1 GCA_018674495.1 Rhodospirillaceae bacterium | reverse complement strand
TTTTATCGATGTGATCGCGGCCCGTAGCGCCGGGCTGGATGCGAGCGCCTTGTTGTACGTGAAATCATTTTTTGGCGCCATTGAGGATTACATGTCACCGCAACTAGAACCGGTCGCCCTCGAAGCCCTCCGCCAATTGGCAATGGCCGGGTAAGGGTGCGCACAAAAATGAAGACCCAGACCGCCTTTGCCGAGCGCGCCGGCCGCCTCGCCCGCATTTGCGGCGCGGGCCCGTTGGACCAGGATTTCCCGCTTTTGAAGGCGCTTGCCCTGGATACGGCCATGTTTGGGCGGCTTCGGAACGCGGTCAATATTTACCTCTATGTGACCCTCGATGCCTACTACCGGGACCGGAAATTTGATCTCGGCAGTGATTTGATCGAGACCGAGCGGGGCGCCATTGCCGGGCTTCCCAATATCACGCCCAACGGGCTGGTCTTGCCGAAGCGGCAAACCTACGCGGCCTATAATCTGGTGCACCAGACCGTTGCCGGAATATTCAACGCCTTTGGATTGGCCGGCCATGCCCGCGCCGTGCACGCGCCGGTGAATATCCGCCTCGTCAATGGCCGCCCCGACGCGGCCGTCGATGGCCGGCCCCGGGCGTCGGCGAAAATGCATTCGGACATGTGGGCCGGCGAGCCGGCGGGCGCCATCATGGCGTTCCTCCCCGTATTCGGCGCCGCCGGCAAAACCGGCATCAAATGGATAGAGCCATTGTCCTTCCCCGAAAAGCTCATGGGCCCACTCGATGATTTCGACGCCGGCGCCCATCTGGCCGAGGGCGGGCGCGAATATGATGCCGGTCTCACGCCTGGCGCGTTGCTGCTGGCCGATCCCTATTTGATCCACGCGACGCAGAAAAATTCCGACAGTCTGCGACTGTCCATCGATTTCCGCTTCCTGCCAAGCGAGACGCTGGCCAGCGACGATCTGGCGCCCGGCACCCGGCTGGACAACTATCTGGCGCCGGAAGACTGGGCCGATATCGGCGCCGGGCGGGTGCTTACGTCGGGCGCAACCCTTGCCGATTATGACGGCCCCGATATCGCCACCTCCAACGACTACGCCGCCCAGTTTCCGATCAAATTCATCGATGGCTGAAAGCGAGCGCATCACCGCCGGGGATCTGGCGCGCCTGTTGGATATGGACGGCGGAGCGGCGGCGCCCGATGGCCTCGAATATCAATTCCTCGATGCGGCCGAGACCGCTGTCATCCAAAAGCGCGCCCGCGATATATTGCTGGATGCCAAGCTGACCGTCGCCGGGCCCGGCGCCATCCAGCGCTGGCAGCAGGGCTGGGGCGAGATTTTAGAGCGGGTGCGCCGCGACGGCGTCTCCGAAACCACATTGGCGCCGCAATATTTCCGCCACGACGTGCTGCGCCTGGATGGCCGCTATATTCGCGCCGCCAACACCCAGTTTGAGCCCCGCCTCTACGCGGCATTCCGCGCCGCCCTGTTCCAAGAGCTATTCACCGGGCTCTCCGATGTGATCGAGTTCGGCTGCGGCACCGGCCAGAACCTTTACCAGCTGCACCGGCTTAACCCCGGCCTCCGCCTCACCGGCGCCGATTGGGCGGAGCCGTCCCAAGAGCTGATGCGCCTGATCGGGCTGGCCGAGAACGCCCAAATGAACGGCGTCCGCTTCGACATGGGAAGCCTGGAGGGCGCCGAGGCCATCGCCGTGGCGCCCGGCGCCGGCATCATGACCCTGCACGCCATGGAACAATTGGGCAGCGATTTCGAGCCGTTCCTGGATTACCTGATCGGCCTCAAACCCGCCGTTGCCCTGCACTTGGAGCCCATCGCCGAGCTCTACGATGCGGACAATCCCTTCGATGCCGCCGCCCTCGCCTACCATGCCAAGCGCGGCTACCTGACGGGCTTCCTTAACGCCCTGCAGGCCCGCGCCGCGACCGGGGAGATCGAAATTCTCAAAATCCACCGCACCGGCTTCGGCAGCACTTTTCATGAGGCCTATTCGATTGTCGTCTGGCGGGCGGCGGCTTAGATGCGCTTCCCTCACACATCGATGAGCCCGTCTTCGAGCTCCTTGGCGTGTTCTTGGATGAAGGCGAGGCGCAGTTCCGGCTTTTTGCCCATGAGCTGTTCGACCAGCTCTTCGGTGTCGCGGGCTTCGCGCTTTTCATCATCGGTGTGGCGCAAGGGCACCGTGACCCGAAGCAAGGTCCGGGTCTCGACGCTCATGGCGGTTTCGCGAAGCTGCTGCACCGGCATTTCGCCCAGGCCCTTGAAGCGGCTGATGTCGATCTTGCCGCGCCCGGCGAACTCTTTTTCAAGCAGCTTTTCCCGGTGCGCGTCGTCCATGGCATAAGCCGTCTTG
>JABHAA010000073.1 GCA_018674495.1 Rhodospirillaceae bacterium | reverse complement strand
GTGCACGACATCCGCAACTACATCCGCCCTGGAAAAATGTGGGAAGCCTTTGTCGCCAAAGAGCGCCCGGTGCTCTTGATCGACGAGATCGACAAGGCGGACATTGAATTTCCCAACGATCTCTTGCTCGAACTGGACCGCATGGAGTTTCATGTTTATGAGACCGGCGAGCGGGTGGAGGCCATCCAACGGCCAATCGTTATCATCACATCCAACAACGAAAAAGAATTGCCGGACGCATTCTTGCGCCGCTGTTTCTTTCACTACATTTCTTTTCCGGATACTGAAACCATGACCGAAATTGTCCAGGTGCATTTTCCCGATATCCAAAAGAATCTGGTACGCACCGCGCTCAACGCGTTTTTCGAGGTGCGCGATGTGCCCGGCATGCGCAAGAAACCCTCCACCTCGGAATTGCTGGATTGGATTAAGTTGTTGATGGCCGAGGATATTCCCTTGGAGGCGCTGAAATCGGAAAACCGCAAAGATCTGATCCCGCCTCTTTATGGCGCGCTGATCAAGAACGAACAGGACGTGCAATTATTCGAACGTCTGGCCTTCCTCAACCGGCGCGAGGAGCGCTAGGGCGTGTTTGTCGATTTTTTCCTATCCCTTAAAAAGGCCAATGTTCCGGTAACGCTCAGGGAATATTTGACCCTGATTGAGGGCATGGAAAAGGGCGTCGCCGATTATAACGTCAATAATTTCTATTTCTTGAGCCGTGCCTGTCTGGTCAAGGACGAGCGCAATCTGGACAAGTTCGATCGCGTGTTCGGCACCTGCTTCAAGGGATTGGAGCGGAGCGCCGAAGAAAGCCTGCTGGATGAAATTCCCGAAGACTGGCTGCGCAAGATCGCCGAGCGGATGATGAGCCCCGAAGAAATGGCCGAGATCGAAGCCTTGGGCGGTTTGGAAAAACTTTTGGAAACCCTCAAAGAACGGATGGCCGAACAGGACGAGGCGCATCAGGGCGGCTCCAAATGGATCGGCACCGGCGGCACCTCGCCGTTCGGCGCCTGGGGCTATAACCCGGAAGGGGTGCGCATCGGCCAGGATAAGAACCGCCACAACCGGGCGGTCAAGGTTTGGGACAAACGCCAGTTCAAGAATCTGGACGCGGATGTGGAGATCGGCACCCGCAACATCAAGATGGCGCTACGCCGCCTTCGTCATTTTGCCCGCGAGGGCGCCGCCGAAGAATTGGATTTGCCCGACACCATCCATTCGACGGCGCGCAACGCCGGCTTCCTGGATTTGAAAATGGTGCCCGAGCGGCACAACGCAGTGAAAGTGTTGTTATTGTTCGATGCCGGCGGCTCCATGGACCCCCATGTGCGCGTTTGCGAGGAATTGTTTTCCGCCGTCCGCACCGAGTTCAAGCATCTGGAATATTTCTATTTCCACAATTGCCTTTATGAGGGCGTCTGGAAGGACAACCGCCGCCGCCATGACGAGGTCTATCCGGTCTATGATCTAGTGCACACCTACAGCGCCGACTACAAATTGATCTTCGTCGGCGATGCCACCATGAGCCCCTACGAGATCACCTATCCCAACGGCAGCGTCGAGCATTGGAACGAAGAGCCGGGCGCGGTCTGGATGCAGCGCATGCTGGATGTTTACTCCCGTGCGGTCTGGCTCAATCCGGTGAAGCAAAATTATTGGCAGGCAACGCCTTCGGTGCAGCTTATGCGCCAGATTATGGGCGGGCGTATGTATCCGCTGACCCTGGGTGGGCTCGATAACGCCATGCGCGAATTGAGCCACTGAGGCGCATCGCTAGGTGTTCAATATATTCGAGCAAACATTATGATATCTCTCTCTGACATTTTGATTATCGCAGTCAGCGCAAATATTGTCACAGACCTGTACGAGTTCGCGCTAGAACGGTTATTGGGCAAAACTCGTGATTGGCATTTGGTTGGCCGCTGGGTGGCCAATATTTTTAGAGGCTCGGTTATTCTAGACACGAATCACGATGCTCTTGCCGTCCCGGGTGAATTGATTTTGGGGTGGGTATTCCATTATATCGTCGCGTTCTTATATGTGGCGATGTACCTGGTTGGCACTCAATTCATCTTGGGCGAACCACCGGCAATGGATACTGCCATCGGATTTGGCATCATCACGGTTGCCGCGCCATGGCTCATACTGATGCCGGGCCTTGGTCTTGGGGTGTTCGCCGCGAAAGCCGCCAAACCAAACTTCGTTCGCGCCGCGAGTCTGTCGGTCCATACGGTGTTTGGAATTGGTATATATTTGGGCCTGGTTATTTTGGGGCAGGCTTGACCGGATGGGTTGGTTAACGCCATGCGCGAATTGAGCCTTTGAGGCGCATGGAGCGCGCCCATTATTGAGCCCAGACCAATTAGTAAGAGAGGCCCGGTGACTGGTGCAGGTAGGCATCGTCGCCCAATTGGCACAACATGAAGCCGGCCGCGTCGGCCCGCGATATCTTTAAATCCAAGCCGGTTTCCGTTGCCGCGAAGCCGTGCTTATAGAGACCCGTGGCCGGCCCTCCGGTGAAGGCGCCAGGGCGAACAATGGTCCAATCGAGGCTGCTTTGGGCAACCGCCGCTTCCTGCTCCACATGATCAGCAAAGGCGTCTTTCAGAAACCATCCAAACATGACACGCCGCCAGAAAAAGTTCAGATTTTGATGGCTATCGCCGACGCCGAGTGTGGAGAGACAGACCAGCCGGCGAACGCCGTGCCGCTCCATGGCAGCCACGATATTGGCGGTGCCGGCGGATCGTACCTTGCCTTTTCGCCCGGCGCCTAGCGCGCACAAGATGGCATGGTGGCCTTCGATCGCTTCGGCGACGCGCCCCCCATCAAGGACATCGCCGGCAGCGCGTGTAAGATTGGCGTGGGTGGCTTCCAGCCGCTCAGGTTTCCGCGCAAACGCGGTCACCGCATGGCCGTGGTCCAATGCCTGTTGAACCAGCTGGCGCCCGATCGTTCCGGTGGATCCAAATATAATGATTTTCATAATTCTCTCCGTTGTTGGTTGACACAATGTCAATTGACTTAGTGACAAATACGGGTTACTTTACATAATGTCAAGTACGAAATTGGATACCCGGTCGCGCATTCTCGAAGCGGCATGGAAGTTGATGGAAGACCGCTTGGGCCAAAATGTCCGCATGTCGGATATTGCCGCCGAGGCTGGCATTTCGCGTCAGGCCCTGTACCTGCACTTTGCCAACCGGGCGGACCTGTTGATTGCCACGACCCGCTACATCGATGATGTCAAAGGCATTGATGCGCGTCTGGCTGCCAGCCGGACATCCGCTAGCGGGATCGAAAGGCTGGACGCCTTTATCGAAGCCTGGGGCAGTTACATCCCGGAAATTTATGGTGTCGCGCGGGCATTGCTGGCCGTCAAGGACACCGACGCGGACGCCGCCGAAGCCTGGAGCCAGCGGATGCAGGCGGTGCGTGAAGGGTGCCAGGCTGCCATTGCCGCACTCGATAGCGACAATGCCCTGTCCCCCGAATGGACTGGGGATAGGGCGGTCGATCTATTGTGGACGATGTTATCGGTCCGCAATTGGGAACAATTGACGCAGGATTGCGGCTGGACGGCAGAGGAGTTTGTTGATTATTCAAAACGCCAGGCGAAGCGCAATTTTGTCGTGGTACACAATTAATCCGGCGCCGGTATATCTAGAGCCTGGATCGCTCCGGCAACGCCGTTGCCCAAACCCGCTAATCGAACAAGGCGTCGATGTCGTCCTGGCTGATGGCGACGCCTTCGCGTTGTGGTCCGTGTAGCAACTTTTCGTCCTCGGTCTTATTTTTTTCGAGAGCGATAGTAATCTCTTCCAGCTCGGACCGGCCCCAGGCTTCGATCAACTTGTTGACCCTCTCCTCCACATAGGTGAGCGAGCGCACCACCTTGGTAATTCGCTGGCCGGTGATGTCCTGGAACGAGCAGGCTTCAAACAGGCCCATATTGCTGGCTGATATCTGATCGATTTTAGCTTGCAGATCCGCATCATCGATACTCGCGCGCACTTCGCCTAAGAGGATTTCATTGGCTTCCACCGTCGACATGATGGTATCGGTGGCTTGCTCCGTGGCTTCGACAATGGCGTCGAGCTGATCGCTCATATTCTCGAAATTGTTGTCTTCGTCCGCCGGACTATTGATGGCAGCAATCTCGGTGCGCACCCGCTGGATATAGTGAAACAGACCAGCTAGCTCGGTTTTCAGTGTCAGATTTTCTTCTTGCGACATGGCCGCGCGCCTCGATCAAATTTGTGTCTACTCAATAAATTGTGACGGATGTTTCGAAATAAAAGGTGATGGCCGAATAATTGGGCCAAAACCCACAAAATTCAACGAATTTATGGCCGAAATTATTCGTCTCGGTCTAGAATCAGCTTCTGCATGGCCAGGGCGCGCAGGCGCTGTTTGAGGTCCGGGTCCAGATCGTCGAGCAGCCGGGATTGGGCGCTATGCACGGCCAACGCCTGGGCAATGACTTCATTGCGGCCCGTCCGGGGCTTGCCGCCGGGCCCATCAGATTGCAGCGCCGCCTTGGCTGCATCCAGAGATTGGCTTGCATCAACGGGTTTTGGACGTTTGCGTTTTGGCGCGGCGGGAATTTCGGCCAACAAGATTTCCCGGGATTTGGCCGTGGGTGCAGCCTCGGCCACTGTTTCTTCTGAAGCCTTGGCCTCGGCGCCGGTATTCTTGCCGCTTTTGCCTTTGGCGTTCTTAGCCTTGGCACCCTTGGCACCCTTGGCGCTTTTGGACTTCTTGGCCTTCGGCTTCTCAGCCTTTTTCTTAGAAAAAATATTAAACATCGTTTCCGATTTCGGTGCTTGCAGGCGGCGCCGGCTTTCCGGCCCATTTGCCCGATTGTAGCGGCAAGGCTTCAGCCTGTCACAAATATGTCAAAAATTTCAACGCATTATTGCGTGACAGCCTAATTGCAAATGGGTGAATATCGGGTGAAGGAATTACCCTGTCAATTGAGGCATAGCTCATGAGACGCCACCGGGCGGCACGTATTGTCTCCACATTGGGTCCGTCGTCTTCGACGCCGGAGCGCATCCGCGCGCTATATGAAGCCGGTACCGATGTGTTTCGCCTGAATTTCAGCCACGGAACCCACGCCGAGCAAAAAGCGCGCTACGATATCGTGCGCGGGCTGGAGGCCGAGTTCGGCCACCCGGCGGGCATCATCATGGATTTGCAGGGCCCCAAAATTCGCGTCGGCGCCTTTACTGATGGCTCGGTACAGTTGGTCGAAGGCGCCGCCTTCCACTTGGATGGAGACAGCGGCGAAATGGGCTCAGCTGCGCGGGCGTCGATTACCAATCCAGAAATATTCCCTTCCCTGGAGGCCGGCGCGCCGTTGCTGCTCGACGACGGCAAAATCCGCCTCCGGGTGATCGAAGCTGGCGCCGATTTCGTGGACACCGAGGTCGAGGTTGGCGGCGTGCTTTCTGATTCCAAGGGGGTAAATATTCCAGGCGCGCTTCTGGCACTATCGGCGCTGACCAAAAAGGATCGGCGCGATCTGCAATTCGGGCTCGAACTTGGCGCCGACTGGGTGGCTCTGTCTTTTGTGCAGCGGCCCGAAGACGTGGCCGAGGCGCGCAAATTGATCGGCGGGCGTGCCGGCGTACTGGTGAAATTGGAAAAGCCCCTGGCTATCGAACATCTGGACCAGATCGTCGAGTTAGCCGACGCGGTGATGGTGGCGCGCGGCGATTTGGGCGTCGAGGCGCCGCCCGAAGACGTGCCCGGCCTGCAAAAAAAAATCATCGCCAAGGCCCGCGATGAAGGCAAACCGGTGATCGTCGCCACGCAGATGCTGGAATCCATGATTGGTTCTCCAACGCCGACCCGGGCCGAGGCGTCTGACGTGGCTACTGCCGTGTTCGACGGTGCCGACGCGGTCATGCTGTCGGCGGAAACCGCAGCCGGCGACTATCCGGTGGAAGCGGTCGCCATGATGGACCGCATTATCCGCCGTGTCGAAGGCGACGGCCATTATCAGGTGACCCGCGGCTTTGATCGGCGCGGCGATAG